>DIUS01000061.1 GCA_002423075.1 Microbacteriaceae bacterium UBA6152
TCGCCGTGGCCGACGGCATGGGCGGGCACTCGCATGGAGACCGAGCGAGCGATGCCGTCGTGCGGCGCCTGCAGGCCTCTGTCGATACCGAGTTCATTGAGGCCTCCGCGATCGTCGATGCGCTTAACCTCGCGACCTGGGATATCCATCAGCTCGACGACGCTGATCTCGGCATCGGCACCACGGTCACCGGCGCCGCGCTCTCACTCGTCGATGGTCGTCCGATGCTGACGGTCTTCAACGTCGGCGACTCCCGTGTCTACCGCTTCATCGGCAACGAGCTCACGCAGGTCACGACCGACCACTCGCTCGTGCAAGAGATGGTCGATGCCGGCCAACTGAACGCCGAGCAGGCCGAGAACCATCCCGAGGCCAATGTCATCACGCGCGCCGTCGGGTTCTCGATCGAGCCCGAGATCGACATGACCCTACTGCCGTTGCAGTCGGGGATGCGCCTGTTGCTGTGCTCGGACGGTCTCACCAAAGAAGTACCGCTCGAGCGATTGCGCCTCCACCTTGCGGCAAGGCTGAGTGCGCGAGAGACGGCGAATGCCCTCGTCGACGCTGCGCTCGCACAGGGCGGACGCGACAACATCACCGTGATCGTCGTCGACGTGGTGCACGCTCCCGACGCCTGACGCGCCCACTCTCTACACTGAGGGGATAGCTGCGGGCTCGCTGCGGGAGGGGGAATTCCATGGCGCAACGCCGACCGTCGGAACCTCCTGTGCTGCCCGGGTTCAGTCATGTCCGACTGCTGGGCAGTGGCGGCTTCGCCGACGTGTTCCTGTACGAGCAGAACATGCCGCGGCGGCAGGTGGCGGTCAAGGTGCTGCTCTCGGCCGTCGTCACCGATCAGGTGCGGCAGATGTTCCAGGTCGAGGCGAACCTCATGGCGCAGCTGTCGTCGCACCCGGGCATCTTGACGGTCTACCAGGCGAGCATCTCGGCAGACGGCCGCCCGTATCTCGTTATGGAACTCTGCTCGGCGAAGCTCGGCACGAGATACCGCACCGAACAGATTCCGGTCGCCGACGTGCTACGCATCGGCGTGCAGATCGGCAGCGCGATCGAGACAGCCCACCGCAGCGGGGTGCTGCACCGCGATATCAAGCCGTCGAACATTCTCACCACCGCCTATGGGCATCCGGTGCTCAGCGACTTCGGCATCGCCTCGACTCTGGGCTCCGTCGGCTCGACCGACAGCGTCGGCATGTCGATCCCGTGGTCGGCGCCCGAGGTGCTTCTCGACGACACGCCGGGCTCGGTGCAGAGCGAGGTGTGGTCCCTAGGTGCGACCCTGTTCACGTTGCTGGCGGGCCGCTCGCCCTTCGAGGTGCTCGACGGCTCGAATAAGGCCGACGACCTCATCGGCCGCATCGCCCGCGCACGAGTGCCGTCGATCGCCCGCGACGACGTGCCGGCGTCGCTCGAGACCGTGCTGAAGCGCTCGATGAAGCGGAATCCTGAGCAGCGCCAGCAGTCGGTGCTCGAGTTCGTGCGCGACCTGCAACGCGTCGAAGCAGAGCTCGGCCTCGTCACGACGCAGGCCGATGTCGCCATGGACGACTGGGCGCTCGCGACCATCGGCGACCCGGGCGACCGCACCATCGTGCGCGCCGTCTCGCCTCGTGCCCCCGGGTCTCCGGCCGATCGTCGTCGACGGCGCAGCGCGGCCGCCAACGCCGCACCATTCGCCGAGACACCCGATCAGGTGCCCACCGGGGCGACCGCTTCGGCACGCCAAACGCGACTGATCGCCGCCGTGCTCGTGCTGGTCTCGCTCGCCGTCATCGCCCTCGGGGCGACGGCGACCCTCCTGGCAATTCAAGAGGGAGATCGCGAGCTGCCGCGCGTTGCCAACGTCGATGCGCAGCTCGACGGTTCGGCCATCGTGTTCTCGTGGTCCGACCCGGGGCTCGCGATCGGAGACACCTACCAGGTGCAGCTCTCCGACGGCACTGAAGCTTTCCAGCGCACGAGCGAGTTCGTGGTTGCGGCGAATCCTGGCGACCGGGTCTGCGTGACTGTGCGCGTCGTGCGCGAAGGTCGACTCGGTCAGCCGAGCGACGAGAAGTGCGCCGAGACGGTGGGGGAGTGAGCGGATGATCCGCCGCTGGTTCGCCCGCCACCGCTCCGCCGCTCTGACCACTGTCAGCACGGGCGTGGTCGCGACGGTCGTCGCCACGATCGCGATCGTCTCGGCCGGCTTCGAGTCACAGCGCCTCGATCTCAATGATGGAGCGGTCTGGGTGGTCAACGAAGACCGCCAGGCGGTCGGCAGAGCCAATGTGCAGATCGGCATGCTCGATTCGGTGATTCCTGCTGAAGGATCGCGACTCAGCGTGTTGCAGCGAGGAACCGATGTGATCATCATTGACGAGGCGAACGCCACGGCTGAGGTAGTCGACACGGCTCGATCCGAGGTCATCGAGTCGGTCGCACTGCCGCCGGACGAGCCCACGGTCGCCCTCGCGGCGGCCTCCGTCGTCGTGCACAGTGCTGGCACCGGAGAAACCTGGGTCACACCGCGACCGGCTTTCGAGTCCTTCGATCCGGCGACCGTGGCCGCTTTTCAGTTCGGGCCGCGCAGCGCGATCGCGACGACCGATCGCCTGGGTCTTGTCGCCGTGTCGCCAGGTCTGGGTGAGGTCTACCGAGTCGCACCCGATCGCGCTGATCGCGTCGACGAGACGTGGTCGATCGATCTGCCTCAGACCGCAGACGTGCAGGTCAGTGCCGCGCAGGGTCGCTGGGCAGTGCTCGAAGTCGCGACACGGCTGCTTCACACCGAGGCAGGCATCGTCGACCTGTCGCCCGTCATTCCGCCCGGCGCGGCACCCGTGCTCGCCCAGCCGAGCGACGATGCGGATGCGCTGCTCATCGCCCACCGAGGCGGGCTCGTGTCGGTCTCTCTCGACAGCGGATCGCTCGACGAGATCGTCACGGATCGCCAGGGGAGCCCGGCCCCCCCGGTCACCGTCGACGGGTGCTCGTTCGCGGCCTGGACCGACGGCGTCGCATGGCGACGGTGCGGGTCGACCGTGCAGCAGCTCGTGCTCGATCAGGTGCCGGTCGTGGGGGAGCTCGTGCTCGTCGTTCGCGACGACAGGGTCGTGCTCAACGATCGAGGCGCAGGCGCCGCATGGGCAGTGCAGGATGACGGCCGGTTGATCGACAACTGGGATGAACTCATCGTCGATGAAGAGGATGAGCGCGAGCAGCAGGTCGATTTGCTCGACACTCCGCCCGAGCTGGAGCGCACCCAGCAGCCGCCCGTGGCGCTCGACGACGACTTCGGCGCTCGGCCGGGCCGAGCGAGCACGCTACCGGTGCTGCTCAACGACAGTGATCCGAACGGCGACGTGCTCGTGATCAGCGAGGTCGATCGGCTCGACGAGCGGGTCGGCCGGCTTGACGTCATCGATGACGGGCAACTGCTGCAGCTCACCCTCGAGAGCTCGGCGACCGGCAGCATCGCCTTCGCTTACACGATTACCGACGGACGCGGCGGGTCGGACACGGCGATCGTGACGGTCACGGTGCGCAGCGCTGGCGAGAACTCCCCGCCCGTGCAGGCCCGCGTGAGCAAGACCACGGTCGCGCAGGGCAGCACCGCGACCTCGGCAGTGCTCGGCGACTGGGTCGATCCCGACGGTGACCCCATCTATCTCGAACAGGCCACGGTAGCGCCACCCGACCGCGCTACCTTCCGGCCCGATGGTCGCGTCACCTTTGCCGAGAGCGGAGGAGTCGGCGAGCTGCGCACGGTCGTGCTCACCGTCAGCGATGGCGCGGCCGTGGGCCTTGGCGAGCTCGCTGTGACCGTGCGCCCGGCTGGACAGACCCCCTTGATCGCCGAGCCGTTCGTCGTGCTCGCCTACGCCGGTCAAGAGGTGCGCATCGAGCCTCTCGTGCACGTGCGGGGCGGCAACGGCACGATCCGCTTGTCAGCGGTGCCGGAGAAGAGCGGAGCGGCGATTACCCCGAGCCTCGATCGCGGAGTGTTCCGCTTCTCGAGTCTCGAGGTGCGCACCCACTACCTCGAATACGTGGTGACCGACGGTACGACAACAGCGACCGGCATCATCAGAGTCGACGTCGCTGCTCCGCCCGAGGCGGGCTCAGCACCGATCACCGTGCCAAAGACGCTCTTCGTGCGAACGCTGAGCAGCGCGACCATCGCTGTCGCGAATGCCGATATCGATCCCGCCGGCGGCGTGCTCGTCGTCACGGGCATCGTCGGCCTCTCGCCGGCGAGCGGCATGCGGGCAGAAGTGCTCGATCAGCGCGACGTGCGCATCACGCTCGGCCGTCCCCTGATCGGCCCCCAGTCGGTCGAGTACCGCATCAGCAACGGGCTCGCCGAGTCGACGGGCACGATTACCGTGATCGAGATTCCACGCCCCGATCGCCTGCAGCCTCCCGTCGCGGTCGACGACACCATCACGGTGCGGGTCGGCGACGCGGTGAGCATTCCGGTGCTGGCGAACGACGAGCATCCCGACGACGAGCCGATCACCCTCAACCCCGTGCTCGTGCAGGGCCTCACGGGAGATTCGGGTCTGCTCTTTGTCGCGGGCGACCGCCTGCGCTACCTCGCCCCCGACCAGCCGGGAGACTTCACGGCGGTGTACGAGGTGCTCGGGCCGCTCGGGCAGGAGCGTGCGCAGGCGACGGTGCGCATCAGCGTGCGCGAGGTCAACGAGGCGACGAACCAGGCGCCCATCACCCGCACGGTCACAGCCCGGGTGATCGCGGGAGACACCGTGCGCATCGCGATTCCCGTCGACGGCATGGATCCCGACGGAGACTCGGTGCAGGTGATCGGGCAGGACTCGAGCCCGCAGAAGGGCTCGGTCGTCGAGACCGGCCTCGACTTCATCGACTACCAGGCGGGCAGCTATGCGGCGGGCACCGACGAGTTCCGGTACACCGTGGTCGACGCGCTCGGTGCCCGGTCGACGGGCCTCGTGCGCGTCGGCATCAGTCCCCGGCTTGACGGTGCGCGCAACCCCGTCGCGAACGACGACCAAGTGCTGATCCGTCCGGGGTTTACCGTGCTCGTACCGGTGCTCGAGAACGACACCGATCCCGACGGCACGGCGCTGACGGTCACGGGAATCGAGGCCAGCGACGATACCGTCGTTGCCGAGGTGGTCGACGGTCAATTCGTGCGCGTGACGCCGCCGAGCACTCCGGGGCAGTACGGGCTCGTCTATACGATTGAGAACGAGTTCGCGGGTGCATCGCAAGCGTTCGTCACGGTCACTGTCAGCCCGGATGCTCCGCTCTCGGCACCTGTCGCACGCGATACCGTGCTCTCGCTCACCGACATCCTCGACCGCGACGAGATCGCCGTCGATGTGCTTGCCCGCGTCTTCTTCGCCGAGGGCGATGTCTCTGAGCTGGGGCTGCAGCTCGTACCGGGCTACGAGTCGGGGGCGAGTGTGCAGCCCGACCGTCGCGTTCTCGTCACGGTCGGCGAGAAACGGCAGATCATCCCCTTCCAGGTCGTGCACCCGGCTGATCCCGATGTGCGTTCGACCGCGTTCATTTGGGTACCGGGCACCGACGATGCGCTGCCTCAGCTCGACCGGCGTGCCGAGCGCATCGAGGTGATCAGTGAGGAGACCGTCACGATCGATATCAACGACTACGTGCTCGCCGTCGGGGGTGCTCCGGTGCGGTTGACCGACTCTGCGACCGTGAGCGCTACCCAGTCGAACGGCGACGAACTCGTGGTCGACGACGACACGCTGCGCTTCACCTCAGCCGACCTCTACTTCGGGCCAGCCTCGCTCACCTTCGAGGTCACCGACGGAGAGTCGGCCGATGACCCTGACGGGAGGGTCGCGACGATCGTCCTGCCGATCGACGTGACGCCTCGTGAGAACCAGCCGCCCGCGCTCATCGGCGCCACGCTCGAGCTCGAGCCCGGGCAAGAACGGCTTCTCGACCTCGTGCGCGTCACGGCCTACCCGTACCCCGACGACGTAGACGAGCTCACCTACTCGATTATCGACGGCCCCACGCCGGGCCTCGAGGTGGAACTGGCGGGGCAGTCGCTACTGGTCAGGGTGCCGGCGAGCACGCCGCGCGGCTCGACGACGGGCGTCACCCTCGGGGTGCGCGACGACGCCGCGCAGGGCACCGCGGGTCGCATCCAGGTCTCGGTCGTCCCGTCGACCCGCCCGCTTGCGCGACCCGCGCCCGACGCCGTCATTGCGCCTCGCGGCCAGTCGACGACCATCCGGGTGCTCGACAACGACCAGGCCACCAACCCGTTCCCCGGTCAGCCCCTGCGCGTCGTCGACGTGCGTGGCATCGATCAGGACAGTCTGCCGGCGGGAGTCAGCGTCGTGCCGAGCGCCGACGGTCAAACGCTACTCGCGACGATTAGCGAGACGGCCGCGCCGATCGACACGAATCTCGAGTATCAGGTGGCTGATGCGACCGGCGACTCCGAGCGCATGGTGTGGGGAGCCGTGCGCATCTCGGTGCAAGACGTGCCCGACCCGGTCTCGTCATTGCGCGTGCAGGCGTACGCGAACCGCAGCCTCACGATCGTGTGGTCGCCCGGCGCATCGAACAACGCGCCGATCGAGCGGTTCGAGGCCACGGTCACGCGCGTGAGCGACGGCTCGTCGACCACGACGTCGTGCTCGTCCTCGCCGTGCACCGTGCCGACCCCGGGCAATGGGCCCGACAACCGGGTGCGGGTGAGCGTCATCGCTGTCAACGCGCAGGGTCCGTCGGCACCCACGGCGCTCGCCGAGGCGGTCTGGAGCGACCTCATTCCCCCCGCCCCGACGATCGTCGGGGTCTCGCCGCTCGACGGCGGGCTGCGCATCGGCTGGAGCAAGCCCGGCCAAGACAGTGCCGCGAGCCCCATCCGCAGCTACCGCATCACAGTCGGCAGCGTTGCACGCACCGTGACCGTCGCGGCCGATGACGCCGTCGGAACCGTCTACTGGCTCAACGTCGTCGATGCCGGGGCGCTCGCCAACGGCACTTCGTACTCTGTGTCGGTCAGCGCTCGCAACGACTCCTTCGAACCGCTGACCACCTGGAACGCTGCCACCACCTCGGGGGTGCCAGCGGGCGCTCCTCTCTCGCTAACGGCACCGAGCGCGCTCGGCTCGACCACAGAATCGGGCTCGGGCGACAACTCCGTGAGCGTCTCGTGGAATGGCGCCTTTGCCGCGAACGGCCGGTCGATCACGGCCTACTACCTGTGGATCTCCAGCAGCGGCACGGCCCCTGCCTGCACCGTGACAGGCGTCGAGTCGGGAGAGCCTGCTCACTTACCGCCCTCCGGCGTCACTCAGCTGGCACCGACGTCGACGTCGACAGTGGTCGACGGCCTTGCGGTCAACACGACCTATCGCGTCGTCGTCTACGCCTACAACGGCCAGGGCTGCACCGCGAGCGCTCAGGTCACGGCGACACCCCGACCGCGGCCGACCGCTGTCTCGGGCATCACGACCACCGGCCCTGAGGCGGTCGACACGGGCCGATGGGACGTCAGGCTGACGGGCGTCTCGACGGCGGGCGGAGACCCGGTCGATGTCGTGCAGTACCAGCTGGTGGACGCTGCCTCACTCGCGCCGATCGGTGGCGTTGCGGCCCCCACGGCGCTGCCGACTCTGCTCACGGCCGATGGGTTGCAGTACGGTCGCGATCTCGCCGTCCAGGTGCGCGGGTGCCGGCAGTACGAAGAACTGCTGTGCGGGGCGTGGTCGTCGCCGATCGGGGTCGGAGTTCCGGTGCGCATCGACCCCTCGGTGATGATCACCGAGACGGGCGGACCTCCCGACGAGCGCATGGTCGAGATCACCTGGACCCCGATGGATGCTGCCGCCTACTCGAGCGTCAGCTACGAGTGCCTCGGCGGCACCGTGCAGGGGGATCCCGCCACCTCACCGTGCATCATCGCAGCAGCCCCGCCCGACGACCCCCGATTGGTCATCACCGTGACCGTCGGCTCACTCACCTACACACGGGAGTATCGACCATGACCATGACCCCCGAGCAGGCGACGTGGTTCGCCGGAGTCGTCGACCGCATCGTCTCGAACGTCGAGCAGGTCGTGCTGGGCAAGGAGTACGTCATCAGGCTCGGCCTCACCGCCCTGCTGAGCGAAGGGCACCTGCTGCTCGAAGACGTGCCGGGAACGGGCAAGACGTCGATGGCGCGCGCACTGGCGCAGAGCATCCGGGGTACGACGACGCGTGTGCAGTTCACGCCCGACCTGCTGCCCGGCGACATCACGGGCATGACGGTGTACGACCAACGCAGCGGCGAGTTCGAGTTCCACGCCGGGCCCGTCTTCGCCACGATCGTGCTCGCCGACGAGATCAACCGCGCGAGCCCCAAGACCCAGTCGGCCCTGCTCGAGGTCATGGAAGAGGGGCACGTCACGATCGACGGCGTCACGCATACCGTCACGGCTCCGTTCCTCGTGATCGCGACCCAGAATCCGATCGAGCAGGCGGGCACCTACCGCTTGCCCGAGGCCCAGCTCGACCGCTTCCTCATGAAAACCGCGATCGGCTACCCCGACCACGCTGCCACCGTGCGCATTCTCGACGGCGCGGGCGGACCGCGCGCCGAGGTCGTCGAGCCGGTCGTCGACCTCGACACCGTGCGCGACATGATCGGGGTCGCCCGCACCGTGCACGTCGACCCTGTGATCACCGACTATGTCGCTCGGCTGGTCGAGGCCACGCGCACGAACGCCGATGTGCGGCTCGGCGCGAGCGTGCGCGGGGCGCTCGCGCTCATCCGATGCTCCAAGACCTTCGCCGCCATCAACGGCCGGCACTACGTGGTTCCCGACGACGTGAAGGCGCTCGCGGAGCCCGTGCTCGCGCACCGCCTCGGGCTCGATCCCGAGTCGGAGTTTGAGGGCGTGACCCCCGGTGCCGTCATCGCCCAGGTGCTTGTCGAGACGCCCCCGCCGAGCGATCGGGTCGCCGTGTGACGACACCGGTTTCTGGCCGCGCTCCTCGCACGACATCGGGTGAGCGGCATCGCAGAGCGCCAGACGAATCGACGCTCGCCTCGACGGTCACGACGGCGCGCACGCGCATCGTCGGCGAGCGCACGGGGGTCGCCGCTGATCTCGTCGTCGTCGTCGTGCGTGCCCTGCGCACGGTGCGAGCTGCACTCGCCTCGGCCGCTCGCGCTGCCTCATCAGTCATCACCCCACTCGGCTGGACGGTCGCGGTGCTGGTTCCGCTGCTTCTCATGGTCGGATACGCCTGGGGCTGGGTTGAGCTCATCGTGCTCGGAACCATCGGCGCAACGCTCGCGGTCGTCGCGGCGCTTTACCTTGTGGGCCGCGTGCGCCTCGCGATCGAGCTGAGCCCGCCGCCCAGTCGGGTCGCTGTCGGCGATGCCGCGTCGGCCGTGCTGAGGGTGACGAACCCGACCGTTCGACGCTCGTTCGCTCAGGTGATTGACGTGCCGGTTGGCGCCACCATCGTGCCCGTGAGCGTGCAGGGTCTCGCGCCCGGCCACGTGGTCGAACACGAGCTCGCGGTTCCCACGCAGCGCCGCGGCCGCGTGAGTCTCGGACCGGTGCGCACCCTGCGAGCCGACCCGATCGGTCTCGTGCGTCGGGAGCTGATCTGGACCGAACGGCTCGATATCATCGTGCATCCCCGCACGATCGACATTCCGTCGACGTCGAGCGGCCTCGTGCGCGACCTCGAAGGGCAGCCGAGGCGCGACCTGACTCCGAGCGATCTGGCCTTCCACGCCTTGCGCGAATACGTGCCCGGCGATGACCGTCGCCATATCCATTGGAAGTCGACTGCGAAGACCGGTGCCCTCATGGTGCGTCAGTTCGAGGAGACTCGACGCAGCCACCTGGTGGTCGCACAGAGCATCGCGAGCATCGATTTCGGGTCTGACGCGGAGTTCGAGCTCGCCGTGAGTATCACCGCGAGCCTCGGCGCTCGGGCGATTCGAGATGCTCGCGAGGTGTCGGTTGTCGTGAGCGCCATCACGCCCGACTTCGCCAAGCGCGCCGTGGTCGCTCTGCGGCCGCTCTCGACCCTGACCCCGACTCGATTGCTCGACGATCTGGCGCTCGTCGAGCACGGCCCGGCGGCATTGGGAATCCTCGACGTGGCGCGGCTCGCTGGCGAGGGAACGAGGGGCGTCTCGGTCGCGTTTCTCGTCGTGGGCTCCACGGTGACCCCTGCCCGCCTGCGCACGGCCGCCGCCGGCTTTCCGCCGGCGGTCGAGGTCGTCGTGCTGCAGTGCGACCCCGAGCGCGTGCCCGGTCGACGTCGGCTCGGCACCTTCACGGTCGTCACGATCGGCTCGCTCACCGATCTTCGTCGAGCGATGCGGGGCGGCGAGTCATGATGCGAGCATCCGCACCCCAGCGCGCGGCGCCGCGACCGGCACCGCGTCGTCCGACGCCACGCACCTCCGTTCTCGTCTCGGCGACGGTCTTCACGATCGCGGCGTGGAGTGTGATCGCGGCAGTGCTCTGGCCGATCTATCGCGACCCCTCCTTCGTGGTTCTCGCGGTCGTCGCCCTCGCGATCGCGGTGACGCTCGGTCTGGTCTCGACGCTCGGGCGGTGGCCGGCGTCGGGCGTCATCCTGGCCGCCAGCGCGGCCTTCATCGTGGTCGGAGTTCCGCTCGCCGTGCCGTCGCGCACCGTCTACGGCGTGCTGCCTGAACCGCAGGGTCTGCTCGACCTTGTGGCCGGGGTCGCGCTCGGCTGGCGTCAGCTCGTCACGATCGATCTGCCCGTCGGCAACTATCAGGCCCTGCTGGTCCCCGCTCTCGTGATCCTGCTGGCGGGGCCGCTCGTCACGCTCTCGATTGCGCTGCGCACCGGGGTGGGCGAGCTCGCGGCTGCCGTACCGCTGGCAGCGCTGCCGCTCGCGATCGGTCTGGGGGCCGAGCGGGTCGCACTGCCGATCTCGACCGCGATCTCTCTGGCCGCGGTGCTACTGCTGTGGATGGCCGTCTGGAGACGGCATCGACGTCGTGCCTCCCTCGGCGCGGCTGCGGCAACCGCCGACTCTCGGTGGGCAGGGGTTCGAGCGATCGCCACCGCCCTCGCCCTCGTGCTCGTCGCGGGCGGGGCGGGCGCTGGAGCCGTCGCGCTCCTGCCGCCGGCGGGGGAGCGCACGGTGCTGCGCACGATCGTCGAGCGCCCGTTCGACCCGCTCAAGCAGCCCAGCCCGCTCGCCGCCTACCGCGCGTCATTCGCCGACGAGGTCGTTGAGGCGCCGGCTGTGACCATTGCGGGCGCCCCGTCGGGCAGTCGCGTGCGGCTTGCCGTGCTCGACAGCTACGACGGGGTCGTGTTCGCGGTCGGCAGCGACAGGGTCGATAGCGCGTCTGGCCGGTTTGTGCGCATTCCGACGCAGCGCGACCTCGCCGGCATCGACGGTCAGCGGGTGCGAGTGTCGATTCGACTCGAGAGATCGACCGGTGTCTGGCTGCCACTCGTCGGCGAGTTCGGCGCGATCGAGTTCGCGGGCGATGACGCCGCCGACGTGCGCGATCAGTTCGTGTACAACGCCGTGACCAATACTGCTGCTCTCGTCGGCGGAGCAGACACAGGTCTCGCCTACACGCTCGAGTCGCTCGCGACCGACAGCGCGCCCGTGACGCTCTCGACGGCTGTGCCCGGTGATGCAGAGGTGCCCGGCATCGTCGCAATTCCAGAGTCGCTGCGCGAGTGGCTCGATGCCGTCGCCCCTGTCGACCAGACGGCCGGTGCTCGCCTGCAGCGTGCGGTCGCCGCCCTGCAGCGCGACGGCTACCTCAGCCATGGCGTCGCTGACGATGAGGCGCCGAGCCGTTCTGGGCATTCGGTCGAACGTCTCGACGAGCTCTTCACTCAGCGGCCGATGATCGGCGATGCCGAGCAATACGCCGCGGCCGCCGCGCTCATCGCGCGCGAGCTCGGCTTCCCTTCGCGCGTCGTGCTCGGCTTCGGGCCGCTCGAGAGTGGCGAAGAAGTAACGGTGCTCGAAGGTGACCGTACCGCCTGGGTCGAGATCTCGACCGGGTCGTCCGGCTGGGTGCCCGTCGATGTTGTTCCAGAGCGCCGAGAGCTTCCGCCTATCGAGCCGGAAGATCCGATTCCGGTCTCGCGACCGCAGAATGCGCCGCAGCCTCCGATCGACGACCCGCCGGCCCTCGACGAGCTCGCGCCGCCTGAGATCGAGCAGGCCGACAACCCTGCGATCGATCCGTTCTGGCAGGCGGTGCTCGCCGTCATCGCGGTGCTCGGCTGGGTGTTGCTCGTCGCTGGCCTCATCGCTTCGCCCATGCTCGGAGTCGCCGCAGCCAAGCTGCGTCGACGTCGACGTCGCCGCACGGCGGCAGACCCCACCGCGCGCATTCTGGGTGGTTGGCGCGAACTCATCGATGAGGCGCGTGACTTCGGAGTTGAGCTGCCCCCCGCGGCGACCCGCTCAGAGCTCGCGACGGTGCTCGAACGGCCTCAGGCGCTCGTGCTCGCCCGCGTGGCCGACCGAGCGGTGTACGCCCCAGAAGAGCCCACGAGCTCAGAAGCCGATCGAGTGTGGCTCGCGGCCGACGCGGTGCGGGCATCCCTCGCCGACGGCCGCTCGCGACGCGACCGCTGGCGGGCCGCGATCTCGCCTGCGTCGCTGCGTCGGTATTCTGGGGCGACGCCAGCGTCGACGGGGGGTCGGAGGGCATGAACTGCCAGCACTGCGGTGCCGATCTGCCGCCCATCGCCATGTTCTGCGGCGAATGCGGACGATCGGTCTCGGCGCGATCCGTTGTGCCCCCGGTCGAGGGGAGACCCGAAGCGCCCGTCAGCGCGCGCGTCGNNTCGTGTGCACCGCGTGCGGCACGCCCGCAGAACCGGAGGATCTCTTCTGCGCCGCATGCGGCCACCAGCTGGCGCTCGACAGCACCGCTGCAGCTCCCCATGCCGGCGCAACCGAGCGGTTCGTGTTGCAGTTCAGCACGGGCGAGAGCTACACCGTCATCGGCTCGGGGCTCGCGGGTCGCAACCCGCGGCCCGAGCCGGGTGAAGTCGTCGATCACCTGGTGACGATCGTCGATCCGGGACGCTCGGTTTCGAAGACGCATCTCGAGTTCGGCCAGACCGACGGCGTGTTCTGGGTCTGCGATCGGCACTCCGGCAACGGCACAGTGATCCGTGAACCGGGTGCTGAGCCGCGGCCGTGCGTGCCGGGGCGGCGGTATCCGGTCGCGCGTGGAACCCGAGTCGATCTGGGCGACCAGCACGTTCTGCTCCATTAGCGGCTCCTCCCCACACCCGATCTCGGCCGGTCTCGGCACGTCTTCGACTGTCCTGCTGGGAAGGGCCTCGCCGTAGGGTGTCATGGAGGCACGATGTCCTTGCCGCCGATGCCCGAGCCCCCTCGCCCGCCCAGCACAACTGCCTTCCCCGTAGTCGCCGTGGTCGCGCCCATGATCGCAGCCGTCGTGATCGGCACGGTGCTCGCCTCACCGTTCATGCTGCTCTTCGCAGCGCTGGGTCCCGTCGTCGCCGTCGCCGGGGTCATCGATGGCCGGCGATCGGCTCGCCGCCATCGCCGGGCAGAAGCCGAGCGGTTCGATCGCGAGTGCGCACTCTTCGAGAAGGCGATCGATCATGCCCACGCGCTGGAGCGGCGAGACGCAGAGCGCAGCACTCCGCATCCACCCCGGTCGCTCGCCGACGGCGGCGCGACGGTGGCGCTGCGCATCGGCACGGCGCCCGGCGGCAGCTCGATCGCGATCGAGGCCTCGCGTCGCGTGGGCGACTCCGATGACGATCGGCGTCTGCAGCGGATGCTCGCGCGAGCGCAGCAGAACCCCGAGCTGCCTGCCCTGATCGCGCGAGGGCATATCGTGCTCGACGGCACCGGTCTGGCCGCCGACGCGCTGGCGCGCCGACTGCAGCACGAGCCGGGGGTCACCCTGCACCGCGTGACACCCGGCGATGAGGCCGAGTCGTCGGTCCGCCCTCCTGTCGGTGCCTCCAGCATCACCGTGCTGTCAGCCAGCGCTGTCGAGGTTCGCGAGGCAGGCGGCCCAGTGCGCAGGGTGAGACCGGAGTTCGTGACCGAGCGTCAGCTCGAGGTGGCTCGAGCATCGGCCGAGCCTGAGGCCTCACTGCCGACGGTCGTCGAGTGGGGCACCCTCGCGCGGCACGCTGACGCGGCGAGCAGTCTTCTCGGCGTGCCGATCGGCGTCGGAGAGTCGGGGGTCGTGGCGATCGACCTCATCGGTTCTGGTCCGCATGCGCTCGTCGGCGGCACGACCGGCAGCGGTAAGAGCGAGCTGCTGCGGGCACTCGCGCTCGGCTGGGCCGCCGCGCAGCCTCCGAGAGCGGCCCAGCTTCTCTTTATCGACTTCAAGGGCGGCGCCACCTTCGCCCGGTTGACCGAGCTGCCCCACTGCATCGGTCTTGTCACCGATCTCGACCCGGTCGTCGCACAGCGGGCGATGCGCTCGCTGCGTGCTGAGCTGCGGCATCGTGAACGAACCCTGACCGAGGCCGGCGCGCGCGATCTTCGCGAGCAACCCGATCTGCTACCTCGACTGCTCGTGCTCGTCGACGAGTTCGCCACTCTGATGACGACCTTCCCTGAGCTACACGGCGTGTTCGCCGACATCGCAGCCCGAGGCCGTTCGCTCGGTGTACACCTGGTGCTGTGCACGCAGCACCCGGCGAGCGTCGTGCGCGACGCCATCGCGGCCAATTGCCCCGTCAGGCTCTCGTTCCGGGTCACCGACGCCGCGTCCGGCGGCATCGTCGGTGATCGAGCGCACGAGCTCATCGCTGTGCCGCCGGGTCGAGCGATGCTGGTCGGCGAGAACGGCACCCATCCCCTCCAGGTGGCCGTGATCGACGACGACGACATCGACCGGGTGCTCGAACGGTGGAGCGCTCACGAGGCGGGCGGCAGCACATGGTGCCCACCGCTACCCGAGCGGCTCGGCGTCGATGACCTTCCGCCGAGCAAACGGCCTGTCGGCGCACGTACATCGCCGCGTCCACAGATCGACAGCATCACTTTCGGAGTGCTCGATGATCCGGATGAACGCACGCGGTACCGAGCCCAGTGGTGCCCTCCCCGCGACGGATGCCTCGTCGTGTTCGGCGCATCGAGCAGCGGCCGGTCGACCCTGCTTGCTGTGCTCGCGGCACGAGTCGGTGACCACGCATCATGCGTCGTGCTGCCCGCGACACTTCCCGAGGCATGGGAGGTGCTCGAGCAGCTCTCCGCACGCCCGGCAGCGGCGACTCTGCTGCTCTGCGACGGTCTTGACCTGCTGATGGCCTCAGCAGGCGACCGTTCGACCGAGCTGCTGGCCCGATGGGATTCGGCAGTACGAGCGGTGCGCGCGGTGGGAGGCGCCGCGGCGGCGTCTGCCTCGTCAGCGAGTGCCGGCAGCTCGGTGCTCGTCGGACGCTTTGAAAGCCGCGTGCAGTTGCGCTGCGCTGATGCCGACGAGCACGCGCTGTCGGGCGCACCGCGCGGCCTCTTCGATCGCCGCGCACCGGCCGGGCGAGGGTGGTGGCGCGACCTTCAGCTACAGGTCATCGAGCCGGCCTCACCGTTGCCCGCTGCTCTCGCGGCGCCGGCACCGACATGGCATCCTGACCCTGATCGCGACGCGATCATCATCGCGTCGCGCGTCGATGACGTGGCACGGCGCATCGCGGCCGCGCAGCTTCCGCATCAGGTCGTCCTCGATGTCTCGGCCGCAGTCGCGTCGACCGCTCCGCCCGACCGCACCATTGCCCTCCAGCCGCGCATCCTTCTCGCGACGCCCGCGCAATGGCAGTCGGCGTGGTCTCTGCTGAGCGCGGCGCGATCGCAGATTTCGATCGCCGTCATCGAGTGCGACGCGGCCGACGTGCGCAGCTTGCTCGGTTATCGCGACCCACTACCGCCGATCGACCCGGGTCGCGCAGAGATCTGGCTTGCCGAGCCGCACGGGTCGATCAGCCGCGCGGCGTCGTCACTCGCCGGTGGCGCGGTCTGAGGGAGTAGCGCTCGTCAAGGTCGAGAGTCCTACTCGAGCACCGAGGCGAGGGACACCGAGGCGAGACCGTGCGCTGTACCGACTGGCTCGTAGGTGACGGAGCCGGCGTGGGTGTTGAGACCGAGCGCGAGCGCGGCGTCAGTCCGGAGGGCGGCCTTCCAACCGAGATTGGCGATCGCGCGCACATACGGCATGGTCGCGTTGGTGAGCGCGTACGTCGACGTTGCGGGTACCGCGCCCGGCATGTTCGCGACGCAGTAGAAGATGCTGTTGTGCACCTCGAAGGTCGGTTCGGCGTGCGTCGTGGGCCTTGAATCAGCAAAGCATCCGCCTTGGTCGACGGCGATGTCGACGAGCACACTGCCCGGCTTCATGCGTGAGACGAGCTCGTTGCTGATCAGCTTGGGCGCCTTCGCACCAGGAATGAGCACCGAGCCGATGAGCAGGTCGGCCTGCATCGCGGCGCGCTCGATCTCGAAGCCGTTCGAGGCGATCGTGCGGATGCGTCCGCTGTACAGGGCGTCGAGCTCGCGCAGGCGCTGAATGTTGGTGTCGAGCACTGTCACTTCGGCGCCGAGGCCGACCGCCATGGCGACCGAGTTGGTGCCAGCGACACCGCCGCCGAGCACGACGACGTTCGCGGGGTGAGTGCCGGGAACACCCGGCACCAGCAGACCGGGGCCGCCGTTGGGGCGCAGCATCGCGTTGGCGCCGACGATCGGGGCGAGGCGACCGGCGACCTCGCTCATCGGAGCGAGCAGAGGCAGGGTGCGAGACGGCAGCTGCACGGTCTCGTAGGCGATGCCCGTCACCCCTCGTGCGAGGAGCGCTTCGGTGAGTGCCTTCTCAGCGGCGAGGTGCAGATAGGTGAACAGAACGAGTCCGTCGCGGAAATGCTCGTACTCCGAGGCCACGGGCTCCTTGACCTTGAGCAAGAGCTCGGCCTCGGCCCAAACCGTCGCGGCGTCGGGCACGATGCGAGCACCCTGTGCGGCGTAGTCGGCGTCGGTGATTGACGAGCCTGTGCCGGCGCCTGCCTGCACGAGCACCTCGTGGCCGTGGCTCACCAGGTCGTGCACACCAGCGGGTGTGATGGCGACGCGGTACTCGTTGTTCTTGACCTCGGCCGGAACGGCGATTCTCATGGTGTCTCCTCGCGGTGAATGCGCGCCGGAGAAGAGGCACCGCCGCGCTGCGTTGCTCGATCAGCGTAGCGCGCCGAAGCGATGGATTCCGCACCGTTCTTTACCTGGAAGTGCTGATTTCGTGACATTTGTGTTTCAGAATCGACGAATCGGGCCTTCAGGGGTGCGAGCACGACGAGGCGTATGACAGTATCGACCCACCGTCACCGCGCGGTATCGGACACCGTCGTACCGGCAATCGCAAGAAGGAGACCGCCATGAACCGACCTCTTCCCGAAGACCCGATGATCCGCAGCCTCATCGCGCAAGCGAAGCGCGCGCAGGTGAGCCGTCGCACGATGCTCGCCGGTACCGGTGCCGGAGCGACCGCGCTCGCGCTCGCCGCCTGCACGACAGATGCCGCACCCGCGGGTCCTGCAGAAGACAACTCGGCGAACGACCCCACCCTCAACTGGGCCAACTGGCCGTTCTACATTGATGAGGACGACGACGGAAACTACCCCACGTTGCTCGCCTTTCAAGAGCAATTCGGTATTGACGTCAACTATCTCGTCACGGTTGACGACAACAACTCGTACTTCGCCACGGTGCGCGACCAGCTCGCCCTCGGTCAAGACATCGGTGCCGACACCGTGTGTCTCACCGACTGGATGGTGAACCGTTGGATTCAGCTCGGCTACACGCAAGAGCTCAACAAAGACAACATTCCGAACGCCGCCAACCTTGTGCCGAGCCTGCAGAACCCGGCGTTCGACCCGGGCCGCGTGCACTCGCTGCCGTGGCAGGGCGGCTTCGCCGGCATCTGCTACAACGTCGAGGCGACGACCGAGGTGCGGTCGGTGAGCGACCTGTGGCGTCCCGACCTCGCGGGCCGCGTCGGCGTGCTCTCCGAGATGCGCGACACGATCGGCGTCATCATGCTCGAGAACGGTGTCGACATCTCAGGCGACTTCACCGCCGACGAATTCAACGCGGCGCTCGACATCTTCCGCACGCAGGTCGAGTCGGGCCAGATCCGCAACGTGCGCGGCAACGCCTACACCGAGGATCTCGTCAACGAAGACACGCTCGCCGCGATCTGCTGGTCGGGTGACATCACGGTGCTGAACTTCGAGGCCGGCTACGAGAAGTGGAAGTTTCTGCTGCCCGAGGGCGGCGCCACGCTCTGGAACGACAACTTCCTCATCCCGATCGGCTCGCCGCGCAAGACGAACGCCGAGACGCTCATCAACTACTACTACGAGCCCGAGGTCGCTGCCGAGGTTGCCGCGTGGGTGAACTACATCACTCCCGTCGCCGGTGCGCAGGAGGCCGCCGTGGCCATCGACCCCGAGCTCGCGGACAACCAGTTGATCTTCCCGAACGACGAGACCCTCGCGCAGTCGAAGATCTTCCGCGGTCTCACTGCGCAGGAGGAGAACGAGTACCAGGCCGCCTTCCAGGCGATCCTGCTCGGCGCCTGATCCCACCGCACCAGAAGGAGATCCACCGAGGTGACGAACAACGATGTTCCGCAGAGGGGTTTCGCTGAAGCAGGTGCCGACCTCGAGTTGGTCGGCATCACCAAGCGATTCCCGGGCTTCACGGCGATCGAAGAACTCGACCTGACCATTCCGGCCGGTTCGTTCTTTGCTTTGCTGGGGCCCTCCGGGTGCGGCAAGACGACCACCCTGCGGCTCATCGCCGGTCTGGAAGAGCCCACGGCGGGCCGAATCCTCATCGGCGGCAAAGACGTCACGGCGACGAAGGCGTTTCAGCGGCCGGTGAATACAGTGTTCCAGAGCTACGCGCTCTTCCCGCATATGACGATTCTCGAGAACGTCGCATTCGGGTTGCGCCGACGGGGCATCAAGAATGCCGAGCTGCTCGCGCACGAGGCGCTCACGCTCGTCGAGCTCGATCACCTCGCCACTCGCAAGCCGGGGCAACTCTCCGGCGGGCAGCAGCAGCGTGTCGCACTGGCGCGCGCCGTGGTCAACCGACCCGCGTTGCTGCTGCTCGATGAGCCGCTCGGGGCCCTCGACCTCAAGCTGCGGCGTCAGATGCAGGTCGAACTCAAAGACATCCAGAGCGAGGTCGGCCTGACCTTCCTGCACGTGACCCACGACCAAGAAGAGGCCATGACCATGGCCGACACCGTCGCAGTCATGAACAAGGGCCGCATCGAGCAGATGGGCGCCCCGCAAGAGCTCTACGAACTGCCGCACACGACCTTCGTCGCGAAGTTCCTCGGTCAGTCGAACCTCTTCACGGGAGACGTCGTGTCGAGCTCGAGCACG
>DIUS01000138.1:0-1731 GCA_002423075.1 Microbacteriaceae bacterium UBA6152
CCGAATTGTTCAGCGGTCTCCTAGCAAGCGCGCGCACCTGACCGACGGGTGGCTCAGTTCTGCTCGGTAGCGCCCTGCGTCGTGATCGTGCCGCTCGAGACTCGACGCGAGGCGCGCTTGCGCGTTCCGGGAGCCGGCGGCTCGGGCAACGACTCGAGCACCGAGCCGAGCAGCTCGTCGGCCGACTTCGTGTCGAGCGACGCGCGCACGCGCGCGGGCTTGCTCGCGACGGGCAGGTCGAGCAGGTCGACCATCTCGACCTCCGGCGCCTCGGCGGGGGCCGTCGCGGGCTCGGCGGCAGCATCCGTCGCCGTCGGCAGAGTGATCGCACCCGTCGCCGTCGAGTGCACTGTCTTCGCCGCGATTTGAGCGAGCGCGCGGCTCACGTCGTCGGTGATGGCGTGCGTGCCCGCCGAGGGGCCCGATTTGGGGGCCGCGCCGCCGCGCTGGTTGCCGTTTCCGCTCACGTTGGCGCCGCTACCGCGACGACGGTTGTTGCCGCCACCGTTCGACGCTGCGTCGTTCGACGAGCGGTGCTTCGTGATGGGCTCGTGGTGCACGATGACGCCGCGGCCGGCGCACACCTCGCACGCCTCGCTGAAGGTCTCGAGCAAGCCGAGGCCGAGGCGCTTGCGCGTCATCTGCACGAGGCCGAGGCTCGTGACCTCAGCCACCTGGTGCTTCGTGCGGTCGCGGCTCAAGCACTCCATGAGGCGGCGCAGCACGAGGTCGCGGTTCGATTCGAGCACCATGTCGATGAAGTCGACGACGATGATGCCGCCGATGTCGCGCAGACGCAGTTGGCGCACGAGCTCTTCGGCCGCTTCGAGGTTGTTCTTCGTGACGGTCTCTTCGAGGTTGCCGCCCGAACCGACGAACTTGCCGGTGTTGACGTCGACGACCGTCATCGCCTCGGTGCGGTCGATGATGAGCGAACCGCCCGAGGGCAGCCAGACCTTGCGGTCGAGCGCCTTCTCGATCTGCTCGCTGATGCGGTACTCGTCGAACGGGTCGTGGTCCCCTTCGTGCTTCTGCACGCGGTCGAGCAGATCGGGCGCGACGCCGCGCAAGTACGACTCGATGGTCTGCTGCGCGTCGCTGCCGCTGATGACGAGTGAGCGGAAGTCTTCGTTGAAGACGTCGCGAATGATCTTGATGAGCAGGTCGGGCTCGCTGTGCAGCAGGGCCGGCGCCGGCGTGTTCTCGAGCTGCTGGCTGATGTCGGCCCACTGGCTCGTGAGACGCTGCACGTCGAGCGTGAGCTGCTCTTCGGTCGCACCCTCGGCCGCGGTACGCACGATGACGCCCACGTTCTCGGGCAGCACGTCTTTCAGAATCTTCTTGAGGCGCGCGCGCTCGGTGTCGGGCAGCTTGCGGCTGATGCCGCTCATCGAGCCGTTCGGCACGTAGACGAGGTAGCGGCCCGGCAGGCTCACCTGACTGGTCAGGCGGGCGCCCTTGTGGCCGATCGGGTCTTTCGNNCGAGCACCTTGTCGCCGGGCTTGAGGGCGAGCTCGATGCGGCGCGGCTGCGTCTTGCCGTCGCTGTCGAGCGCGGCGGAATCCCAATCGACCTCGCCCGAGTAGAGCACGGCGTTGCGGCCTCGACCGATGTCGACGAAGGCAGCCTCCATGCTCGGCAGCACGTTCTGCACCTTGCCGAGGTAGACGTTGCCGATGAGGCTCGATTCTTGCGAGCGCGCCACGTAGTGCTCGACGAGCACGCCGTCTT
>DIUS01000138.1:1826-7040 GCA_002423075.1 Microbacteriaceae bacterium UBA6152
CGGGTCGAGCCCTTGATGCGCTGCGGCTCGGTGATCGGCTCGGGCGCGCGGCGTCCGCGCTGGCTGCCGCCCTGCTGGCCGTCGCGTTGAGTGTCGGGGCGCGATCCGTCGCCGTCTCCGGATGCTCCGCCTCGCGTGCGGCGCGTGCGCGACCGGCGACGACTCGTGCCCTCCGCGTCGTCGAACTCGTCGTCGCGCTCGACCGCACGCGCGGGCAGCGCGGCAACAGGAGGGGCGAAGAACAGCAGCGAGGTGGTCGACTCGGGCTTGAGCTCGGGGAACGCGGGCTCGGTCGGCGCCGTCGGCTGCTCGGCCAGCGCGGCCGGCTTCTGCGTCGACTCGGCCTCGAGCTCGGGCGTCTCTGCGGCCTTCTTCGACGTTGATCGCCGTGCTGGGGTCTTCGCGACGGGGCTGGCGGTCGCCTCCGGCTCGGCGGGCGGGGCGGCCTCGGCAGCAGCATCCGTCACCGGCTCAGCGAGCGGCTCGGCGAGCGGCCCGTCATCGAAGCCGGGCTCGCCCTGGCCGGCGTGCTCGCTGGCCTTCTTCGGGGTGGCCTTGCCGAAGAGTCGCGTGCGCTTCTTGGGTGCCGTCGTGTCGTCGTTCGTGTTGTCGTCACTCACCATCGCTGGTGCACTCCTCAACCGCTCGAGCCGCGCCCGTACGGTGACATTGGGGGCGAGAGAGACTCTCTCTCGCCGAAATCTTTGGTTGTCGCAGCGTGCGCCCCCGACTCGGGTCCGGCGCTGGAGCGTCCTGTCACGACGCGGCCACTGCTGCCGCATTCGCCCTGTCACCACGGTGCGGCTGAGGAAACTGGCTATTCCCCGCGGTCGCGGCAATCGGTGCCGCAATACTGGTCCGGTCATGCCCGGAAAGCTTGTTTGGCGGTCGTCGCGAGCGCGGCTGGCGACGACTGCGCCTCATTATCGCACGGACTCGGCGACTCGGGACGTTCGACTCGGGTGCGGCTCGCCCGCTGCGGCCATAATCGGGGGGTGACTCTCTCGACTGCGCCCGCCCTTCACCCCGCTGCGGATGCTCGCCGACCGCTCGGCCTTGCCCTCGCGCTCATCGTCACGGGGGCTGTGGGGTGGTACGGCGCGATGTCGCTCATGATCGAGCGAGTGCGGTCACTGCTCGATCCGGAGTACGTGCTCAACTGCGACATCAACCCACTTGTCTCGTGCGGCGAGATCATGGACACGTGGCAGGCCTCGCTGTTGGGTTTTCCGAACCCGCTGCTGGGCGTCGCCGGTCTCGTCGCCCCCATCGCCGTCGGGGTCGCACTGCTCGCCGGCGCGCGCTTCGCCCGCTGGTTCTGGTGGAGCTTCATGGTCGGCGTAACGGGTGCGTTCGTCTTCGTGCTGTGGCTCGTCGACCAGGCGCTCTTTCAGATCGGCGTGCTGTGCCCGTGGTGCATGCTCGTCTGGGTCATGGTGATTCCGATGTTCTGGGTGTTGCTGACCTGGTCGCTCGCCGCCGGCGTGCTCGTCGACAGCCCGCGCGCACGCGCGTTCGGGGCAACGGTGCTGCCGTTCGTCTGGGTGCCGATTCTGGCGACGATCGTGACCATTGCCGTCATGATCGTCGTGCAGTTTCCGACGCTCATCTCGCTGCTGCTGGGCTGATGACGCCCCGCAGGTCAGCGCCCTAGTCGAACCAGAGTGCGAGCTCGCGCGCGGCAGACTCGGGCGAGTCAGAGCCGTGCACGAGGTTCTGCTGCACCTTCAGGCCCCAGTCGCGACCGAGATCGCCGCGAATCGTGCCGGGCGCGGCCGTCGTGGGGTCGGTCGTGCCGGCAAGAGAGCGGAAGCCCTCGATGACGCGGTTGCCCGCGACGCGCGCGGCGACGACGGGGCCCGACTCCATGAACTCGACGAGCGGCTCGTAAAAGGGCTTGCCCGCGTGCTCGGCGTAGTGCGCGGCGAGCAGGTCGCGATCGGGCTGCACGAGCTTGAGGTCGACGAGCTGGTAGCCCTTCGCCTCGATCCGGCGCAGAATCTCTCCGGTCAGATTGCGGGCGACGCCATCGGGCTTGATCAGTACGAGGGTCTCTTCAACGGTGGTGGTCATGCGGTCTCCTGATCGGTCGAGTCGGATGATGAGAAGTAGGCGGCCTTCGCGGCATCGAGCTGGTGCCCCTTGACGGCGCAGTAGATCCAGAAGGCGACGAACACGGCGGCGGTGACCGAGGCGAGCACTTCGATGAACCCCGTGGCGAGCAACAGAACCTGCAGCGCAGACCCGAACCACACGCCCCAGCGGTAGCGCACGACCCGCATCGCGACGATCAGCAGCAGCACGAGAACGACGCCGCCGAGAAAGACGGTCGACGAAGGCAGCACGCCAAGTCCGTTGATGGCGAGCGTGCCGAAGCCGACGGCCACGATCTCCATGCCGAGCGTGATGCTCAGCAACGACTCGGTCGCGCTGCGCTCGCGCCGCGGGCGTCTCGAGCCGGGCTGGGGCTCGTCGCTGTCGAGGGTCGAGGGTGCGTCGCTCACAATGCCCAATTCTGCTCTGCCGCGATGAGCATCGCCTGACCGGCCATAGTCACCGAGCCCGTGATGAGCACGGCGTCGTTGGGGCCGGCGTCCTGCCGCGCGAGGTCGATCGCGGTGGCGAGGCTCGGCTCGACCTGCACTCGGTCGGCGCCCGCGATCGACGCGACGGTCTCGGCAAGCTCGTCGGCGTGCAGCGAGCGCGCGGTGCCGCTGCTACTCACGATGAAGCGGTCGACGACCGGGTCGAGCGCCTCGATGATGCCGCGGGCGTCTTTGTCGTCGAGCACTCCGACGATAGCCGTGACCGACTCGAACGCGAACGAGCCGAGCATGGCGTTGGCAAGGGCCTCGGCGCCGTGCGGGTTGTGCGCGGCGTCGATGAGCACGCTCGGATCGATGCCGATGAGCTGCAGGCGCCCCGGGCTCGTGACGGTGCCGAGGCCCTCGGCGAGCACCTCGTCGGTGAGTCGCTGGGTGCCGTTGCCCAGAAACGACTCGACGGCCGCGATGGCGACGGCCGCATTCTGCGCCTGATGCAGGCCGAAGAGCGGCACGAAGAGCTCGGTGTACTCCCCCGCCCTGCCGCGCACGTCGATGAGTTGTCCGCCGACCGCGAGGCGGGCATCCGTCAGTGCGAAGCCGACGCCCTCGCAGACGAGCTCGGCCTCGTCGCGCTCCGAGGCGGTGAGAATCTCGTCCATCGCCTCCGGCTGCTGCAGGGCCGAGACCACCGTGGACGCCGGCTTGATGATGCCGGCCTTCGTGCGCGCGATCTCGCCGACGGTGCTGCCGAGAAACTTCTCGTGGTCGAGCGCGATGGGCGTAAGCACGGCGACGTCGCCGTCGGCAATGTTCGTCGAATCCCATTCGCCGCCCATACCCACTTCGAGAATCGCGACATCGACCGGCGAGTCAGCGAAGGCCGCGAAGGCCAGCAGGGTGAGCGCCTCGAAGTTGCTCAGGGGTGCCTCGCCGTTCGCCGCTTGTTCAGCATCAACCATGAGCAGGTAGGGCGCGATGTCGCCCCACGTGTCGGCGAGCATGCGGTCGCTGATGGGTTCGCCGTCGATGACGATGCGCTCGTTGAGCCGCATGAGGTGCGGACTCGTCAGCAGGCCCGTGCGCAGCCCGTAGGCGCGCAGAATGCTCTCGATCATGCGGGCCGTCGACGTCTTGCCGTTCGTGCCCGTGACGTGCACGATGGCGAAGCTGCGGTGCGGGTCGCCCAGCAACTCGGCCGCCCGACGGGTCGGCTCGAGCCGCGGTTGCGGGGTCGCCTCGCCAATGCGCGCGAGCAGTTCGGCGTGCACCGCCTCGGCGGCCGCACGGTCGTCGGCGCTGCGGTCGGCGGGCGTCATGCGCGCACCACGCTCACGGTCACGGATGCTCCCTCGCCGACCGCCGTCGCCTCACCCTCGCCGGCCGGGCCGACGTCGATCGAGGTGGCGAGCGTCTCTGAGCCGATGAGCGCTTCGTGCGCCGCAATCGCTGCGCGGGTCATCTCGTCGTCAGAGCCGAGACTCAGCGCGATGCGGTCGCTCACGTCGAGCCCCGCATCTTTGCGCGCCTGCTGCACGGCTCGTACGACATCACGTGCGAGGCCCTCGGCGGCGAGCGCGGGGGTGACACGAGTGTCGAGCAGCACGAAGCCAGCACCGGGCAGGAAGGCCACCGCTGCGGCGGGGTCGTCGAGCTCGAGCTCGAGCGTGTACTCACCTGGCTCCAGCGCGATGCCGCCAGCGATAACAGTGTCTCCGTCGACCGACCAGTCGCCGGACTTCGCCGCGGCGATGACCTGCTGCACGTGTTTGCCGATGCGCGGGCCGAGGCCGCGGGCGTTGACGGCGAGGCGGCGCGCGATGCCGTACTCGGCGACGAGCTGCTCATCGAACTCGACAAGCGACACAGCCTTGACGTTGAGCTCGTCGCGCACGATGTCGCTGAAGGCTTCGAGGGCTGCGGCATCGGGCGTGACGACGGTGAGGGTCTGCAGCGGCAGGCGCACGCGCAGACCCTGCGCCTTGCGCAGAGCGAGGCCCGAGCTGGCGATGGCGCGCACGCGGTCCATCGCAGAGACGAGCGACTCGTCGGCCGGGAAATCCTCAGCCAGCGGCCAATCGGTGAGGTGCACGCTCTCGCCGCCCGTGAGGCCGCGCCAGACCTCCTCCGCGACGAGCGGCGCGAGCGGGGCCGACAGTCGGGCGAGGGTCTCGAGCACGGTGAAGAGGGTGTCGTGAGCATCCCGATCATCGCCCGCCCAGAAGCGATCTCGCGACCGCCGCACGTACCAGTTCGTCAGCACATCGGCGAAGTCGCGCAGCGCAGCGGCGGCAAGCGGCGCGTCGAGGGCCTCAAGATGGGTCGTGACCTCGACGATGAGGTCGCGCGTCTTGGCGAGCAGGTAGCGATCGAGCACGTTCGCCGAGTCGGTGCGGCGACGGGCCTCGCCGAGCGTGCCGGCGTTGGCGTAGAGCGTGAAGAAGTAGTACGTACTCCACAGCGGCAGCAAGAATTCGCGCACACTCGCGCGAATGCCCTCTTCAGTGACGATGAGGTTGCCGCCCCGAATGACCGAACTCGACATCTCGAACCAGCGAATGGCATCGGAACCATCGCGGTCGAACGTCTCGAACACGTCGGGGTAGTTTCGCAGGCTCTTCGAGGCCTTCTGCCCGTCATTGCCGAGCACGATGCCGTGGCTGATGACGCT
>DIUS01000138.1:7046-17971 GCA_002423075.1 Microbacteriaceae bacterium UBA6152
CCGATGTACTCGACGATGAAGTCGGCCGGGTTGTGCGAGTCGAACCAGTCGGCGTTCTCGAAGGGGTAGTGCACCTGCGCGAAGGGCATCGAGCCCGAGTCGAACCACACGTCGAAGACATCCTCGATGCGGCGCATGGTCGACCGCCCCGTGGGGTCATCGGGGTTCGGGCGCGTCAGTTCGTCGATGAACGGGCGGTGCAGGTCGACCTCGCCATCCGCGTTGCGCGGCAGCGTGCCGAAGTCGGCCTCGAGCTCGGCGAGCGAGCCGTAGACGTCGACGCGCGGGTGGTGGGGGTCGTCGCTCTTCCACACCGGAATCGGGCTGCCCCAGTAGCGGTTGCGGCTGATCGACCAGTCGCGCGCGCCCTCGAGCCACTTGCCGAACTGCCCGTGCTTGACGTTCTCGGGCACCCACGTGATCTGCTCGTTAAGCTCGAGCATGCGGTCGCGAATCTGGGTAACGCGCACGAACCAGCTCGACACCGCCTTGTAGATGAGCGGGTTGCGGCAGCGCCAGCAGTGGGGGTAGCTGTGCTCGTAGCTGCGCAACTGCAGCAGCCTGCCCTGATCGCGCAACATGCCGACCAGGGTCTTGTTCGCCTCGAAGACCTGCAGCCCGGCAACCTCGGGCACCGCAGCGAGAAACTTGCCGCCGTCGTCGACCGAGATGATCGTGGGGATTCCCGCGGCGGCACAGGTATTCTGGTCGTCTTCGCCGTAGGCGGGCGCCTGATGCACGATACCCGTGCCCTCACCCGTGGCTACGTAGTCGGCGACGAGAATCTGGAAGGCCTGCGGCCCGTAGTCGTCGACGAAATAGTCCCACAAGCGGTCGTACTGCACGCCGCCGAGTTCGGCGCCGGCAATCGTGCGGGTGACCGCGGCGCGGGTCTCGTCGAGAGACTCGAAACCGAGTTCCTTCACATACGCGCCGATCGTGTCGGCTGCCAGGAGGAACGACCGCGGGCCAGCATCCACCACCGCGTACTCGATCGCGGGGCCGACGGCGAGCGCCGCGTTCGTCGGCAGCGTCCACGGGGTCGTCGTCCACGCGAGGGCCTCGACGCCAGTCAGGCCGAGCGCCTCAGCCTTCTCGCCGACGAGCGGGAAGGTCACGGTCACCGACTGGTCTTGCCGCATCTGATAGACGTCGTCGTCCATGCGCAGCTCGTGGTTCGAGAGCGGCGTCTCATCGCGCCAGCAGTACGGCAGCACGCGATAGCCCTCGTAGGCGAGGCCTTTGTCGTGCAGGGTCTTGAAGGCCCACAGCACACTCTCCATGAACGTGATGTCGAGCGTCTTGTAGTCGTTCTCGAAGTCGACCCAGCGCGCCTGACGCGTCACATAGGTTTGCCACTCGTCGGTGTAGCGCAGCACGCTCTCGCGCGCCTTCGCGTTGAAGGCTTCGATGCCCATCTCTTCGATCTGGGCTTTTTCCGTGATGCCGAGCTGCTTCATGGCCTCAAGCTCGGCCGGCAGACCGTGGGTGTCCCACCCGAAGCGGCGGTGCACTTGCTTGCCACGCATGGTCTGGAAGCGTGGGAAGACGTCTTTCGCATAGCCCGTGAGCAGATGACCAAAGTGCGGCAGGCCGTTGGCGAACGGCGGGCCGTCGTAGAAGACCCATTCGTCGCAACCCTCGCGCTGCGCGACCGAGCGTCGGAAGGTGTCGTGCGTGGCCCAGTAGGCGAGCACCTCGTGCTCGAGCGCCGGAAAGCTCGGCGAGGCCACGACCGACGTGTCGTCGCGATGAAGGGGGTAAACCATGGTGTCTCCGGTCGGTGGTTGCTGCGGTCAGTGGATGCTGCGATCACTTTCCGCGAGGACGACCTGCCGTTTCGGGCCTGCCGCGGTACCACCCCGCTTGCGCGGCATCCCTCGTGCAATTCGGATGCTGCGCCTCTCTACACCGGCTGTGACGGGCCTGCCCCGCTCGGGTCTAATGGGCCGCACGGGGCGACAGTTCTTCCGAGGACTCCCCGGTGATGGCCGGATCGATGTCGATGACAGAAGTCTAGGCGATGCGCGTTGTGCGCGTTGCGAACACCCGACCTGTCTACCTGGGGAGGGTCACACCACCGTCACGCTGCTGTCACGGAAGAGGGAGCACTCTGATGGATGCGCGGGCTACTGCGTACAGCGACGCTCGGGGGGCACCTATGAACACGCAGACACGCACGACCACATCACCGATGTCACGGTGGTTGAGCATCACCGGGGCGATTCTGCTCATTGCCTCGCTGCTGAGCGTCGGTGGCACCCGCGTTCCGGCCGAGGCGGCACTGGGCACCATCGGAACGCCTGGCTACCTCGGCGATGCGGAGTCATTCGCCGTCGTGGCCGGCACGGAGATCACGAACGTCTTCGCCCTCCCTCTTGCGCAAACCGTGGTCGACGGGGATATTGCGGTGTCTCCGGGCACAACTATCACGGGCTTTGGAGGAGGCCCGGCGGAAGGGCAGGTCACCAACGGCACGATCTACACGGGGCCCACGGGCACAGCGGCCGACGCGAAGCTTGACGCGGACGCCGCGTGGACCAATGTCGATAGCTACGGAACGGCGACCCCTCTGGCCGGCGCCGAACTCGGCGGCCAGAACCTGGGCCCCGGCGTCTATACCCCTCCTGGTGTCGCCAACTTTGGGTTGACCGGCACCCTCACTCTCACGGGTGACTGGGACGATATCTTCGTGTTCAAGACGCCTTCTTTCAGCACCGCGAACGACAGCGTCGTCGCACTCGACGGCGTGAATCCCTGCAACATCTACTGGCGCATCAACGAAAGCGCCTCGCTGGGAGAAAGCACGTCGTTCGTCGGCACGTTGCTCGCGGGAACGTCGATCACGGTTGGTAGTGAGACCGGCGTGCAAGGGCGACTGTTCGCTGGCACAGGAAACGTCACCCTCATCCACGACCAGATCGAGACGCCCACCTGCTTGACCGCTCCGCCAGCGGGCGGCGGTACGGGCGGCGAGACGGGCGGCTCGGGCGGCTCGGAACTTGCGGACACGGGTATCGCGAGTCTGCCCGTCTTGGCGCTGGGAGGCGCGGCACTCGTCGTTCTGCTCGGTGCAGCCCTCGCCGCGCGTGGGCGGCGTTCGACCCTCAGCTGAGACGCGGGCATACACTCCACACAGGGGGTCGCTCATGACCAGCACTGAACTGCGCTTGCTCGGCTCGTTCGAGCTCACCGCCGCTGACGCTTCGTCATCCGCCTCGAGCCCGGGCTCGCAGCGGCTCGTCGTGCTTCTGGCGCTGCGCGACCGCGTGGTGTCGCGCGCGGCCGTCGCCGGAGCCCTCTGGCCCGACGCCTCGAGCAACCTCGCGGCGCTGAGGTTGCGAGCGGCTCTGACGCGGCTCGACCCGGCGGCCCGATCCGTCGTCGAACTGACGCCCGGTGGCCTGCGCCTCGACGCAGCGTGCGCGGTCGACTACCGGGATGCTCGGGCCTTTGCCGACGATCAGCTCGAGCCGGAGCATCCGTCGCCGCACCAGACCGCTGCCGAGACTCGTGCGTCGATCGCTGTGCTCTGCCTCGAACTGCTACCCGACAGCTATGACGACTGGGTGCTCGCCGAGGCCGAAGACTGGCGGCTGCTGCGCGCGGCGGCGCTCGAAGCTCTCGCGTCCTCGCTGTCAGACGACGGCCGCCCGCAACTCGCGATGACGGCCGCGCGCGCCGCGATTCGCAATGAGCCACTGCGCGAGACGGCCCAGGCAGCCCTCATCAGACTGCATCTGCTCGCTGGCAACCAGCACGAGGCCCACCGGGTCTACGAGCGGTTCGCCGCCGCCCTGCACGATGCGCTGCAGGTGAGCCCGAGCCGCATGCTGCAGTCGCTCATCAGCACGGTACCCGTCTGACGAGGGCACCCCCGATCGTTCGGCACGCATCGGGAATACTTCAGCGGCCCAGTACGCTCGACACCTTGTGACTACCGAGACCGCTGAAGCCCCTGCCGCCCCCTCCGACCCGCGCATCGCCCGCCGAGCTCGGTGGGCCTCGCTCGTCGGGACCTCGCTCGAGTCGTACGACTTCTATCTGTTCGCCTACTTCTCGGCGTTCTTCGCGGGGCCGCTGTTCTTTGAACCCCTCGGCGAGGTCGGCGCCAACCTGGCCGCGCTCGCGACGATCGGCGTCGCGTTCGTGATTCGCCCGTTCGGTGCGATCATCTTCGGTCACCTCGGCGACCGCATTGGCCGCCGCACGGTGCTCATCGTGACGATCACGATGATGGGCGTCGCCACAGGACTCATCGGTGTGCTGCCGACCTACGAGCAGGCAGGCTGGTTCGGAGCCGTGCTGCTCGTGTTGCTGCGCGTACTGCAGGGCGTCTCGCTCGGCGGCGAGTGGGGCGGCGCGGTGCTCATCGCGACCGAGCACGAGAGCCGCGCCAAGCGCGCCTTCGCCGCCGCGATGCCGCAGCTCGGTTCGCCCATCGGCTCGATCCTCTCGGCCGCTGCATTCATCTGGCTTACCCTGGCCCTCACGAGCGAAGAGATCGCCGAATGGGCCTGGCGCGTGCCCTTCTTGACGGCCATCCCGCTGCTCGCCATCTCGCTCTACCTGCGGCTGGCGATCACCGAGACGCCGGTGTTCACCGCAGTCAAGGATGCCGGGCGCGCGCCGCGCATCCCCCTCGCCGCTCTGCTGCGGGCCCAGCCGGTCACGATCGTCGTCGCTGTGGGCGTCGCGCTGCTCGGCATCGGTTCGTACTCGCTCATGAACACGTACACCATCAACTACGGCGCGGCCGTGCTGGGCTTCGACTACTACGAGCTTCTGATCGCGACGACCGTCGGGGGGCTGCTGCAGCTCGTGACGATCCCACTCTTCGGCGCGTGGGCGACGCGCATCGGCTCAGGTCTCGTCGTCGCGATCGGGGCGCTCGGCACGTTGTTCGTCGCCTTCCCCATTTACTTCTTCTTGCAAGACGCGAGCTTCGGTTTTCTCGTCGGCATGATGATCATCGGCGGCATCCTGCCCACGATGAGCTGGGCGGCACTGGGCGGCATCTTCACCGAGCTCTTCGACGAGCGCTACCGCTACTCGGCACTCGGGTTCGCCTACGCCCTCGCGGCCGTCGTCGCCGGATTCGTGCCAGCGCTCACGGGTGCGCTCGGCGCGGCGACCGGCAACGCGTGGTGGCACCCCGCCGTCGTGCTCGCAGCGATGTCGCTCATCACCCTCGTGTCGTCGCTCGTCGCGATTCGCATCCGGGTCGACCGCGACGACGCGCCTGTCAGGAGCAGTACCACCACCGTCGGCTAAGGCAGTCGCGTCACCTGCGTGTGCTCACGGAGGGGTTCAAACCATGTCGAGTCATTGCGTGCGTGCTCTTGGCGAAAAGCCCACGCCATGATGTCGGCAAGGGCGATCAAAGGCTCTTGCGAGGGCCGGGTGTGGAGAGCAGTCACGTCTCGACCGATCTGACCGCTTCGTCGGAGGTCTCGAACGGTTCGCCGGTCGGCTTCGTTCTCGGCCAGCAGCCGGCGGGCATCGATCACAAAAATGTGCGCCTCGAAATCGCGGTGCAGCGACGTGACGAGGTGCTGCAGGCAGCGTTCGCGCGCAGTAGCGGCGTGCAGATCAGATTCATCGACGGGCGTGTAGATGACCACATCGCTCGCGTCCATCTGACGAGACACCAATCGAGTCGCCGCGGCGAGCGATGCGAACTCCGCACGCCGGTACATCTCGCTCGCATGCATCGAGCCGGAGCCATAGAAGTCGCGCAGCGAGTTGCGCGTCGAGACGAGCAGTTCGGTGTCGACCATCGCAGCGGCCACGATGTAGTACCGGTCTGAACCGTCGAGCTGATAACTCTCGTCGATGAAGACGACGGGTCGGTCGGTCGAGGCGTACGCCGAGCGAAGGTCAGGCGTCACGGCCCAGCATCTCCGCAGTCGAGAGCCAGATGGCCATGACCGCCCCCGTTAAAGCGAGCAGCCCCAGGTAGTCCGCAGACATCTGGGGCATAACGCCTCGTCGGCCCAAGTCGAAACCTGAACGAACTACCCGCGTTGCTCACGGCAAGAATACCACTCACACCCCAGGAGACCACAGAGTCGACACCCACTCGGCGCTACGCACCCGCGCTGTGGAGAATTGCCGCCCAGTTCGGGGAGCTCTTGATCTGCGTCTCGGTGACGAGGAGGTAGCGCCAGGTGCCGAAAAGCTTCGATTCGTTGACAGCACTCGCCCACTCCTCGGCCGTCTTCTTCTTGTCGGCGACGTCGGTGTCGTTCGCTGCTGCGGCGTCTGACTTGGTTTCCACGAGCCAGTGAACACCATCTGTGTCGATGACGATGAAGTCTGCGAAGTACCGGCCAGCGGGCAGTCGGGTGACGTAGGCACCGTCTGACGGATACAGCCGTAACCACCAGGCCACGGCGTCGCTCTGGTCGACAGTCGTAGCGAAGGCAAACTCTCCGGTCTTCGAATCGAAGGAGGCCGCCGCTTCGGCCGACTTCGTCCACTCGCCGTACCATTCGCCGACGACGAACTCTGAGTACCACGGGTGGATGATCGAAGGTTTCGGGCGTGGTGTGAGCAGTTCGACTTCGTTCCATACGAACGAGGGCTGGCGGTCGTTGCGATCGTAGGCTGCGCGCACCAACGAGGCGATGGCAGACTCGGCCTGCGTCGCTCGTTGCGCGGTCCAGTCTTCGGGGTCAGCCTCAGTGACCCCAGCCGCAGCCAAGAACTCATCGGCGATCGTCTCGGCGTGCAGCTTCTCGGTGAGCTGTTGCGGCACGAGCCCCAGATCCATGATCCGTCGCACCAAGTCGTTTCGCACTTCGGCGGCGCTGATGAAGTTCTGGGTCGCTGTCACGCTCGCAACGGCCTGCGTGCTCACCGTGACCTCGTCTTCGAGATCGCGATTCGCCACGATTGCTTGCCCCTGCAGGGTGACGTCGTAGTTCACCCGGTATTGCTGCCCGGCAAGACGCACGGCGTCGAGATCGACGCGCTCGAGGGTGAACGGGACGGGTGCGAGTGCACGATCACGTCGAGGGAAGACGATGCGCGGTCGACCCTCGACATATGGCAGGTACTGGCCTATGGCCTCGATGTCGCGCTCAATGCTCGCGGCGCTGGCGTCGACAGGCTGGATAATGAGCAAGTCTGCTTCACTCATTCCACCGAGTGCGCCGTCACCGCCTGCACGGCCGCCGAGTTCGTCGACCACCCCGGGGGTGATGCGCACGGTGCCATCGGGCAACTCGGTCGTCACCGGAGCCGCTCCTCCGGCGCCCGTTAGCCCTCCAGTAGACGGTGCGACGCTCGCGATGCGCTCGAGCAACGAGTCTTTGCTGCGCAACAACTGCGTGTAGCTCTCGTGGGCGACGACATCGACGTGGTCGATCGCCGGAATACCTGTTCTCGCTCCGAAGGGAAGCCGCAACCCACGACCCAGAATCTGTTCGGTGAGCGTCTGTGAGGCGAGGGCCCGCAGGCCGACGATCACGCCAATGTTCTTGACGTCCCACCCCTCTTTGAGCTTGTCGACGCTGACGATCGCGCGCACGGGTGAGTCGGGCTTTTCGACGTCGGCCAATGCAGCCAGCGCGGCATCACTCGACAGTGAAGTGATCAACAGCACTTCGCCATCTTCGGGCAGGTGCGCGGTGAGTTTGTCAGCAACCTGCTCGGCATCCTGGATCGTTTGGCAGACGACGAAGAGCACGGGCGAAACGCGTTCGCGCCCGAGCTGATCGGCATACGCGTGCCAGGCCGGCTCACGCAGCGCACGAAGGTGTGCGGCGTCAGCCAGTTGCGTTTCCATGTCTTTCAGCCCGTCTTGCCGGTAGACGACGACGGGAATCTTCACGAGTCGATCGGCGATCGCTTCGGCGAGGCTGTACCGGTAGATGACTTTGTCGAGATCGGCGCTGTCGGGCGTCGCGGTCAGCCCAACAAGTGCGCGCGGTGACAGGTCGCGAATCGCCGCGCTGAAGGCGGTGGCGCTCGATCGGTAGACGTGGTGCTCATCGGCGATAATCACCAGATCATCGGCAGCTCGTAGATGGTCGTACAGGCTGTCGCCGATGAACTCGTCGTCGGCTCGCACTTTGCGGCTGGTGTTGGCAGTCGGCTTGATGAGCTGCTGCACATTGAAGACGAAGAGCTTCAGCTGCGTCGCGTCGTGCAGGGCGTCACCTACCTGTCCGCGCGCGAAGTTGTCCGCGGTGATCAACAGTGGCTCGACCGTGCCGCCCTGCACGAATTTCGCACTGCCGGGGGTGAAGTTGGCGATCGTCTTCTCGTAGATGGTCGTGCCGGGCGTGACGAACAGCACGTTGCGCACGCCACTGCGGGCGAGGTACTCGATCAACCCTGCCGCCAGGTAGGTTTTGCCGACTCCGGTGGCCAGGTCGCAGACGACCTCGCGAGCGTCGCCGTCCTCGATACTTTCAGCGACGGCGCCCAGGGCGATGGCGTTGGGCTTACGCAGGTCCATCGCGGTCGAGATCTCGTCGATGAGGAATTCGTCGTATGCGATCCAAGTCATCGCGTCACCGCCCCCGTGCGCGGGAAGAGATCGCGAGGAATGCGAACCACGCGCGATCCCTTGTTCAGCTCTCGCAGGGTGGTCTGCGCGTCGTCGGTCACGGAGGTGCCCGCGACCAGCGCGGTTTCGCCCTCGGCGAGCGCCGCTGCGATGTCGGCAACGGCGGTCGCATCGACCACGCCGTCGACCACGGCCAGCCGCGATCGTCCCCGAACACCTGTGAAAACGGGATGCTCGATGAGCGCGTAGCCGAGCTGTGCCGCCACCGCCCGGCGCAACGTGGAGCCGTCGACGGCCTCAGCCCGATAGACCTCGAGCCCGGCGTCGGCGTCGAGCACCTGCCAGGTGCTCGACGCGATGCGCAGGTCGCGAAAACCACCACCGCCCGTCCAGCCCGCCGACTCCGTGATGCCGCCCGGGTCCTCCCCCGCGATCACCTTCTCGAGCCGCGGCTTGGTGAACGTATCGGCCGTGTTCTCGCTGAGCTCGACGGTCACCCAGCGTCGGCCCATCTTGTGCGCGACGGCGGCCGTCGTGCCTGAGCCGGCAAAGCAGTCGAGCACAATGTCGCCTGGATTGGAGCCGACTTGCATCACACGCTCAATGAGCTTCTCTGGCTTTGGAGTACTGAACGGATCTCCGCCAAGTAGCGCCTTCGTCTCCTGCTTTCCATTGCGGACGTAGCCCACTTCCTCAGGCAACCACATCGTTGACGGAACTCTGCCCTGCTGCACCTCCGAAAGGAAAAGCTTCCGAGTGGGCTTGTTGTTTCCGCTCGCACCCCACCAGATCCGACCGTCGCTGTCCATTTCGGCGAGCTTCTCAGGACTCACAGACCAATACCTCCCGGCGCCCGGGCCGATCCTCCGGCCTCCGGGCGTCTCAACCTCAAAAGAACCTCGACTATAGAAGTTGCGAGCCGAAAGGTCGGCCGCGAACCACTGGCCCCGCGGGTCGCTGTCCGGGTTCTTGAATTTTTCGTCCATAGCTGCGGAACGCTGGAGCATGTTCATTTCGAGCCGAGAAACGTCGCTCGCGTACGCCAGGACGAAGTCGACATCTGCTGAAAGGAAGCGGGCGGAGTTACGCGGCGAGTTAGTCCTTTGCCAGGAGACCGTCGCGACGAAGTTCTGGCGCCCAAAGATCTCGTCCATGAGTACTTTGCAGTACGCCATCTCCGCGTCATCGAGATGCACCCACACCGAACCATCCGGCGAGAGCAGCTCTTTGATCAGCACGAGACGCTCGCGCATCATGCCGAGCCACACCGAATGCTCGAGCGAGTCGTCGTAGTGCTCGAAAGCCTGGCCGGTGTTGAAGGGCGGGTCGATGTACACGAGCTTGACCTTGCCCCGATACTCGGCGGCGAACTCTGGGGTGTGCACGAGCGCGCGCAGAGCATCCAGAGAATCACCGCGAATCAGCAGGTTGTCGCTCGCGTCACCATTGACCTCACCCACCCGACCGACCTCGTCGAGCAGGCGCACCTCGCGCGCCCGCGGGTCATCGCGGTCGACCCACTCGTAGCCCGACTCACCGTGCGACAGCAGGGCGCGATCTTTGTTGGCCCAGGTGAGCGTAAGGCGACCAGTCACAGGCAGAGTTCCTTCACTTCGGGAGGCGACGGCGGCGCACGGCGGCGGTGCACCCTCACAGTATCGGGCGGTTCTGACACCTTTCGCGGTAAGGCCCCACAGCCCTATGCTGAGCGCGACCGGGGCTGACAGCGGCCTCGCCCGCACCGCCGAGCTGACGCAGGAGCCGTGATGAGCGACGACACCCCCACCGAGCGCTTCGACGCCCCGACCGAGCCGTTGCCCGAGGCCGAGGGCGCCGTCGCGGCCCCTGCCGAGGCGACCGGCGACGAGCGACAAAAGCGCGGCATGCTCATCGCTCTGCTCGCAATCGCCGGGGCGATTCTCGTGGCGCTCATCGTGCTCATCGTGGTGCTGCTCAGCAACGGGGGCACCGATGACGCCGGGCCCGCACCCGAGTTCACGACGACCGAGTCGCCGAGCCCGACTCCGACCGAGACCGAGAGCCCCGAGCCCTCAGTCGGGCCCAGCGAGGAGCCGAGCGCGACGGCAGCCCCGCCGCCCCAGCCCCCGCAGAGCCCGAGCTTCGCCACTTTCTCAGGCCCCAACCAGGCCACCTGCCCCGACTCCTCGAACTCCGTCGCGATCACCTGGAGCTGGAGTAGTAGCAACGCGACAGCCGCCTGGTTCGGCATCGGCACACAGAACGCGAAGGCCGAGCCGTTCGAGTCGGTGCCGACGACCGCGACCTACACCTTCAACTACCAGTGCTCGGAAGCGAGCCAGATCTACACGGTCACACTCGAAGACTCGTCCGGCCGCCTCACACACAAGACGGTGACGGTCACGCGCAGCTAGGGCGTGTCTGTTAA
>DIUS01000100.1 GCA_002423075.1 Microbacteriaceae bacterium UBA6152
ATCAACGACCTCGAAGACGTGCAGGTCAACTTCGACGGCATCACCTACGCCAAGGGCGGCAGCGTGCTCAAGCAGCTCGTCGCGTGGGTCGGCCAAGAGGCCTTCTTCGCCGGCGTCGGCCGCTACTTCGAGAAGCACGCCTGGGGCAACACCGAGTTGAGCGACCTGCTGCACGAGCTCGAGCAGACGAGCGGTCGCGAGCTCGGCACCTGGTCGCAGCTCTGGCTCGAGACGGCGGGCGTCAACACCCTGCGGCCCGAGCTGACGGTCGACGATGCGGGCATCATCACGAGCTTCGCGGTGCTGCAGAGCGCGCACCCCGACTACCCGACGATCCGCCCGCACCGCATGGCGGTCGGCTTCTACGACCTGGTGGATGGTGCGCTCACGCGCACTCACCGCCTCGAGCTCGACGTCGACGGCACCCGCACCGAGGTGCCCGAGCTGATCGGGATGCCGCGCCCGTCACTCGTGCTGCTCAACGACGACGACCTCGCCTACGCCAAGATTCGCCTCGACGACGAGTCGCTCGCGGTCGCGATCGAGCACCTGGCGAAGATCGAGAACCCCCTCGCCCGCTCGCTCGTGTGGGGCTCGGCCTGGGATTCGACGCGCGATGCCGAGACCGCTCCGCGCGACTACGTGCGCCTGGTGCTCGGCAACATCGCGAGCGAAACCGAGTCGACCACCGTGCGCACGACGCTCACGCAGCTGCTCACCGTGGCTCGCGTCTACGTCGACCCGGCCGCGCGCCCGGGCACGATCGCCGAAATCGGCGACGCCCTCTGGTCGCTCGCCGAGCAGGCAGAGGCCGGCAGCGACAGCCAGTTCCAGTTCGTCAAGTTCTTCGCCAACGTCGCGAGCACCCCGCACCACGTCGAGACGCTCGCGGGCCTGCGCGACGGCTCGATCACGCTTCCCGGCATCGAGATCGACACCGACCTCGAGTGGGAGTTGCTCGAAGGCCTTGCGATCAATGGTGCAGCATCCCGCGCCGAGATCGACGCAGCGCTCGCTCGCGACAACACCTCGAACGGCCAGCAGGCCGCCGCGCGGGCGGCGGCCGCGCTGCCCGGCGTCGACGACAAGCGCGCGGCGTTCGACTCGCTCGTGGCGAGCGACGAACTGCCGAACGTCGTCGTGCGCATGACGGCGATGGGCTACACGCACGTGAACGACCCCGCGAACCTCGAACCGCTCGTGGCGCCCTACTTCGACGCGCTGCGCGAGGTGTGGTCGAGCCGCACCCACGCGATCGCCGAGTACATCGTGCTCGGGCTCTACCCCGCGCCGCTCGCCTCGATCGAGCTCGTCGAGGCGACGAACGCGTGGCTCGAGGCGAACAGCGACGCGCCGCCTGCGCTGCGCCGCCTTGTCACCGAGAACCTCGCGGGGGTCGAGCGGGCACTCGCCGCGCAAGAGCGCGATCGCACATGATCTTCGGGGCGTCGGAATAACCGATCGGTAGGCTGACGGCAATGGAGACCTTCGACTGGGCAGCCTTCTGGGCGGCCATCGGCACGTTCTTGACGACCTACGACGCGCCCTTCCGCATTGTCGGCGTGATCATCGGCGCGGTGTTGTTGCGCGCCATTCTGGTCGTCGTCATCCGCCGCGTGGTCGACCGCGTCGTCTCGGGGGTGAAGAAGGCGCAGAATGTCGAGCACACCGTCGAGCTCAACGCATCTCCGCTGCACGCCGTGCGAGTCGTGCAGCGCACCCGCACCATGGGCACGGTGCTCAACAACCTCGTCACCTGGTCGATCGTGTCGGTCGCCGTCGTGCTCATTTTGGGCGAGCTCAACTTCTCGGTCACGGCGCTCATCGCCTCGGCGGGCATCTTGGGCGCGGCGCTCGGCTTCGGGGCGCAGAACGTCGTTAAAGACATGCTCAATGGCCTGTTCATGGTGTTCGAAGACCAGCTCGGCGTCGGCGACATCGTCGAGCTGCAATCGACGCAGGGTCCCGTCGGGGGTGTCGTCGAAACGGTCGGGGTGCGGGTCACGCAAGTGCGCGACGTCGGCGGAACCCTCTGGTACGTGCGCAATGGCGAGATCATCAATGTCGGCAACAAGTCGCAGGGCTGGGCGCGCGTCATCATCGACATTCCCGCGCCCTACTCGTCAGACGTCGACGCCGTGCAGCAGGTGCTACTCGATACCGCGCAGGCCATGGCCGACGAGCCCGAGTACAAGCGCAAAGTGCTCGAGAAGCCCGAGGTCTGGGGCATCGAGTCGATCTCGGCCGAGGCCCTCGTGATCCGTCTCGTCATGAAGGTGCGCACCGCCGACCAGTTCGACATCGCTCGCGTTCTGAGGTTGCGCCTCAAGCTCGCCCTCGATCAGATGGGCGTCGCCGTGCCCTCGCTCAATCGCGTCGTCATGGACGGCCTCGCNNGCCGACCCCGTGCTGCAGCCCATGTATCCCGACGACGACATGGAGGGCGCCATCTGGCGCCTCACCGCCTTCCTCGAGCAGTACTGGGGCGGGCCGGGCACCTACAGCGAGCAGCGCGGGCACCCCCGGTTGCGCATGCGCCACAACCCCTTTCACATCAACTCGGATGCTCGCGACCGGTGGCTCTCACACATGAGGGCAGCGGTCGAGAGCCTGACCCTGTCGCCCTTGCACGAAGCGACCCTCTGGGATTACCTGGAGCGTGCCGCCTTCGCCATGGTCAACACTTTCGAGGAGAC
>DIUS01000083.1 GCA_002423075.1 Microbacteriaceae bacterium UBA6152
GCCATCACCAAGCCGGCCGTCGACGCCTGGCTCGGCCCGCTCTTCACCTCGTGGGGTCTGGTGGAGTGGGCATCAGACGCGACGGCCTTCGCACTCTCCCTTTTCTTCGTGACTTTCTTGCACCTCGTCGTCGGCGAGATGGCGCCGAAGTCGTGGGCGATCGCACACCCTGAGACGTCAGCGATGGCCGTCGGTATGGTGTCCCGTGTCTACGTCTGGCCGCTGCGTCCACTGCTTAATGCAATCAACAGCCTGGCGAACAGGCTCGTGCGCGCGACGGGCATCGAGCCCGTGGAGAGTGCTGCCGTCGGCGGTCAAGACATCGCGACCATTCGACAACTCGTCGAGCACTCGGCGAAGGTGGGCACGCTCGAGCCCGAGATGCAGCAACAGATCTCGGGGCTCATCGACCTCGGAACCCTGCCGGTCGAGGCGCTGCTGACGCCCGATGTCGTGCCCACCCAGGTGGGATTGGACGCGACTGTGGCTGACGTGCGTGTCGCCGCCCTCGAGTCGGGCCATTTGCGCATTATCATTCGCGGCGACGGGGGCGCGACGCCTTCGGTCGTGCACGTGCGCGACACCTTGCTCGAGCCCGAGTCGCGCCCCGCGGCCGAGCTCGCCCGGGTCGCCTTCGTGCTCGACCCGCTGACGCCGGTATACGAGGCGCTTGCACGCATGCGTGAGTCGAGCGTGCAGCTCGGCATCGTCATGGATGCCGATGGAGTGCGCGGGGTCGTCACCCTCGCCGACATTTTGCGTCGAGTGCTGCCGGTCGCGGCCGACGCGACGTAACCGCTGCTACGAGAAGTCGAGCCGCATGACAAGCCGACGGCATCGCACAGCACGGCGGCCCGCTGGGGCGGATGACGACCTCGGACTCAGCCATGACTGCGAGAGCACTGCGCGTCCTGTCAACCCCTTGAGCGCAGTCGGCGTGCGCGACGACAGTGGAAAGCGTTGACACCGCGTCGACCTGACTTCTGAGGGGGAACCATGACCACGCAACCGAGCGACCCGACCACCGTGCACCGTTCTGACGAGATGCCGGGCCAAGAATTCGAGGCTCCCGGCTCGCCCGAGCAGATGGCACCCGAGCCCGACCACGGCGAAGAGTCGTACCGAGGCAACGGGCGTCTGTCGGGGCGTCGCGCCCTCATCACCGGCGGCGATTCCGGCATCGGTCGAGCAGTCGCCATTGCCTTTGCCCGCGAGGGCGCCGACGTGGCCTTCACACACTTGCCCGAAGAGGGCGGTGACGCCGAGACCACCGCGTCGATCATTCGCGATGCGGGTCGCACGGCTGCCGTGCTCGAGGGCGATCTGCGCGACGAGTTGTTCGCCGAAGGCATCGCACAGAAGGTCGTCGACGAGCTGGGCGGTCTCGACATCATCGTGCTCAACGCCGCTCGGCAGGGTGATCGCGAATCGTTGCACGATGTCACGGGAGACGTGCTGCGTGAGACCTTCGAGACCAACCTGTTCTCTCAAGTGGCCACGCTGCGGGCGGCCCTGCCGCACTTGCGTGCCGGGTCGAGCGTGATTCTGACGGCGTCGATTCAAGCGTTCGACCCGTCTCCGGGGCTCATCGACTACGCCATGACGAAGGCCTCACAGGTGGCTTTCGTGCGAGCGATGGCGCAGCAGTGGGGACCGGAGGGCATCCGCATCAACGCGGTCGCGCCCGGGCCGATCTGGACACCGCTGATTCCCTCGACAGGCTGGGGGGAGGAGAAGGTTGAGTCGTTCGGTCAAGACACGCCGCTCGGGCGCCCCGGCCAACCGGTCGAGCTCGCCGGGGCCTACGTCTACCTGGCCTCGGAGGAGTCGACCTACACCTCGGGCACCGTTCTCGGTGTCACGGGAGGCCGGCACCTCTAGCGGTCGCGGCGGGGGAGCATCGCGCCCCTCGGTAGGCTGGCAGTGTGTCTAGAGTCTTGACTTCTCTGCCCGTCGGCGAGCGCGTCGGCATCGCCTTCTCGGGAGGGCTCGATACCTCTGTCGCCGTCGCGTGGATGCGCGACAAGGGCGCGATTCCGTGCACGTACACCGGCGACCTCGGTCAGCCCGACGAGCCCGATGTTGCGGCGGTGCCCGGTCGAGCGACCGAGTACGGCGCCGAGATCAGTCGACTCGTCGACGCCAAGGCCGCCCTGGTCGAAGAGGGGCTCGTCGCGCTTGCGTGTGGCGCGTTCCACATTCGCAACGCGGGCAAGACCTACTTCAACACCACGCCGCTCGGTCGCGCCGTCACGGGCACGATGCTCGTGCGGGCGATGAAAGACGACGGCGTCGAGATCTGGGGCGACGGCAGCACCTACAAGGGCAACGACATCGAGCGGTTCTACCGCTACGGNNCGCCTGCGCATCTACAAGCCGTGGCTCGACGCCGACTTCGTTACCGAACTCGGCGGCCGCACAGAGATGAGCGAGTGGCTCACCGCCCACGGGTTCCCCTATCGCGACTCGGCCGAGAAGGCCTACTCGACCGACGCCAACATCTGGGGTGCCACCCACGAGGCGAAGACGCTCGAGCACTTGAACGTCTCGCTCGAGACGGTCGAGCCGATCATGGGCGTCAAGTTCTGGGACGAGTCGGTCGCCATCGCCACTGAAGACGTCACCATCACCTTCGCCGAGGGCCGCCCCGTCGCCCTCAACGGCGTGGAATTCTCGGATGCTGTGCAGCTGGTGCTCAAAGCGAACGCCATTGGCGGCCGCCACGGGCTGGGCATGAGCGACCAGATCGAGAACCGCATCATCGAAGCCAAGAGCCGCGGCAT
>DIUS01000033.1:0-11952 GCA_002423075.1 Microbacteriaceae bacterium UBA6152
AGGCAATTAACAGACACGCCCTAGTTCGCGAGGGGAACTAGCGACAACAGCGACAACACGACGACATGCGCATGATGGGTTGACGGTAGCAGGAGTCTGGACCATCGCGCAAAGGGGTTGCGCGATACCCAGGGGGGGTATACCGTGGCGCCCATGAACGACACGCACGCACACCACGATCACGCCACGCACGAAGCCCCCGCACGCCCGGACGCACACGCTGGCCACGACGCGCCTGCGGGCCACGGCGGTCACGGCGACCACGTCGCGCAGTTCCGCCGCCTGTTCTGGTGGAACTTGGCTCTCGCGATTCCGGTGATCGCCTTCAGCCCGATGTTCGGAATGCTGCTCGGCTACGAGCTGCCGGCCGTTCCCGGCATCGCGTTCATCGCGCCCGTGCTCGGCACCGTCATGTACCTGTGGGGTGGCCGACCGTTCCTGACCGGTGCGCTCGACGAACTGAAGGCTCGACGCCCCGGCATGATGCTGCTCATCGCGCTCGCCATCACGACCGCGTTCATCGCGAGCATGGGCGCGAGTCTCGGGCTGCTGCCGCACGACCTCGAGTTCTGGTGGGAGCTCGCCTTGCTCATCGCCATCATGCTGCTTGGGCACTGGATCGAGATGCGCTCGCTCGCTCAGACCACGAGCGCCCTCGACTCGCTCGCCGCGCTGCTGCCCGACGAAGCCGAGCGCGTGACCGACGGCGGAGTCGAGACGGTGAGCCCCGCCGATCTGCAGGTGGGCGACGTGGTCGTCGTGCGACCGGGTGCGCGCGTGCCGGCCGACGGCATCATCTCAGAGGGCTCGGCCGCGTTCGACGAGTCGATGATCACGGGCGAATCGCGCACCGTGCGCCGTGAGCCCGGCGACTCGGTCGTCGCGGGAACCGTGGCCACCGACTCGGGTGTGCGCGTGCGCGTCACGGCGATCGGCGACGACACGGCCCTTGCGGGCATCCGTCGTCTGGTCGCCGATGCGCAGGCCTCGTCGTCGCGCGCGCAGCGCCTCGCGGACACCGCCGCGGCGTGGCTGTTCTGGTTCGCCCTCGGGGCCGCCGTGATCACCGCGATCGTGTGGAGCGCGCTCGGCATGCCCGGTGACGCCATCGTGCGCACCATCACCGTGCTCGTGATCGCCTGCCCGCACGCACTCGGTCTCGCCATTCCGCTCGTGGTGTCGATCGCCACAGAGCGCGCGGCGCGCGGCGGCGTGCTCGTGAAAGACCGCCTCGCGCTCGAGCGCATGCGCTCGGTGACGGCCGTACTCTTCGACAAGACCGGCACCCTCACGATGGGCGCCCCCACGGTGACGGCGATCGAGACCACGGGTTCGCGCAGCGACGACGATGTGCTCGCGCTCGCCGCCGCGGCCGAGGTCGACAGCGAGCACCCGCTCGCGCGCGCGATCGTGCGGGCGGCCGAGAAGCGCGAGTTGAGCATCCCGACAGCGACCGATTTCACCTCGAGCCCCGCTGAAGGCGTGACCGCGCGCGTCGACGGCCGCACCGTGAGCGTCGGCGGGCCCGGCATGCTCGCACGCACCTCGGCTACGGAGCTCGACGGGGTCGAGACCTGGCGCGAGCACGGGTCGATCATTCTGCACGTGCTCGTCGACGACGAGGTGGTCGGCGCCCTCGCGCTCGATGACGAGGTGCGCCCCGAATCGCGGCGGGCCGTGGATGCTCTGCGCGAGCTCGGCATCACCGTCGTCATGATCACGGGCGACGCTGAGGCCGTGGCGCACTCGGTCGCTGCCGACCTCGGCATCGACCGCGTCTTCGCCGGAGTGCATCCGGAAGACAAGGCCGCGAAAGTCGCCGAACTGCAGGCCGAAGGGCTTACTGTGGCCATGGTTGGCGACGGCGTGAACGATGCCCCGGCGCTCGCCGCGGCCGACGTCGGCATCGCGATCGGCGCTGGAACAGACGTGGCGATCGGCTCGGCCGGGGTGATCCTCGCGAGCGACGACCCGCGATCGGTACTCTCGGTCATCGAACTCTCGCGCGCGAGCTTCCGCAAGATGAAGCAGAACCTCTGGTGGGCGGCCGGCTACAACCTCATCTCGGTGCCGCTCGCGGCGGGCGTGCTCGCGCCACTCGGGTTCATTATGCCGATGTCGATCGGCGCGCTGCTCATGTCGGCGTCGACTGTGGTCGTGGCGCTCAACGCGCAACTGCTGCGCCGGCTCGACCTGCGGCCCGAACGGCTGGGTGAGTAGCCTTCTGCGCTCAGGGTTCACTCATAGCCAACGCCAAGACGCCACATACCCTGGGGGGTATAACGTGAGGGCGATCGCAAGGAGAAGACCATGACCCTCGCTCGCACCGCCCCCGCGCTCATCGCGGCATCGCTCGTCACCGTTCTCGCCCTCGCGGGGTGCTCGACCGGCGTCGACGACGCTTCGGCACCCGCCGCGCAGACGGACACAGCAGCACCTCAGTCGACAGCCGAGGGAATCGATCCACCGGCAGCGCCGGCGTCCACCTCACTGCCTGCCGGTGTCGACCCCACGAGCGATACGGCGCTCGCGTGGGAGGCACTCATGTCGCCCGTCGGAGAGTACGCCGCGGCTGCGTCATACCTCGCCGTGCTCGACAGCTTCGGCATGGTCGAGCCCTACACGACGATTCTCGAAGGTGAGCTGCGTCACATCGACGCCCTGACCCGTCGGCTCGAGCGCGCCGACATCGAGGTTCCCGAGAACCCGTACATCGGCATCGTGGTCGCTCCGGCTGATCTGCAGGCCGCCGCCGAGGCGTGGGCTCAGGGCGAGATCAACAACGTGGCGCTGTACGACGAGCTGCTCGCCCAGGCTGATGACGCGCGGCTCGTGACCGTGCTCGGCAACCTGCGCCGGGCATCCCTCGAATCGCACCTGCCGCTGTTCGAGGCCGCCGCTGCCGCGGGGGGAACACTCGATGAACTGCCCGCCCACACTCCGTGAGTGCTCGGCCCGTGCACCGCGGGCTTTCAGCCGCGAACCCTACGCTGACGCCGTGACAACTCTTGCTGATGCGCCGCTGACCATGCTCGACGGGCGCGAGACGACCTTCGCCGAGTTCGCCGACCACGTCGTGCTTGTCGTCAACGTGGCCTCGCGCTGCGGCCTCGCGCCGCAGTACGAGCAGCTCGAGCAGTTGCAGAAGACCTATGGCGACCGAGGCTTCACCGTGCTCGGCATGCCCTCGAACCAGTTTCTGCAAGAGCTGTCGAGCGAGGAGAAGATCGCCGAATACTGCAGCGCGACCTGGGGCGTGACCTTCCCGATGACCGAGAAGGTCAAGGTCAACGGTAAGAAGCGCCACCCGCTCTATGCAACACTCGTCGAGACGAAAGACGCGCACGGTCTCGCCGGCCCGATCAGCGTGGAACTTCGAGAAGTTCGTCGTGCTGCCGAGCGGAGAGGTGCATCGCTTCCGCCCAAACGTGCGACCCGATGCACCTGAGATCGTGGCGCTCATCGAGGCGAATCTGCCGCGCTGAGCATCCGTCGGTCGACGCCCCGAGGGTGGACTGCGCTACGCGCTACGCGCAGGCGACCGAGACCGTGGTGCTCCCGTGCCGTTGCGCTTGGGTTTCGCAGCCGATGAGCTGTCGTACGCCATCGACCTCGGGTTGCCGCGAGCCGGGTGTCAGCCCGTTTCCGCTCGACCCCGAGGCTCACGAGTGAAGCCGGGTGGTCGGGTGAGATTCTGCGACCCTCGACGATCGCGGCCGACCGGCGATCGCTCCGGGTGCGCGTGCGCACTGAGGCGGGTGACCTGCAGGTCGCACCCTGGAGCGTCACGGCGATCGAGTCGATGCTCGCGACCCTCGCCGACCCCGACACCGCTCCCGAGCTCTACGCCCTGCGTGAGCGAGCGCGCGGATGGCGCTTCTACGATGCGTCTGCGCACTGTCCCTGATGCGCCGGCTCGACGACCCGGACCAGCGACCTTCACGCCCGTGCTCTCGGGCGACGGCGGCACCCTGCCCGGTGCGCTCGCGACGCTGCTGCGCGTGGGCAACTCCGAGGCCCTGCAGAGCGTCGTCGGCGAGTCTTTCGACGGCGCCCAGGAGCATCCGCCCTGAATTTGCGGTCTGATGCCCCCGTCGACGGCAACTCTCACCGGTTCGGACACCTCGCACTGATGCAAGAGTGCGAATTGTCGCAAACCGTGCGACGAGAGGGTGCTTACGGCAACAGGCGCGTCGGGCCGCGGAACAGGTACGTCGTCTCGCGAATGGAGCCGAGGCCCAGCATGAGCATGAGCACGCGCGCGAGGCCCATGCCAAAACCGCCGTGCGGCGGCACGCCGTAGCGGAAGAAGTCGAGGTAGAACTCGAGCTCTTCGGGCTCGAGGCCCTTCTCTTTCGCCTGCGCGATGAGCACGTCGATGCGGTGCTCGCGCTGTGCGCCTGTCGAGATCTCGACGCCGTTGTAGAGCAGGTCGTAGCTGTTGGTGATGCTCGGGTCGCCCTCGCGGCGCATGTGGTAAAACGGGCGGATGCCGGTGGCGTAGTCGGTCACGAACACGAAGTCGTGGCCGTGGTTGGCCTTCACCCAGGCGCTCAGTCGGCGCTCGCCCTCGGGGTCGAGGTCGCCATCGGCGCGGGGAATCTCGTAGCCCCCGTCGGCCACGATCTGGCGCGCCTCGGCGAGCGGGATGCGCGGGAACGGTGCCGTAGGCACGCTCAGCTCGACGCCGAACGCGGCCTCGATCGCGGCACCGTGCTTCTCGACGACAGCGCCGAACGCTGCGACCAGCAGCTGCTCGTGCATCGCCATGACGTCGTCGTGCGAGTCGATCCAGCTGATCTCGGCGTCGATCGAGGTGAACTCGGTCGCGTGGCGCGAGGTGAACGAGGGGTCGGCGCGGAAGGCCGGAGCGATCTCGAAGACCTTGCCGAAGCCGGCGGGCTGCGCCATCTGCTTGAAGAACTGCGGGCTCTGGGCGAGGTAGGCCTTCGTCTCGAAGTACTCCAACTCAAACAACTCGGCGCGGCTCTCTGAGGCACTCGCCATGAGCTTCGGCGTGTGGAGCTCAATGAAGTCTCGCTCGACCCACCACGACCGCAGCGCGTGCTCGAAGGTGGTCTGAATCTTGAAGATCAGGCTCGCCTCGGGTCGACGCAGGTCGAGGAACCGCCAGTCGAGGCGCTTGTCGAGGCTCGAGTCGTCGGCGATGGGAGTCTCGGCGAGCGCTTCGCTCACAACCTCGAGGCTCACGATCTTGACCTCGATGCCGCCCAGCTTCACGCGCTCGTCGTGCTTCAGCTCGCCCGTGACGCGCACCATCGTGCCGTGAGCCAGACCGCCGATGGTCTCGGTGAGCTCGAGAGCCGCTTGCTGGTGGTCCCGATCAGCGGGACGCTGATCGGCGCTGGCGTCGCGGTCGAGGCCAGAAATGGCCTCGCCTTCAAGCTCCAGCGCGCGAGTGGCAGAGTTCACGAGCTGAACTGCGCCCGACTCGTCGCGCAGAATGACGAACTGCACCTTCTTCTGATCACGCACGGTCTCGACCCATCCGGCGACGGTCACGGGACCGTCGGGCAGGGGGGCGAGGTGCGCGATCACGGTGCGGGTCATGAGGCTCAAGCCTACCGGCGGGGCACCGGATGCTCTTCGCTGCCGCCGCGGCGCCGCTGTGCCGCTCAGGCCGCGGCTCGCGGCGGCACCCAAGCCTGCGAACTCTAGACTGGAGGCATGCCCGCCGACCTGGTTCATCTCGTGCGGCACGGCGAGGTGCACAACCCCGATCGCGTGCTCTACGGGCGACTGCCGAACTTCGGACTCAGTGACCTCGGGCACCGCATGGCTGCCGCGTCCGTGTCGCTGCTGGCGGGGCATCCGGTCACCGCGCTCTATGCCAGCCCACTGCAGCGCGCGCAAGAATCGGCGGCCCCCTGGGCGGAGGGTTTTGGTCTCGACGTGCGCACCGAACCGCGCATCATCGAGCCCACCAACCGCTTCGAGGGCAAGCGCATGAACGGCCGCACTCTCTCTGACCCTCGCAATTGGCACTTGCTGCGCAACCCGCGGCTTCCGAGCTGGGGCGAGCCCTTCGCCGACGTTGCAGCTCGGATGCTCTCTGCCATGATCTCTGCCCGCGAGGCTGTCGACTCGGGCGAGGTCGTCATGGTCAGCCACCAGTTGCCCATTTGGATGGCGCACCGCGCTCTCGCCGGAGAGCCCCTGCACCACGACCCACGCAAGCGCCGCTGCTCGCTCTCGAGCGTCACGAGCTTCACGTGGGCAGACGGCCGCTTCACTGAGACTGACTATCAGCAGCCGAGTGCAGACTTGATCGCAGAGTCGACCGACCTGGGAGCAGTGTGATCCGCCGAATCGCCGCACGCCGCGCGAGCGCCGTCGTTCTCGCCACGGCTGTCATCGTGCTCGCCGGCTGTACCTCGAGCGACCCGCTCGCCGAGCTATACCGAGAAGGCACCGGCCAGGGGTACATCTCGGGCGATGGTGCCTATACGGTCATCGCCGAGGCCGATCGTGCCGCGCCTATCGAGGTTTCGGGGCTCATCGAGAATGGCGACTCGGTCTCGAGCGACGACTATCTGGGCGACGTGCTGGTCGTGAACTTCTGGTACGCCGGATGCCCTCCGTGCCGTCTCGAAGCCGCCGACCTCGAGACGCTCTCGCAGCGGTTCGCCCCTGACGGAGTGAGCTTTCTCGGCGTCAACATCCACGACCAGGCGCCGACGGCCTTGTCGTTCGCGAACGAGTTCGGCGTGACCTACCCCTCGATTCTCGACGTCAACGACGGCTCGGTGCGCCTCGCATTCGCGGGCCAGGTTGCGCCGAACGCTGTGCCGACGACCCTCGTGCTCGACCAGCAGGGCCGCGTCGCGGCGCGCATCTCGGGCCTGCTCACCGAGCCGAGCGTGCTGCGGTCGATGATCACCGACGTGCTCGCCGAAGCACCGTGATCACACTCGCGGGCGCCGTCAACCCGATCGGCGAGATCGTGCTGAGCGGCAACCTGCTGCTCGCCGTGCCGATTGCGCTCGCCGCCGGCTTTCTCGCCTTCGCCTCGCCGTGCGTGTTGCCACTGGTGCCGGGCTACCTCGCCTACATCGGCGGCTTCACCCGGGCCGAAGAGTTCGAGCAAGGCCGCGGCCGTCTGCTGCTCGGGGTCGCGCTGTTCGTGCTCGGCTTCACCGCGGTCTTCGTCGGGTTCTCGATCGTCTTCGCCACCGCGGGCCTGCTGCTGTTGCCCTGGCTCGACCTCATCACGCGCATCGCGGGCGTCATCGTCATCGTCATGGGTTTCGTCTTCATCGGGCAGGTGAGCTTTCTGCAGCGCGCGCTCACACCGCGCATCACGACGGCCACAGGTGTCGCCGGGGCGCCCCTGCTCGGCGTTGTCTTTGGTCTCGGCTGGGTGCCCTGCATCGGCCCGACGCTCATCGCCGTCAACGCGCTCGTGCTCGGCGAAGGGAACCTCGGGCGTGCAGCGCTCATCGGCACGGCCTACAGCCTCGGCCTCGGTGTGCCCTTCCTGCTCGTCGCCCTCGGCTTCCGCTGGGTCGCGGGGGCGACCGCGTGGCTCAAGCGCAACATCCGCGTCATCAACATTGTTGGCGGCGCGTTGCTCATCGTGATCGGCCTCATGATGGTTACCGGCCTCTGGCAGTTGTTCGTCTCGAGCCTCCAGGCGGTGATCGGTGGAACCTCTACGCCCCTCTGACTTCCACGACAGCCCCGAGCCTGCCAAAGACGTGCCCGCGTCCCGTTCGTCGGCGATCGCCCAGCCAAAGCTCGATGCCACCGGCTGGGTGCGCTTCGTCTTTCGCCAGCTGACGAGCATGCGCACGGCGCTCGTGCTGCTGCTGCTGCTCGCCGTCGCCGCGATACCCGGCTCGCTCGTGCCGCAGCGCTCGGCCGACCCCAATGGCGTCGTGCAGTTCGAGCGCGACAACCCCGACCTGTTCCCGGTGCTCGACGCCCTGCAGGTCTTCGACACCTACACCTCGGTGTGGTTTTCGGCGATCTACCTGCTGTTGTTCGTGTCGCTTATCGGCTGCATCATCCCCCGCACGCAGCACCACGCCAAGGCGCTGCGCGCGCGGCCCCCGGCGACTCCGGCACGCCTCGACCGGCTCGTCGGGCACACCGAGCGGAGAGCATCCGTCGATATTGAGACGGCGCTCGCCGAAGCGCGCACGCTGCTGCGCGCGCAGCGATTCCGCGTCGAGCGCTACGGCGACTCACTCAGTGCCGAGCGCGGCTACCTGCGCGAGACCGGCAATCTGGTCTTCCACATGGCCCTCGTCGGCATTCTCGCCACGATCGGCCTCGCGGGCGGCTTCGGATACAACGGCCAACGCGTGATCGTGCAGGGGCAGACTTTCACGAACCAGCTCACGAGCTACGACTCGTTCAGCCCGGGGCGCTTCTTCGACGAGACGCGGCTCGACCCGTTCTCGCTCAGGCTCGACGAGTTCGAGGCGGTGTACGACATCGATACGACGACCGGGCGACCGATTCCGCTCGACTTCACGGCCTCGGTGACGGTCGCCGAGAACGGCGAGTCGCGGGCCGAGACCGTGCGGGTCAACGAGCCGTTGCCGGTCGGCCGCACGAACGCCTACCTGCTCGGCAACGGCTTCGCGCCGTGGATCACCGTCTTCGATGCCGACGGCACGGCCGTCTTCAGCCAACCCGTGCCGTTCTTGCCGCAAGACGCCAACCTGACGAGCCTTGGTGTCGTCAAGGTGCCCGACGGTCTCGACGAACAGCTGGGCATGATCGGCTTCTTCTACCCCTCGGCAGTCGCGCTCGAGTCGGGGGCCCTCTCGTCGATCTTCCCCGAGCCCGACAATCCCGTGCTGACCCTCAACGCCTTCGAGGGCGACCTTGGCCTCGATGAGGGCGTGCCACGCAACGCCTACTCGCTCAACACCGACGACCTCGACCAGATCACGGGTGGCGACTCAGGCGTCGACTCGATCGTGCTGCAGATCGGCGAGAGCGCCGAACTGCCCGGCGGCCGAGGCAGCGTCGAGTTCACGAGCCTCCCGCGCTTCGTGAGCCTCGATGTTCACCATGACCCGACGCAGGCCGGCGTGCTCATCTCGTCGCTGCTCGTGCTCGCCGGGCTACTCACGAGCCTGTTCGTGCCGCGGCGGCGACTGTGGGTCGTCGCGACGGCCGACGGCGACGGGGTGCGGCTGCAGTACGCCGGCCTCGCGCGCGGTGACGACCCCGGGCTCGAGCGCGCGGTGGGCGAGCTCGCCGACCGGCACATCGAGGCGCTCGCCCGAGCGAAATAGTCAGCGGTTCGCTAGACCCGCTGCCTCGATCGCGCGGGGCTGCTCTCGCACGCCCTACTCGCCGAGGGCCTGCTCGACCAGGGCGGCCAGGTCGTCGAGCGAGGCGATCGCCGCCGGCTCGCCGTCGATGAAGAAGCTCGGGGTGCCCTGCAGACCCAGGCCCATCGCGTCGGCGTTGTCGCGCGAGATGCGCTCGAGCGTGGCCGGGTCGGCCACCGCGGCGTCGTAGGCCGCCATGTCGAGACCCAGATCATCTGCCAGCCCGCGGAAGACCTCAGCCTGTGAGCCAACGTTGGCGCTCCACTGCTCCTGCGTCGCGAACAGTGCGCGGTACATCTCGGCAGCGGCACCCTGCGCGGCGGCGGCCTCGAAGGCGACGGCCGAGTCGACGGCGTGCGGGTGGATGCTCGTGAGCGGGAAATTACGGATGACCACGGCCACGTCGTCGCCGTAGGTGTCGATGATCGAGCCGACGCTGCCCGCCGCGACCGCGCAGGCCGGGCACTGGAAGTCGAGAAACTCGACGATCGTCACGGCGGAATCGGCTGAGCCGTTGATGTAGTGCGAATCGTCGCGCTGCACCTCGGCCTGGCCGTCGGGGGTGACCTCCGGAAGAGCATCCGTCTGCCCGCCGCCCCCGAGGCTCGCGATGACGATCAGGGTGATGGCGGCGACGAATGCGAGCGCCATGCCGATGGCGATGAACTGCGCCGTGCGCGGCGACATCGGCTTCTTGACGGGCTTCTTCTTGGACGACGGCGCAGGGGGCGCGGCAGGACGACTCATGGGTCCATTCTGAACCACCCCACTCGGCCCGCCCCAGGGCCGAAGGGCCCGACTGTTGCCGCGGGCGGGGCGGTGCTCTCAGATTTCGACCGTACGATGAGAGTCTGATGGAAAACCTCGTCTCGCTCTCGCTCGTGGCCGTCTACTCGGCCATGGGCGTGTACACGGTCTCGTTCATTCTCTTCACGCTCGACCTCGCGAAGCGTTCGGCCGAACGGCCCGTGCCCGCCGTCGCCGTGCAGACATCGACGGTCGCCGCGGGGGGCTCGACCACCGCCGTGCTCGTGGCGCCCGAGGTCACCGAGGCCGATACCTCGAACGGGGCGACGCGCTACCAGCGGGCCGCCTTCGCCCTCGCCGTCTTGGGCTTTGTGCTGCACCTCGGCGCCACGATCTTGCGCGGCATCGCCGCCGAGCGCGTGCCGTGGGCCAATATGTTCGAGTTCGGCCTGACCGCCACGGCTATGGGCATGGGTGTCTTCTTGCTCGTTCAGTTCTGGAAAGATGTGCGCTACCTCGGTGCCTACATCACGGGGTTCACCTTGCTTTCGCTCGGCATCGTGACGGTCAACTTCTATGTCGACGTCGTGCCGCTGCCGCCCGCGCTGCAATCGGCGTGGCTCGTCATCCACGTGCTCGTCGCGACCCTCGCCACCGCGTTCTTCGCCATCGGAGCCGGCCTCTCGATCATGCAGCTGCTGCGCTCGCAGCGCGAAGTGCGCAAGCTGCACGGACTGCGCTTCCTCGACACGCTGCCGGGCGCGGCGACTCTCGAGTCGCTCGCCTACCGGCTCAACGTCGTCGGCTTTGTGTTCTGGACGTTCACGCTCATCGCTGGTGCGATCTGGGCCGAGCGCGCGTGGGGCCGCTACTGGGGCTGGGATACGAAAGAGGTCTGGACCTTCATCATCTGGACCCTCTTCGCCGGCTACATCCATGCCCGTGCGACGCGCGGCTGGCGTGGCGACCGCTCGGCCTGGCTCGCGATCATCGGCTTTTCAGCCGTCATCTTCAACTACACAATCGTCAATATCGCCTTCACCGGCCTGCACTCCTATTCGGGACTGTAGCGCCAGGCGCGAGACCCTCTCACCTCGTTGCGCCGTTGTGCTACCGTGACGCCACGAGGCCCGGCGTCATCGTCGACCCCGGCAATGCGCGGGCCCGACATCGAGGAGTAGTCCATGGCTAAGATCGACGACGACGCGGCCAAGAAGGCCCGTAGCGACGCCGCCCGTAAGGCGGGCATTCAGGCTCGCAACGACAAGGCGTTCGCCGAGGCGAAGGCCGCTCGTGAGAAGAAGGCCGAGGCCGCCGAGAAGAAGGCCGATGCCGCAGCCAAGCCCAAGGCGAGCGCCCCCAAGGCGTCGCTCGNNCCCGCCTCGACCAAGGCGCTGCAGAAGAAGCTCGGCGTCACCGCCGACGGCATCTTCGGCCCGCAGAGCAAGAAGGCCTTGCAGAAGCACCTCAAGGTGACGGCCGACGGCGCGGTCGGCCCGCAGACCGTCAAGGCGATGCAGACGCGACTGAATGCCGGCACCTTCTAAGCGCGGCGTACCGTTCTCGACGGCGGCGCTCCCCGGCTCAGGGGCGCCGACGTCACCGTGTTCCTCCACCGCCTCGGGCTCCACCCCGGAAAGGACAGTGCGGGCGAAGCGGCAGAAGTCTCGGGGCGTCAGCCCGCGCGGGCGAGCACGATGGGCGTGCGGCCCGTTGCCGTCTCGAACTGCAGCACCGGAGCATCGGGGTCGCTGCAGTCGTAGGGGGTGTCGTTGATGGGGTCGCTCGAGATGAACGAGCCGAGAATGTCTGATCCGTCTTGCACCGCGCCGTTGATGGTGAGGGTTGCCGCGAGGCTGTTGTCACCCACGGTTGTCGTGATCACACCCTCTGA
>DIUS01000033.1:12002-12314 GCA_002423075.1 Microbacteriaceae bacterium UBA6152
AGGCCTGCCTGACCCTCGGCGGTGAAGGTGACGCCTTCCGCCTCCGACGCGACGGCGTCGTAGAAGCTCTGCATCTGGTCTTGCGACAGCACCCAGTCGCCGATGAGACACGCGGGGTCGAGCGTGTCGGCCGGCGGCGCCTCGGTCTCGGTGGTTTCGCCCGCAACGCCGTCGCTCGGCTCGATGTCGGCCTCAGTGCTTCCGCCCGCTGAGCAGCCGGCGAGCGCGAGCAGATTCTGCTTAGACGGCCAGCAAAGCCAGGCACCGGGTGAGTCGCGCGCGCCACCACGCCATGCGCTCTGCGTCGGCGGC
>DIUS01000033.1:12342-17076 GCA_002423075.1 Microbacteriaceae bacterium UBA6152
GCGGTGCCGAGCCCGCAGTCGAAGTCGAGGGAGGGCAGTCGCGCGGCGAGCTCGGCGCCCATCGCGAGCCCGATGCTCGTATCGAGGGCGCTCGAGACGACGGCGGGCAGGCCGGCCTCCGCCACGATCCCGAGCGCCCGGTCGATGCCGCCGAGTGGTGCAGCCTTGATAACGAGCAGATCGGCTGCCTCGGCGCGCGCCACGGCGAGCGGGTCGGCGGCCTTGCGCACGCTCTCGTCGGCGGCGATAAGCACATCGATGCGGTGGAGGCGTCGGCGCAGCTCGGCAAGTTCGGGCACCGTCGCGCACGGCTGCTCGACGTACTCGAGGTCGAACTGCTCGAGGGCGCGCAGGGCATGCTCGGCCTCGTCGACGGTCCACGCGCCGTTCGCGTCGAGACGGATGCGCCCCGCGGGCCCGAGCAGGCGCCTGGTCTCGCGCACGCGGGCGACGTCGTCGGCGAGCGTCTCGCCCGGATCGCCCACCTTGATCTTCACGGTGCGGCACTCGCCGAACAGGCTCAGGGTGTGAGCGATGCGGTCGAGCGGCACCGCGGGCAGCGTCGCATTGACCGGGATGCTCGCCCTGACGACAGGCGCCGTCGAGTCGCGCCAGCCGAAGTCGAGGGCTGCGGCGAGCCACGTGCTGGCCTCGTCATCGGCGTACTCGACGAAGGGACTGAACTCGCTCCATCCGCTCGGGCCGTCGAGCAGCACGGCCTCGCGGCGGTCCACGCCGCGGAACCGCGTCACGAGGGGAACGCTCACCACGTGGGCGCGGCCCAGCACCTCGTCGAGCTCGGGCAGAGCATCCATGCGTCCCAGTCTGCCTGGTTGTGCCCGCAACTCAGGCTGATCGGTCCACAGTGCTGCGGTTCCGCGCACATCTGCGGTCTCAGCCTGAGTTGCGAACAGGTGGCGCGGGTAGGCTGGCGGCATGGCCGAGTCCCACGTCTCCGACACCTTCGACGCAGCACGTTGGCAGGTCGCGCCGGGCCTTGAGAACCTCACCGACCTCACGTACCACCTCGATACGAGCGGGCGCATCGCGCGCATCGCGTTTGACCGGCCGGAGGTGCGCAACGCGTTCCGTCCGCACACCGTCGACGAGCTCTACCGCGCACTCGACGACGCGCGGCAGAACCCGAAGGTGGGCGTCGTGTTGCTGACCGGCAACGGGCCGAGCGCGAAAGACGGGGGCTGGGCGTTCTGCTCCGGCGGCGACCAGCGCATCCGCGGGCGTTTTGGTTATGAGTATGAACCGACGCCCGAGACGGGCGTCGGCGCTGGCGTCGCAGCGGAGGCCAGAAATGGCCTCCGCCCTAGCTCCAGCGCGCGCGCATCGAGGCTGCACATTCTCGAGGTGCAGCGCCTCATCCGCTTCATGCCGAAGGTCGTCATCGCCGTCGTGCCGGGGTGGGCAGCTGGCGGCGGGCACTCGCTGCACGTGGTGTGCGACCTCACGATTGCGAGCCGCGAGCATGCGCGCTTCAAGCAGACCGACGCCAACGTCGGCTCGTTCGACGCGGGCTACGGCAGTGCCTACCTCGCGAAGCAGGTCGGGCAGAAAGTGGCGCGCGAGATCTTCTTCCTCGCCCGCGAGTACGACGCCGAGCGCGCCTATGAGATGGGCACGGTCAACGCGGTCGTGCCGCACGCCGAGCTCGAGGCGACCGCACTCGACTGGGCCGAGACGATCCTCACGAAGAGCCCCACGGCGATCCGCATGCTCAAGTACGCCATGAACCTCACCGACGACGGAATGGTCGGTCAGCAGCTCTTCGCGGGCGAGGCCACACGGCTCGCCTACGGCACCGACGAGGCCGTCGAGGGCCGCGACTCGTTCCTGCAGAAGCGTGCGCCCGACTGGTCGCCGTTCCCCTGGCAGTACTAGCGAGCGTAGGCTGAGCACAGGATGAGACCGTGAGCACGTGATCGGCGCGCGATGAGTTGCCAGTTGTTGCTGCATGGCCATCTCGATGCAGCAACAAGTGACCACTCGAGGCGGGATGCTCGCCGCGAGCGCGGCTACGCCTCGAGCCCCACGCCCACGCGGTCGAGCACCCCGGCGACAAGCTGCTCACGCGCCTGAGGGTCGGGCACGAAGTCGCGCAGGATCACCGCGAGGCCGTGTGCACTCGCCTGCGCGAGCATCATGCGGCTCGCTATCTTCTATCGGGATGCTCGCAGCGGCGTCATCGTCGTCGGCACGGTCAACCAACTGAAGCAGCGGCAGCTGCCCTACCAACTGATGATCCGCACGGCAGCGGCCGCAGCATCCTGACCCACCGTTCCGCGATTTGCCAGTTGTCGTCGCTTGGCGTTCGTGAAGCGACGACAACTGGCAAGTCGGGGTCGTGCGCGACTGTGCGGCGGATCACGACACCGCCCCAGCCGGGCGGGGTAGCGTGGGCGCGTGACCCGTCCGCTTGCCGTCGTCGACACTGCTGATCCGCTCGCGTGCCTGGTGGCACTGCGCGAGGCGCTGAGCGGCGACGGGCCCGCCGTGCTGTTCCGGGGCGGGGGCGTCAACCCTGTGCACACGGCCCCGCTCACGGTCGAGAAGCGCATCGCGCTCGTCGTGGAGACGAGCGGAACGACCGGCCGACCCAAGCGCGTGGCGCTGAGCGCCGACGCCGTGCTCGCCAGTGCGGCCGCGACCGAGAGCGCGCTCGGTGGCCCCGGCCAGTGGCTGCTCGCCCTGCCCGTGCAGTACATCGCCGGCAGCAACGTGCTCGCGCGCTCGCTCGCCGCGGGCACGACGCCGATGCCCGTGCCGCCCGGCAGGCTGACCGCCGAGCGCGTGCTCGACGCGGTCGCCGCCATGGAGGCTTCCGCACCGCACTACACCGCCCTCGTGCCCGCGCAGCTGAGCCGCCTCGTCGACGAGGCCGAAGCCGACGACGACGTGCGGCGTGCGCTCGCGGGCTTCGACCGCATTCTCGTGGGCGGCCAGGCCACCCCTGCACCGCTCGTCGAGCGGGCCACCGCGCTCGGCTGGCGCCTCACGCGCACCTACGGCTCGAGCGAGACCTGCGGCGGCGTCGTCTACGACGGCGTCCCGGTCGGCCAGGCTGAGGTTCGCGTCGTCGACGGCCGCGTCGAGCTGGGCGGGCCGACGCTCGCCGAATACTACCTCGATGACCCCGAGCGCACCGCGGCGACCTTCGTCGACCACGACGGCACGCGCTGGTACTGCACCGACGACGCGGGCGAGCTCGAGAACGGCGTGCTGCGCATCACCGGACGCATTGACGACACGATCGTCACGGGCGGCCTCAAGGTGCGGCTCGGCGACGTCGAGCGCATAGTGCGCGAGCAGCCGGGGCTCGCCGACGCCGTCGTCGTCGCGGGTCACCACCCCGAATGGGGCGAGGTGCCGGTCGTCGTTACAACCGAGCGGCCCGCCCTCGATCAGGTGCGCCGAGCGGTGGGCGCGGTGCTGCCTCCCGAGGCGCGCCCCGATCGCATTCTGACGGTGGATGCTCTCCCGCTGCTGCCCAGCGGCAAGCCCGACCGGCTCGCGCTGGCCCGCCGGGTGACCGCGGGTCACTAAACTCGCGGTCGTGGCCACGACGAAGAAGGCGCGCGCGAAGAAGCCCGCCAGCAAGCAGACCAAGCGCACGAATCCCGCGAAGGCGAGCGCAGCATCCGGCAACCCAGGCAAGGTGCAGAAGGCGACCGCCCGCGACTGGATCGCCGGAGCGCGCCTGCGCACGCTGAGCCTCGCGATCGCGCCGGTCGCGATGGGTACCGCCGTGGCGTACTACACGCTCGGGTACAACCTCGCGATCGCGCTGCTCTGCCTCGGCGTCGCGATGTTCTTGCAGATCGGCGTGAACTACGCCAACGACTATTCCGACGGCGTGCGCGGCACCGACGCCTACCGCGTCGGACCGAGCCGGCTGACGGGCTCGGGAGCCGCAAAACCGCGCACGGTGCTCACCGTCGCGCTCGTCTTCTTCGCCCTTGCCGCCGCGGCCGGCCTGGCGATCGTCGTGCTCACGGGCATCTGGTGGTTGCTCGCGGTGGGTGCTGTCGCGCTCGTCGCGGCGTGGTTCTATACCGGCGGCACGCGTCCGTACGGCTACGCGGGGCTCGGCGAGCTCGTCGCCTTCGTCTTCTTCGGGCTCGTCGCGACGGTCGGCACGACCTACGTGATGATCGAGCAGGCGCCGCTCGAGGCGATTCTCGCGGGCGTCATCGCCGGTCTGTTCGCCGCGGCGATTTTGCTCGTCAACAATATTCGCGATCGCGAGCAGGATGCCCGGGTCGGCAAGAAGACGCTGGCCGTGCGCATCGGAGACCTGCCGTCGCGCATTCTTTTCGCGGTGCTGCTCGCGGGCGTCTACGGCGTGCTCGTGCCGTTCGCGCTGCTGTTTCAGTGGGCGCCTTTCGTCTACTTCACGTTGCTGATCACGGCGCCCGTTGCGCTCATCGTGCTGCTGGCGCGCACGTCGGGTGAACTCGTGCTCGCGCTCAAGCTCACGTCGCTCGCAGCCCTGCTGACGGGGCTCGGGCTCGCGGCCGCCATCGCCTTCTAGGCCTCGGACTACCGACGATGACAGACTCTTACGGCGCGTCAGCTCTGGCTCGAGTCGCCCCGCACGGCCGCATCTTCGGCATCAGCATCCGGGTCGATTGAGGGCCGCGTGCGACGGGAGGCGAGATCGAGCGCGACGGCATCTCGCAACCCACTCAAGAAGATGTACGACACGGTGAGCGCGATGATGGC
>DIUS01000033.1:17108-17344 GCA_002423075.1 Microbacteriaceae bacterium UBA6152
GTGTATCGGATCCAGGGGCTCACGAGTGCAGTCTACGAGCGCTCTCTCGGTGCTCGCCCAGAACCTACGGCGTACACTCGGGCCATGCCTCGCGTTTGGTTTGTTCTCATCGTCGTGGCGATCGCTTTCTGGGTGTACACGATCGTCGATGCGATCTTGACCGATCGGTCTCGGATCAGGGGATTCCCGAAACAATTTTGGATTGCTCTCGTCGTGCTGCTGCCCGTCATCGGCGG
>DIUS01000033.1:17359-22895 GCA_002423075.1 Microbacteriaceae bacterium UBA6152
GCGAAGCGCGCAGAGCAAGACGAACGACTGCGTCGGCTCGAGCAAGAACTCGCCGATCTCGACGATGACACCCCCGCCGACCCCGAGCGCTGAGACCGCTTCGCCGGCCACCGCGGCGGCGGGCGCGCTGCTCGATGAGCTCGTGCGCCGCGGGGTCGCCGACATCGTGCTGAGCCCCGGCTCGCGGTCGCAGGCGCTGGCACTTTCCGCTGCAGCCCTCGCCCGCTCGGGCGCCGTCTCGCTACACGTTCGCATCGACGAGCGCGTCGCGGGCTTCACCGCGCTCGGCCTCGCCGTCGAGAGTGGGCGCCCCGTCGCGATCATCTGCACCTCGGGCACGGCGGTCGCGAACCTGCACCCCGCCGTGCTCGAGGCGCATCACAGCGGCGTCGGCCTCATCGTGCTGAGCGCTGACCGGCCGGCCGAGCTACGCGGCATCGGCGCCAACCAGACCACGCAGCAGGCCGGCATCTTCGGCGATCTCGTGCGCGCCGGCTGGGATGTTCCGGCGCCCACGGGCGCAGTCGGCGAGCTCGATGATGCCCGCGAGCTCGCGGTGCTCGCCGTGCGCGCGAGCACTGAAGGGCCCGTGCACGTCAACCTCGCCTACCGCGAGCCGCTGAGCGGGCCGGTGACGATTGACACCGACCTGGCGCCCGGAGATCCGCCCATTCGCGAAACTGCCGCGGGCACAGTCGTCGATCTGCATCCGGACGATGCCACGGTCGTCATCGCGGGCCACGGCGCCGGGCCCCGGGCCGAGCAGCTAGCTGTCGAGCTCGGCACCCCGCTCATCGCTGAAGTGTCGAGCGGCGCACGCTTTGGCCGCCACGCCGTCGTCGCCTACCGCGACGTGCTGCGCGGGCCGCACGGCGAGGCCGTCGGCCGCGCCATCGTGCTCGGCCACCCCACGCTCAGCCGCGAGGTGCCGCACCTGCTCGAGCGCGGTGACGTCGAAGTCATCGTCGTGCGCACCCCGGGGGTGGAGGACTACAACCCCGGTCGCCGCGCCCACATCGTCGACGACGTGCGCGTGCTGGGCACCCCCGACCCCGCGGTCGTGCGGCGCTGGGTGGGCGGCTGGGTCAGCATGTCGCGCGCCGTGCTCGAGAGCGAAGCGCCCGATGACCCCGCTCCCGACCTGTCGCTCGCCGTGCCGGGCGACCGCGGCGTGCGCGCCGCCTTCGCGCAAGCCGAGCTCGCCGTTCTTCGCGCCCCGATCGACCGACGGATGCTCGCGCGGGCTCTGTGGGCATCCACCTGGCCGCACGATCGCCTGGTGTTGGCAGCGTCGCGTCTCATCCGAGTGGCCGATGCGATCGTGCCCGGCAAGGCTATTAGGGTGCACGCCAATCGGGGTCTTGCTGGTATCGACGGCACCATCTCGACCGCGGCGGGTATCGCGCTCGCCGCAGCACGCGACGGCTCGACCGGCACGACCCGCGCGCTCGTCGGTGACCTCGCGGCACTGCATGACGCGGGGGCGCTGCTCGTGGCGCTGCCCGAGGGCCTACGCGTGCACGTGTTCGTCGGCAATGACGGCGGCGGCACGATCTTCGACGCGCTCGAGGTCGCGCAGACCGCTGACCCCGACGACTTCGCGACCGTCATGCGCACGCCCCACCGCGCCGACTTCGCGGCGCTCGCCGCTGCTGGCGGGTGGGCCTATCGCCGCGCAACCACCCGCGCCGAGCTCGACGATGCGCTGACCGCCCCTGAGTCGCTGCTACTCGTCGAGGTGCCGCTCGAGCCGTGAGAACAGCGGCGGGTAGCATCCGAGTCATGCGCGAACTATTGAGACCCCCTGCCGATCTGCGTCTCGACGACATCGACACCTCGTCGACGCCGGGGTTCGATGGCGACAAGAAGGCCGGCGAGGGTGCCCTCGCTGACTCTGCCGAACGGCTCAGCGAGCTGCAAGAACGCCTGCACGCGGCAAGCACGGCGGGCTCGACTCAGCGCGTGCTGCTCGTCATTCAGGCGATGGATACCGCCGGCAAGGGCGGCATCGTGCGCCACGTCGTTGGCGCGGTCGACCCCCAGGGCGTGCAGCTCGCGGCGTTCAAGACGCCCACGCCCGAAGAGCTGGCCCACCACTTCTTGTGGCGCGTCGAGAGGCAGCTGCCAGCGCCGGGCATGATCGGCGTCTTCGACCGTTCGCACTATGAGGATGTGCTCATCGGGCGGGTGCGCCAGCTGGCCCCGGCAGGCGAGATCGAGCAGCGCTACGACGACATCGTGCAGTTCGAGCGCCGCATCGTCGGCAGCGGCATCGCCCTCGTGAAGGTCATGCTGCACATCAGTTCTGACGAGCAGAAGGCGCGCCTGCAGGAGCGACTCGATCGCCCTGACAAGCACTGGAAGTACCGTCCGGGCGACATCGACGAACGGATGCTCTGGAACGACTACCAGCGCGCCTACGAGCTCGCGATCACGCGCACCGACACTGACGACGCCCCCTGGTACGTCGTGCCCGCCAACCGTAAGTGGTACGCGCGCCTCGCCGTGCAGACCCTGCTGCTCGACGCCCTTGAGCGCATCGACCCGCAGTGGCCCGTGGCCGTTTTCGACGTCGACGCCGAGAAGAAGCGCCTCGCCGCGACCTAGCGCAAATGCTGTGCCGACTGACCCCCTAGCGCAGGGCGTCCGCAATCGGCCGAAACTTCATGCGGGTCTCGGCGAGTTCTGAGTCGGGGTCGGAGTCGATGACGATGCCTGCCCCGGCGTAGGCGGTGAGCGAGCCATCATCGTCGATGCGCGCGCAGCGCAGGGCGATGACCCACTCGCCGTCACCGTCTTGGTCGATCCAGCCGACGGGCCCGGCGTAGCGCCCGCGGTCGAAGGGCTCGAGCTCGGCGATGAGCTCGAGCGCAGCATCCCGAGGCGAACCGGCGACCGCCGCCGTCGGGTGCAGCGCCGCGACCAGATCGAGCGAACTCGCGCCATCGCCGAGCTGCATCTCGATGTCGGTCGCGAGGTGCCACAGGTTGGGCAGCTTGAGCGTGAAGGGCAGCTCGCTCGCCGTGATCGCGCGCACGTGCGGTTGCAGCGCGTCAAGCACGCTGCGCACCGCGAACGCGTGCTCGTCGAGGTCTTTCTGGCTCGTGGCGAGTGTGGCAGCCGCGGCCGCATCGTCGGCCGACCCGGCGCCGCGGGCTGTGCTACCCGCGAGCACCCGGGCGCTCGCCTCGTGGGCGTGCACGCTCACGAGCGTTTCGGGGCTCGCGCCGATGAGGCCGTCCACGGCGAACGTCAGGCAGTCGGGGTAGCGATCGGCGAGTTCGCTGAGCAGGGCGCGCCGGTCGGCATCGGGCGGGATGCTCGCCACGGCATCGCGCGCGATCACCACCTTCTCGACTCGACCCTCGCGAATCGCCTGCACGGCACTGCCGACCACCGCCGTGAAGCCTTCGCGGCTCAGCGAAGCCGCGGCGAGGGTCGCGCGGGGGCGCTCGCCGATCGGCTGCGGATCGACGGCCTCCGTCGCCTCGGGGTCGTCGCGCAGCGTGATGCGCGTGACCCAGCTCACGCCGTCGCGGCGGCCGACGATCACGCGGGGCACGACCAGAACGCTCGAGGCTGTCGAGGTGTCGGCGAAGGCGAAGGTGCCGAACGCGATGAGGCCGCACCCCGCGCGGTGCACGTCGTCGACGACCTCGGCGGCCGCGGCGATGCGGCGCCAGGCCGCTGCGGCATTGCTCAGACTGCCGGCGCCCGTGAACTCGAGCCTCAGCAGTTCGCCGATGCCGATGATGCCGTCGTCGCGCCGCAGCGCGACGAGCGGGTGGCGTGCATCGGCGTGCTCGAGGAGTGCTTCGTGAGTGGTCACCGCCGCGGTGACCGCCCGCAACGCCACCGGTGGCACAGAGACCGCGGGCGCGGCGGATTCAGGCACGCGTTCAGGGTACTCCGCACCGGACAGTCCGCCAGGTCGCTCTCGGCGAACCTCGGGCCACTGCTCACTAGACTCGGGGGTGTGACGAGGGCCGATCTGTCGAAGACTCCGCGAGACGTCGCCGCGATGTTCGACGGCGTCGCCCGCGGCTACGACCGCACCAACGCGGTGCTCTCGGTGGGCAATGCTGCCTTGTGGCGCATCGCGACGGTCAAGGCGGTCGACCCGAAGCGCGGAGAGCGCATCCTCGACATCGCCGCCGGCACGGGCACGAGCTCGGTCGCGCTCGCCAAGACGGGTGCCGAGATCATTGCGCTCGATTTCTCACAGGGCATGGTCGACGAGGGCCACCGGCGCCACCCTGACCTGCAGTTCGTGCAGGGGGATGCCGAGCAGTTGCCGTTCGGCGATGCCGAGTTCGACGCGGTCACGATCAGCTTTGGCCTGCGCAACGTGCAGCACCCCGAGGTGGCGCTCGCCGAGATGCACCGCGTTCTCAAGCCGGGTGGCCGGCTGGTGATCTGCGAGTTCTCGCGACCCCCGTTCGCACCACTGCGCGCTGGTTACCAGGTCTACTTGAAGTACGTCATGCCCCTCATCGCGGGTGCAGCGAGCTCGAACCCTGACGCCTACCGCTACCTCTTCGAGTCGATCGAGGCGTGGCCGTCGCAGCCGGTGCTCAGCGAGTGGTTGCGCACTGCGGGCTTCGAGCGTGTCGGCTACCGCAATCTCTCTGCGGGTGTGGTGGCGTTGCACCGCGGCCGCAAGCCCCTCGATGCGACCTCTTCACTCTCTGACAGATCGGCGAACCGTTGACCCGCCTTCCACCGCTCGCCCGCCGTAGCAAGACGCTCAGCGCGTCGCTCGGCCTCGGCGAGAAGCTCTTCGCCTCGAGCGAAGAACGTCGATTTGCCGATGCGATCGAGACCGGCCTCGTCGATGTCGAAGAAGGCCTGTTGCGCGAAGTGTCGTTCGCCGACGACATGGCCGATGTTACGTCGCGCTACCTGCTCGAAGCGGGGGGTAAGCGCGTTCGCCCTGTTCTTACGCTGCTCACGGCGCAGCTCGGCGACGGCAACAACCCCTCGGTCATCACGGCCGCCCAAGCGATCGAGATTACGCACCTCGCATCGCTGTATCACGATGACGTCATGGACGAGGCCGAGATGCGTCGCGGGGTTCCCTCGGCGCAGAACGTCTGGGGCAACTCGGTCGCGATCCTCACGGGCGACTTGCTCTTTGCCCGCGCCAGCAAGCTCGTCGCGAGTCTCGGCGAGGGCGCAATCAAGTTGCAGGCAGACACGTTCGAGCGGCTGTGCCTCGGCCAGCTGCACGAGACCATCGGTCCGCGCATCGACGACGATCCGATCGATCACTACCTGGGTGTGCTCGCCGACAAGACAGGATCACTCATCGCGGCGGCAGCTCAGATGGGCGTGATCTTCTCGAACGCGCCCAACGAGTACGAGGCCCCGGTCGTTGCGTTCGGCGAGAAGATCGGTGTGGCCTTCCAGTTAATCGACGACGTCATCGATCTGGCCGAGCCCGAGACTGACACCGGAAAGCCCCAGGGCACCGACCTGCGTAGCGGGGTGGCGACCCTGCCCCTGCTGTTCTTGCGTCGCGCGGCGCTCTCCGATG
>DIUS01000029.1:0-13562 GCA_002423075.1 Microbacteriaceae bacterium UBA6152
ACGGGCACGACCTCGTGCAGGGATTCGCCGAGACCTCGATGCCGCCGTACGGCTGCGGCATCGTGCTGGTTCCGTGGCCGAATCGCGTGCGCGATGGGCGGTGGATGCTCGACGGCGAGGTGCAGCAGCTCGACCTCACCGAGGTCGACAAGGCCAACGCGATTCACGGGCTCTTGCGCAACACCTCCTACCAACTGGTCGAGCGTCGCGATGACGCCGTGACCCTGGGGGCCGCGGTCGTGCCGCAGCACGGCTGGCCGTTCCACCTCTGGACGACGGTCGAGTACCGCCTGACGGGCAACGGCGTCACGGTGACGCACGCTGTCACGAACCTCGGCGACCGGCCTGCTCCCTACGCGGTCGGAACGCACCCGTTCATCCGCGTCGGCGCGCACCCCGTCGATGAGCTGACCATCACGGCGCGCACGGTCGAGCACCTCATGGTCGACGACCGCCTCAACCCCGTCGGTCTCGAGCCGGTAATGGGCGAGTGGGATCTCACCGCGGGCCGAGTGGTGGGCGAGCTCGCCCTTGACGACGCGTTCCGGGTCGAGCCCGACCCCGACGGCGTCGTGCGCACCGTGCTCTCCGCCCCCGATGGCACCGAGACCGAGCTATGGCAGAACGGCGACTGGCCGTGGCTGCAGCTGTTCATCACCCGATCGTTCCCGACCGCCGATGGCCCCGTCACGGCCATCGCCGTCGAGCCCATGACCGCTCCGGCCGACGCCCTCAACTCGGGAGCGGGCCTGCGCTGGATCGAGCCTGGCGCCTCGTGGTCGGGAAGCTGGGGCATTTGCCGCCCGGCCTGAGCGAGCATCCGTCGCCCGCGAACGGGGGGTGACCGGCGGCCGCGTGGCCTGGTTGGATGGGCGCAGGGGCTGGGGGGAACCACCCTCGCGTGTGTCACGCACGGTTCTTGAGGGGGAATCGCTGATGGCTGTATCGCCGAAGACCATTGTGTTGGTCGTCGTAGGACTCGCGGTCGTGGGCGGCGGCTTCGCCGTGGCACCGGCGCTGGGCGATGCCTTCACCCAGTCGGTGGCTCCGCCCGCCGACATTCTCGGCGACTCGGTCGAGTTCGCGGTCAACGCCAACGGCGAGACCTACGGCAGCCCCATCAACGACCGTGTGCCCGACCTGATTCTCACGCGCGCCGAGGGGGGCAAGATCGGCTACGTGCGAGTGAGTGAGCTCGAGCACGCCCGTAACCTCAGAAGCTCGACCGCCGACCCGAATGCCGTCTTCGATATCGACGTCTACGAGTCTGACGGAGAGACGACGATTGGCATCTTCCGGGTGCTCGACGACACCCCGGGCCCGCGCGACGGTTTCAACAACTAAGCAGTAGGCCCCGTGGGGCTCGAACCCNNACGACCCACGGATTAAAAGTCCGTTGCTCTACCAACTGAGCTAGAGGCCCTTGCCCCTCTAATCTATCGCAAGCCGCGTTCAGCGCGTCGGGCTAGCGTGGGGCTCATGGTCGACCAGCCGCGCCGCCCCGTGCGCCTGCCCAGCGAGGCCTTCGATGTGCAGCCGGGCGGGCTCGATCCCGCGGTCACGATGCGCATCGCGCACGACTCGGCACGCGCGCTCGTGCACCGGGTGCGGGCGAGCGACGATCCCGACCTCATCGAGCGCATGGTCGCCTACACCGACGAACACGGCCTCGACGTGCTCGCCGAGCTGTGGTCGCAGTCGGGCCCGCGCACCCTGCCGGGGGCGCTGTGGCGCCTGTCGCTGCTGCGCGCGCTCGTACGCGGCGATGCTGCGGGCACGGCGCTCGTGTTCCAGCGCGGCAGCGAAGTGCTCTCGACCGCCGATGTCGTCGTCGCGGGAGCCGAGAGCCCGACCGGGCCCGATGAGATTCTGCGGCTCGCCGACCAGGTGCTGCGCGGCGCCTATCAGGGCGACTTCGCGGTCGCGCTCGATCGGGCCGCCGCGTTCTGCCGCACCTCTGCGGCCGGTGCCGCCGATCTCGCCGACGACGCGGATGCTGCGCTCGACGACTCCCGCGCCAGCTACTACACCGCCCGCGCTGCTCGATTGGCCGCGACCGCGCGCGACTTCACCGCCTGCGCGCGCCTCGAGCGGGCGGGCACGCTCGACTGAGAGTGAGCATCCGTCGCCCGCCGCCGCCGGATGCTCGGAATAGGCGACCGGCCTGCACGGTTACACTGCTCTAGCCGGGCCGCAGTAACCCCGGGCTCCACTTTTCGCCGCTACGAGCGGCCACTCGCCGAGAGGCGTTCTGCGGTCCGGCTTTGGCATGCCCTCCGACGGCCGCTGAGAGGTCGAAGCTGGCACGTCGTACTGTTCGCGACACGTCGCACGCTCCATGTGGTGCGAGTTGTCCGAAACGGTGCGAGACGGCGAGATCGGTGGCCCGGCTCAGGCCACGAGGTCGACGACGAACGGGCTCAGCCGACGGGGACGAGTTCTGCGACGAGCGCCTCGACGCGGGTTTTGATGTCATCGCGAATCACACGCACCGACTCGATACCTTGCCCTGCCGGGTCATCGAGCTCCCAATCTTCATAGCGCTTGCCCGGAAAGATCGGGCAGGCATCGCCGCAGCCCATCGTGATGACGACGTCAGAGTCAACGACCGACTGCACGGTGAGAATCTTCGGCACGTTGTTCGCGATGTCGATGCCCTCTTCGGCCATGGCCTCGATGGCGATCGGGTTGATCTGGTCTTTCGGCTCGGAGCCGGCGGAGAGCACGGTGACCTTGTCGCCGGCGAGGTGCTGCAGGTAGCCGGCGGCCATCTGCGAGCGGCCCGCGTTGTGCACGCAGACGAAGAGAACGGTGGGCTTAGCCGTGTCGGCTTCCTTGTGACGCTTCATGCGAAAAGTATAGACACATATCTATATTTTGTGTCGAATGGATCTTCGGCGCCGTCGGCGAAGACGGATGCTCAGTTGCCGAACTCGGCGAGCAGACCGCGCACACGCTCGTCGATATCGTCGCGAATGCGCCGCACCACGTCGATGGGCTGACCGGCCGGATCGTCGACCGACCAGTCGAGATAGCGACGACCGGGAAAGACCGGGCAGGCATCGCCGCAGCCCATGGTGACGACCACGTCGGCAGCCTGGACGACGTCGTCAGTGAGCGGTTTCGGAAACTCGCCGCCGAGGGGCACGCCGATCTCGTCGAGCGCCGCGACGACTGCGGGACGAATCTGATCGATGGGCGCTGAGCCCGCCGTGCGCACCCGCACGCGGTCGCCGCCGATGTGTCGCATGATGGCCGAGGCCAATTGTGAGCGCCCGGCGTTCTGCACGCACACGAAGAGCACCTCGATCGGTCGCGCTGATGACCGGGCGTCATCGTGATCGACATCGCGTGCGCTCAATCGCTCTGCCGCGAACTGGGCGGTCGATGAGGCGAGCGTGCGACTGTTGCCGTCTCGGCGCCGCAACAGGTCGTAGCTGTCGAGCACGACGCGTTCGACGGTCTCGCGTGAGAATGTTCCGGTGAACCGCACACTCAGATCATCGATGATCTTCGAAAGCAACGCGCCACTCATGTCAGCGGGCGAGGTCGGCTCAAGCCACTCTTCGAGAAGGGCTGCCACGCGATCGGGCAGCGAGTACCAGACCTCGCGACCCCTCGGTTCTCTGTCGAGAATCTCGGCATCGGCGAGCACTTTGAGATGGTGTGAGACCGTGGGCTGCCGCAGCGACAGCGCCGTCGCGAGCCGGCCGACAGTCGACTCGTGGGCGGGTTCGTCGAGCAGCAGTCGGGCGATCGCGCTGCGCGTCGGGTCGCCGAGCGCGTGCAACCCTCGAGAAGCAGACGTCGCCGGCTGCGGGGTCGGCTCGCTCCGCGCATCTCGCATAGACCTGAGTCTATGCGATCGCCTACAGTAGCGGTCGTGACCGACGCGACCTCGCTCCCCGCCCCTGCACCCCTGCTCGTTCGACTGGCCGCCGAAACGCTCGGCAGCGGCGTGCTCGGTGGCACCGTGATCGGATCGGGCATCATGGCCACTCTGATCTCTAATGACGTCGGCGTGCAGCTGCTCATCAACGCCATCGCGACGGGTGCGGCCCTCACTGTTCTGATACTCGTGCTGGCTCCCGTGAGCGGGGCGCAACTGAACCCCGCGGTCACTGCCGCGCTCGCCGTTGACGGGCGCGTGCCGCTGCGAGAGATCCTGCCGACCGTCGTCGCTCAGCTCATCGGCTTCGCCGTGGGCGCGGTGGTCGCGAACCTCATGTTCGGCGGCCCTGCCGTGTCGATCAGCACGACCCTGCGCGGCGAGCCCGGCCAGTTGTTGGGCGAGGTCGTCGCCACGGCGGGGCTCGTGGCGGTCATCCTGGCCCTCGTCGCCCGCTCGCAGCAGGCGTGGATTCCCGCCGCAGTGGGCCTCTACATCACGAGCGCCTACTTCGCGACGAGCTCGACGAGCTTCGCCAACCCCGGCATCACCGTCGGGCGCATGTTGAGCGACAGCTTCGCAGGCATCGCGCCCGAGAGCACGCTGCCCTACATCGCCGCCCAGCTGGTGGGTGCAGCCGTCGGGATGTTGCTCGTGCGGCTCGTCATCGTTCCGCGTCCCCGGGCTGGCACCCCGCAGCTCTGATCGAGCCCGCTAGTTCACCTGCTGTTCACCGAGACCCTCGATGCTCGGTCGCGTCGTCGATTCCGACCAGGGTTTCGCCGATGAACAGCCCTCGACCACCCATGCACTTCGTATTGCCCCGCCAGACTCAAGCCGTTTACTTGCCGTCCATGTCGAGTGGATTCCATGAGTAGGTCGGCCACCGGCTGACACGTCACATTCTGGTAGGCGGCCCCCACGCCGCCAACGAAGGGATCGCAATGTCCACCAAGTACAGCAAGTCGGCGGCGTTCGCCGCCACGCTCGCTGCAGCCGCGCTGTTCCTCAGCGCCTGCGCGGGCACGACCGAGACCGAAGAGCCCGCTGAGGGTGGCGAGGCGCTGAGCGGCGCCATCGTCATCGACGGCTCGTCGACGGTTGCCCCCAACACCGAGGTTGCCGCCGAGCTGTTCCAGGAGGTTCAGCCCGACGTGCAGGTCTCCGTGGGTGTCTCCGGCACCGGTGGTGGCTTCGAGAAGTTCTGCAACGGTGAGACCGACATCTCCGAGGCCTCGCGTCAGATCAAGGACGACGAAGTTGCTGCCTGTGAGGCGAACGGTATCGAGTTCGTTGAGCTCGGCATCGCCAACGACGGCCTCGCGGTCGTCGTGAACGCTGACAACGACTGGGCCACCTGCCTCACGGTCGACGAGATCTCGTCGATGTGGCGCGCCGAGGGTGCCGTCACCAACTGGGCCGATGTTCGCGCGGGCTTCCCGAGCCACGAGATCCTGCTCTACGGCCCCGGCACTGACTCGGGCACGTTCGACTTCTTCACCGAAGAGATCAACGGTGAGAGCGGCTCGATCAACCCGGCATACAGCGACATCGGAGAAGACGACAACGCTGCTGTTCTGGGCGTGCAGGGCGCCATTGGCAACACGGCCTTCATCCCGCTGTCGTTCGTCGACGCCGCTGGCGACTCGATCCGCGCTGTCGAGATCGAGAACGAGAGCGGCGACTGCGTCGCGCCGTCGCTCGACACCGTGCTGACGGGTGACTACAACCCGCTCGGCCGCCAGCTGTTCCTCTACCCCTCGGCTGACGCACTGCAGAAGCCGCAGGTGCTCGCGTTCCTCGAGTTCTACGTCACCAACCAGGCCGCCATCGCCGAGACCGCGGGCTTCATCCCGCTGAACGCGGACCAGGAAGCCGAGGCGCTTGACCGCCTCAACTCGCTTCTCTAGTCCCAGCCTCATCACCATGCAGTAACTAGCGCAAAGGCAGTCCAGGAATGGCCACGTCCACGATCACCAGCTCGACTGATGCACCGTTCTCGCTTGACGCGACGAAGAGCCGCATCGGCGAGAAGGTGATCGTGGCGGGGCTGTTTCTGGCTGCTGCGCTAGCCGTACTTATCACCATCGCCATCGTCGTCTCACTGGTCTTCCCCACCATCGAGTTCTTCGAGACCGTGCCGATCGCTCGCTTCTTCTCGAACGAACCCTGGGGCCCCCTCTTCGCGAATCCCACCTACGGCGTGATCAATATCCTCGGTGGCACATTCGCGATCGTGCTCTACACCTCGGTCATCTCGCTTCCCGCCGGCCTCGGTTCCGCCATCTACATGAGCGAATACGCCGGCCCGCGCATGCGCAAGGTTCTGCAGCCGCTCCTCGAGATCCTCGAGGGAATCCCGACCGTCGTTTACGGAATCTTCGCCCTCTTCTTCGTTGCGCCTTTGTTGAAAGACAACTGGCCCACCTGGATACCCGGCAAGCTCGGCGAAGAGCCGCAGTTCCAGTTCATCCTCGCCGCGAGCCTCGTGCTCGGCGTCATGATCATTCCGACGGTCGCCTCGGTGGCCTACGACTCGATGAATGCAGTGCCCCGCGCTCTACGCGAGGCTGCCTACGGCCTGGGTAGCACTCGCATGCAGGTCGCCACGCGAGTGGTTGTTCCGAGCGCCCTCTCGGGCATCATCGCGTCATTCGTACTCGGCCTGTCACGAGCGGTCGGGGAGACGATTGTTGTGCTCATGGCGGCTGGTGCGGTCGCCAACCTCACGCTGTGGCCGAATGACCCGGTGCTGACGATGACCGCCTTCATTGGGCGAACCGCGACAGGAGACATTTCCACGGGCAGTACGGCGTATTTCACGGTGTTTGCCGTCGGAGCACTGCTCTTCCTCATCACCCTGACGGTCAACATGATCGCGATCACCCTCGTGCGCCGATTCCGAGAGGTTTACGAATGAGCAACACGTCCGGCCGCACGAGAGTCGCGGTCAACGCCACTCAGAGCTCAACCATCAGACTCGACAAGGTCGGCATCGACATTCGGGGAGAGCTCTTTCGCGCCGTGCTTCTCCTTTCGATCATGCTCGGCGTCGTCATGCTGGCGACTCTGCTCATCTTCGTGGCCGTGCGCGGTGGTGACCGACTCGACCTCAACCTCTTCACGCAAATGCCGTCGTCGATCAACGTCGACACCTCGGGTTTCTTGCCGGCCATCGTCGGCACGACCTATGTCATGCTCGGCGTGCTCGTCACGATTGTTCCCTTGGGTGTCAGCGCGGCGATCTACCTTGAGGAATATGCTGATCGCGACAAGTGGTACAACCGCATTATCGAGGTCAACATTCAGAACCTCGCGGCTGTGCCGTCAATCGTGTTTGGCATTCTGGGCCTCGCCTTCATCGTGCGCGGGCCGCTGAACCTCGGCTTCGTCGCGTTTGCTGGCTCGCTCACGCTCGCCATGATGGTGCTGCCGACGGTGATCATCGCTGCGCGTGAGGCGATTCGCGGCGTGCCGCCCACCCTGCGCGATGCGTCGTTGGGCCTCGGTGCGACGAAGTGGCAGACAACGTGGCGACAGGTGCTTCCGCTCTCGGTGCCCGGCATCGTTACCGGCACCATTCTCGCCATGTCTCGGGCGATCGGAGAGACGGCGCCCCTGCTCCTCGTCGGTGCGACCACCTTCGTGCGCTTCCTGCCCGAGAGTGCCTTCGAGGGCGCCTACAGCGCGATCCCCGTGCAGATCTACCAGTGGGCCGTACGGCCCCAAGACGAGTTCCGCGTGCTTGCCGCTGCTGGTGCACTCGTGCTCGTCGCCCTTCTACTCGTCATGAACTCTTTCGCGATCTGGTTGCGCGCGCGCTCCCGCAAAGAGATCTAGACCCATCCCCGACTCCATACTGAAAGAGCTGAAACTGATGACTGACGTCGCGCCGAAGACCCGCCCCGAATCGTGGCCGCACCGCACGGTGTTCACCATCGAAGATCTCAATGTCTACTACGGCGGGTTCCACGCCGTCACCGGGGTCGACCTCGCGTTCGGGGTCAACGAGATTACGGCTTTGATCGGACCCTCGGGCTGTGGTAAGTCGACGGTGCTGCGGTGCCTCAACCGCATGAACGATCTGATTCCGTCCGCGCGTGTCAAGGGTCGCGTCGAGTACCACGGCATCGACATCTACGGCCCGAAGATCGATCCGATCGAGGTGCGCCGCCGCATCGGCATGGTGTTTCAGAAGCCCAACCCGTTTCCGAAGTCGATCTACGACAACATCGCCTACGGTCCTCGTGTAACCGGCATGAGCGTCGAGAACATGGACGACCTCGTCGAGCAGACGTTGCGTCGTGCTGCTCTGTGGGACGAAGTGAAAGACAAGCTCAAGCAGAACGCTTATGGCCTGTCGGGCGGTCAGCAGCAGCGTCTCTGCATCGCCCGTGCGATCGCGACCGACCCTGACGTGATCTTGATGGACGAGCCGTGCTCGGCCCTCGACCCGATTGCCACGGGCCGGATCGAAGACCTCATGCACGAGCTGCGCGACACCTACTCGATCGTCATCGTGACGCACAACATGCAGCAGGCCGCGCGCGTCTCTGACCGCACGGCGTTCTTCAGCGTGCAGCAGAAAGACGAGGACAGCGATCGCACGGGCGTGCTCGTCGAGTTCGGCGAGACCACCCAGATCTTCGAGCAGCCGAAAGACGAGCGCACCGAGGGCTACATCTCGGGCCGCTTCGGGTAGAGCGCCTCGCGCTACCCGAACCTGCCGGAGACGTAGTCTTCAGTCGCTTGCACGCTCGGGTTCGAGAAGATCGTCGCCGTCTCGTCGTATTCGATGAGCTTGCCCGGCAGGCCGGTACCGGCGATCGTGAAGAACGCGGTCTTGTCAGAGACTCGGCTCGCCTGCTGCATGTTGTGCGTCACGATGACGATCGTGTACTCGTCTTTGAGTTCTTCGATGAGGTCTTCGATCGCGAGCGTCGAGATGGGGTCGAGTGCTGAGCACGGCTCGTCCATAAGCAGCACGTCGGGAGAGACCGCGATGGCGCGAGCGATGCAGAGACGCTGCTGCTGTCCTCCCGAGAGGCTGGCACCGGGGCGGTCGAGCCGGTCTTTCACCTCGTTCCAGAGGTTGGCCCCGCGCAACGACTGCTCGACGAGCTCATCGGCGTCGTGCTTCGACATGCGGCGATTGTTGAGCTTCACCCCGGCGATGACGTTGTCGCGAATCGACATGGTCGGAAACGGGTTAGGGCGCTGAAACACCATGCCCACCTGCCGTCGCACCAGGACGGGGTCGACCCCCGGTGCATAGAGGTTGTCGCCATCGATCAGCACTTCGCCTTCGACGCGTGCGCCGGGAATCACCTCGTGCATGCGGTTGAGGGTGCGCAGAAAGGTCGACTTGCCGCAGCCGGAGGGTCCGATAAAGGCCGTGACGCTGCGTGGCTCAATGGTCAGGCTGACGCCCTCGACCGCGAGAAACTTGCCGTAGTAGACGTTGAGATCGCTGACTTCAATGCGTTTCGACAAGGTAGATGGCTCCTGGCTCGTGACGACGGTCTACCGGCGCGTGCGCGGCGTGAAATAGCGAGTAATCAGGCGCGCGATGAGGTTAAGCGCCATGACGATGAGAATGAGGGTGAGCGCGCCGGCCCAGGCGCGGTCGAGGTAGAACTCGACCTGCGAACCAGGGTTCGCATACTGCGTGTAGACGAACACGGGCAGGCTCTGCATGCGCTCGCTGAACGGGTTGTAGTTCATGCTCGACGTGAACCCCGCGATGATGAGTAGCGGGGCGGTCTCGCCGATGACGCGGGCGATCGCGAGCGTGATGCCCGTGACGATTCCCGCGCCCGCCGTCGGCAGAACGACCTTCGCGACGGTGCGCCACTTGGGTACCCCCAGCGCATACGAGGCCTCGCGCAGCTCATCGGGTACGAGCTTGAGCATCTCTTCGCTCGACCGCACGACAACCGGAATCATGAGCACGGCCAGCGCGACTGATCCGGCGAAACCCATACGTACGCCTTCGCCGAAGAAGAGCGCGAACAGCGCGTAGGCGAAGAGGCCGGCGACGATCGAGGGAATGCCGGTCATGACGTCGACAAAGAACGTAATGGCCCGCTTGAGCGGACCGCGCCCGTACTCGACGAGGTAGATCGCGGCGAAGAGGCCGACCGGCACCGAGATGATCGTCGCGAGAGCGGTGATCTGCAGGGTGCCGACGATCGCGTGCAGGGCGCCGCCGCCCTCGCCGATGACGCTGCGCATCGAATGGGTGAAGAAGGTGAGATCGAAGCGCGCCGCGCCGTTGACGACCACCGTGTAGAGCAGCGAGATCAGGGGCAGGAGAGCGATGACGAAGGCCGTGATGACGAGCGACGTGACGAGCCGGTCGGTGGCCGCGCGGCGGCCCTCGGCGGCGCTTGCGATCACGGTGATGAGCACGTCAAAGAGCACGACGCCGACGAGCACCGCGAGCACGATCGGAAACTCGGGCAGTACGCCCGCGGCGGTGAGCAGTGCGATGACGCTGAGGCCAGCGACCATCGAGGCCGCGAACAGGGCCGGGGCAAACCAGCGCGGCAGCCGACCTGAGGTGTAGCTGTTCGCTTGCATGCGCGTGCGCCCCGTCGTCGACGTCATCGCGACTCCAGCGATCGCTCGTGCCGGTGAACGACCGCCCGCGCGATCGAGTTCACGACCAGGGTGATGATGAACAGGATGAGGCCGGTGGCGATGAGGGCATTGACCTGAAGTCCGGCCGACTCGGGAAAGTTCAGCGCGATGTTGGCCGCGATGGTCGAAGGGTTCTCTGGGGTCAGGATGGCGAGGCTGATGATCGCCGAGGGGGAGAGCACCATCGCGACGGCCATGGTCTCACCGAGGGCGCGGCCGAGACCGAGCATCGAGGCCGAGACGATTCCCGACCGTGCGTACGGAAAGACGGTGATGCGAATCATCTCCCAGCGCGTGGCACCCAGCGCGTAGGCCGCCTCTTCATGCAGTACCGGAGTCTGCACGAACACCTCGCGGCACAGCGCAGTGATGATCGGCAGCACCATGACGGCGAGCACGACCGCGACGGTCAGCACGGTGCGACCGGTGCCCGAAGCGGGCGGTGCGAAGAGCGGGAACCAACCCATGTTCTCGGTCAGCCACTGGTAGAACGGTACCGCGGCAGGGGCGAGCACGGTGATGCCCCAGAGCCCATAGACGACGCTCGGCACCGCCGCGAGCAGGTCGATGATGTAGCCGAGCGGCTGGGCCAGCCGGCGCGGGGCGTAGTGCGAGATGAACAGGGCGATGCCGATCGCGATCGGGATCGCGATGACGAGGGCGATCGCGGCCGCCCACACCGTGCCGAAGGCGAGCGGTGCTACGTAGTGCCAGAAGCTCTCGGGCTCGCCGCGCAGGTCGGCGGGGTCGGCGATCAGCGCGGGCAGCGACTGCGCGACGAGGAAGATGGCGACGGCAGCGAGCGCGACGAGAATCGTGACGCCGGCACCGAGGGCGAGGCGGCGGAAGATGACGTCGCCCAGACGGGCCTGGATGCTCGAGCGCCCGCTCGCCGCATCGCTCACGGTCGGCGTCGTCGCCCCGGTCACCGGATGCTCGCAATCGCCGCGAGCACGCGAGCCGCGAGGTCGTCGCTGATCGGCGCGGAGCCGGCGAACTCGGCCGACACGGCCTGGCCCTCGTCGCTCGCCACGAACTCGAGATACCCCCGCACGAGGGCCGCGATCTCGGGGTCGCGATACTGCTGGCACGCGATGACGTAGCTGACCAGGACGAGGGGGTAGGTGCCGGGCTCGGTCGTCGTACGGTCGATGTCGAGCGCCAGGTCGCCCTCGGCGCGGCCCTCTTCGAGCGGCGAGACGGCGACGACCGCCGCGGCGGCCTCGGGCGTGAAGTCGACGAACTCGTCACCGACCTTGAGCGCGGCGATACCGAGGTCGCCGGCACGGCTGGCATCGGCGTAGCCGATGGTGTTGAGCCCGTTCGTCACGGCATTGACGACGCCTGAGTTGCCCTGCGCTGACTCTCCGCCGAAGGGCCACGAGTCGGCCGCCTCAGCACCCCAGGCATCGGGAGCGGCCTGCGCCAGGTAGTCGGTGAAGTTCTTCGTCGTGCCCGAGGTATCAGAGCGATGCACCGCGGTGATGGTCGCGGCCGGCAGTCGAGCATCCGGGTTCAGTGCCTCGATCGCCGCGTCGTTCCAGCGCGTGATGTCGCCGCGGAAGATACGGGCGGTGGTCTCGGCGTCGAGCTGCAGCCGGTCGACCCCACTGACGTTGAAGATGATGGCGAGCGGCGAGATGTAGAGAGGCAGATCGATGCCCGTGGTGCCCTCGACGCACGAGCCGAAGTCGCCATCGAGCTCGTCGGACGAGAGCGCCGAGTCAGAGCCGGCGAAGTCGACGCCGCCGGCGAGGAACGCTTCTCGGCCGGCACCCGAGCCGGAGGGCTCGTAGTTGATCGTGAGGCCGCCGTTCGCGTTCTGGATGGTCGCGATCCAGACTTCTTGAGCCGCGCTTTGCGCCGAGGATCCGGCACCGTCGAGAGTGCCGATCAGGCTGCCCGGCAGCACTTCACGGCCGATCTCATTGGCGGCGCACCCGGAGACGACGAGCGCGACCAGGGCGGCGAGAGCGCCGAGAGCGAGGCGCGGAGCGAGCACCCGGGTCCTTTCGATGGAGGTCGATCAGCACGACGGCGTGACGCATCGGCGTCGCCACGAAGTCAAGCACATTCGGGGCCCAAAGGTTAACAGCCCGTTAACGCGACGGCGGCCGGTTCAGTCGATCGCGGGTGCGTGCGTCTCGACGGCGACGAGGCGGGGAGGCTCGGTCTCGCGCGCGAAGTGCATGACGGTGTATTCACCGGTCGACAGTGCAGCGCTGCGGCGCAACTCAGACGAGATCGCCGAGCCAGCCACCTCGGCCGCGGCGGCGATGATCTGCGGAATCACGGGGCCGTGGCTGCACATCACCGTCGACTTGCCCCGCGTGATCCGTTTGGCGACCTGCCTCCGAACCCGCTCACTGTCGCCCGAGTAGGCGTCTTGGCTGATGCTGCGAGCCTCGACAACGGGCAAGCCGGTCGCTTCGGCCGTCGGAGCAATGGTGGCGACGCAGCGGGCGGCGGGGCTCGTGATGAGCACTTCCGGTCCGAACGCAGCAATGCCCCCGGCGACCGACGCCGACTGCTCGATGCCCACGTGCAGCAGCGGACGGGTGTGATCGGGGCCATCCCACTGCTCGTGCGGCATCGCCTTGCCGTGCCGCAGCACCACGAGCGCGAAGGTGCGAGCATGACCGGCCTCGACCTGGGCCGCGAAGCGCTCGACGACGTCGGCGTCGTGTTCGTAGGTCAGGCGTTTCGCTACTTTATGCAGGGCCACCCACTCGAGCGCCAGAATCTCGCCGTTCGCCTCGTAGCTGTGGCGTTCCGCCGCGCCGGGATCGACTTCAGCTGACCAGTAGTGCACGACCTTGTCGCGCCCATTGGGCAGCAGGTACTCGACTGTGCCGAGCGGAGCGCCGAGCACCACGTCGAAGCCTGTCTCTTCAGCGATCTCGCGCACCGCGGTGTGCGGCAGGGTCTCGCCCGGGTCGACCTTGCCCTTGGGCAGGGAGACGTCTTTGTGCTGCGTGCGGTGCACGAGCAGGATGCGCACTTTGCCGTCGACGAGCTTCCACACGACAGC
>DIUS01000029.1:13708-17068 GCA_002423075.1 Microbacteriaceae bacterium UBA6152
CCGGGTCGGTGATGCGAATGAGCGCCTCGATGCGGCGATCGAGGTTGCGGTGCATCATGTCGGCGCTGCCGATGTACACCTGCGGGTCGCCGCCATTGTGGAACGCGAAGATGCGCGAGTGCTCGAGGTAGCGGCCGAGCACACTGCGCACGCGGATGGTCGAACTGAGATCATCCACCCCAGGAACCAGGGCGCACACTCCGCGCACGACGATGTCGACCGGCACACCCGCCTGGCTGGCGCGGTAGAGGGCGTCGATGATGGCCTCGTCGACGAGCGAGTTGACCTTGATGCGGATGCCCGCCGAATGTCCGGCGCGGGCGTTCTCGGTCTCGGTGCGGATGAGCTTGAGCAGCCCGCGGCGCAGGTAGCGGGGCGCGACGAGCATGCGCTTGAACTTCTTCTCGATGGCATAGCCCGAGAGCTCGTTGAAGAGCCGGGTGAGGTCTTTGCCGACCTGGTCGTCAGTCGTGAAGAGACCGAGGTCTTCATAGATGCGACTCGTCTTGGGGTTGTAGTTGCCCGTGCCGATGTGGGCGTAGTGCTTGAGCGCGCCGCCTTTCTCTTGCCGCACGACGAGCGCGAGCTTGCAGTGCGTCTTGAGACCGACGAGGCCGTAGACGACGTGCACGCCCGCCTTCTCGAGCTGGCGTGCCCACTCGATGTTGTTCTGCTCGTCGAAGCGCGCCTTGATCTCGACGAGAGCGAGCACGGCCTTTCCCGACTCGGCCGCGTGGATCAACGCTTGGATGATCGGGCTGTCGCCGCTCGTGCGGTAGAGCGTCTGCTTGATGGCGAGCACGTTGGGGTCGCGCGCGGCCTGCTCGAGAAAGGCCTGCACGCTCGTCGCGAACGACTCGTAGGGGTGGTGCACGAGCACGTCGTCACGCGCGATCGCCGCGAAGATGTCAGACTGCGCTCCGGGTTCGCTCGGCTGGAACTGCACGGGAGTCACCGGTACGTGCTTGGGGTACTTGAGGTTCGGCCGGTCGATCTTGCCGATCTCGAAGAGGCCCCCGAGGTCGAGCGGCGCCGGCAGCCGGTAGACCTCCTGCTCGGTGATGCCGAGTTCGCGCACGAGGAGACCGAGCGTGAGGTCATCCATGTCGTCGGTGATCTCGAGACGGATGGGCGGGCCGAAACGACGCCGCAGCAGCTCGCGCTCGAGGGCCTGGATGAGGTTCTCGGTCTCGTCTTCTTCGATCTCGACGTCTTCATTGCGCGTGACGCGGAACTCGTGGTGCTCGAGAATCTCCATTCCCGGAAAAAGCTGCACGAGGTGGTTGCTGATGAGGTCTTCGAGTGTCAAGAACCGCACGCGGCCGCTGCCGTCGTCGGGCAGCTGCACGAAGCGCGGCAGCACTTGCGGCACCTTTAGGCGCGCGAACTCGACCTTGTCGGTCTGTGGATTGCGCACGCGCACCGAGATATTGAGCGAGAGACCCGAAATGTAGGGGAACGGGTGCGCGGGGTCGACCGCGAGCGGCATGAGCACGGGGAAGATCTGGTCGGTGAAGATCTCGTCGACGCGCGTGCGGTCGGCTTCGCTCAAATCGCTCCACGCCTCGATGTGGATGCCGGCGTCGTCGAGCTGCGGCTTCACCAGTTCGTGGAACACGGCGATGTGGCGCAATTGCAGCTCGAGGGCGAGCGCATTGATGTCGGCGAGCACGTCGGCCGGTGCCCGGCCCGTGTTGGTCGGCACGGCGAGGCCCGTGACGATGCGGCGTTTCAGGCCCGCGACGCGCACCATAAAGAACTCGTCGAGGTTGCTCGCGAAAATCGCCAAGAAGTTCACGCGNNTCGACCGGCAGCGTGCCATCGTCGTCGCTCGTCGACTCGTCGTAGTCGTCGACGAAGTCGCCGCCCACGCCGCCGTCGACCTGATACCCCGTGTCGGTGACTGAGTCGTCGTGCATGGCGCCATTGTGTCAGCAATCGCCCAACGGCTTCGCGGTCGTCGACGCACGTTCACCACGCGTTCACGCGCCGCGCGTTCACTGGTTACGGAACCCCCGACGAGCGCGCGGTGCGGCCACGAGGGAGACGACGACGATGACGGTGCAGGCACCGGATGCTCTCGCCATCGCCGAGCGCATTGCCGATCGACTGGCTGGCCGCTACGGCGGCGAGTTCTCCAATGCCCTCGTGCACGACATCGTGCTCGACAGCCTGCGCAAGTACCGGCACCTTAATCACCCTTCGCAGCACGCCCGTGCACTCACCGCCCAGCTGGCCGCTGACCGGCTCGACGCACTGCGCTGGGTGCGGATGCATCGCGACGAGACCCGACCGCCATCGGTGTTCTTCGTCTGCTCGGGTAACGCGGGGCGCTCGCAGCTTGCGGCCGCGGTGCTGCGCGCCATCGCGCCCGCTGAGACTCGCGTGGTAAGTGCCGGCGACGTGCCAGCCGCGCGCATTCTGCCCGCCGTCGTCGAGACGTTGGACGAGGTGGGCGTCGCGCTGTTCGGGGAGTATCCGAAGCCCCTGACTCCAGAGTTCGTGGAGGCGGCCGATCACATCGTCGTGCTGAATTGCAACGACCGACTCGATGACCTCGGCGGCCACGCCTTTCGCACCTGGAACATCTCGCTCGACAGCACGAGCGGAAAGTCGGGCATTCGGCAAACTCGCGACCTGATCGTCGCCCACGTGAGAGACCTGGCGCTCGAGCTCGGCATCGACGTGCGGGCGCTGTAGCGACGACCTAGGCTCAGACGCGACTCGGGGTCGGTTCAGCGTCGTCTTCGTGCACGGTGAACCGGTAGCCCACGTTGCGCACGGTGCCGATGAGCGACTCCATGTCGCCGAGCTTGGCGCGCAAGCGCCGCACGTGCACGTCGACCGTGCGGGTGCCACCGAAGTAGTCGTAGCCCCACACCTCGCTCAGCAGTTGCTCGCGCGTGAAGACGCGGCTCGGGTGCGTGGCGAAGAAGCGCAGCAGCTCGAACTCTTTGAACGTGAGATCGAGCGTGCGGCCGTGCACCTTCGCCGAGTAGCTCGCCTCGTCGATCGTGACACCCGAGGCGCGGATCATGCTCGAGCCTTCGTCGCGCGACTGGCGGCCGATGGCGAGCCTCAAGCGAGCATCCACTTCGGCGGGCCCCGCCGTCTCGAGCAGCACGTCGTCGATGCCCCACTCAGCGTTGACGGCCGTGAGTCCGCCCTCGGTGAGCACCACGATGATGGGCGAGCCGGCGCCCGTCGTGGTCAAGATTTTGCAGAGACTCTTGGCGCTCTGCAGGTCTGCTCGGGCATCCACGATGATGACGTCGGCCGCAGGCGCGCCGACGAGAGCCGCCGGCGCCGCCGGAATGCGGCGAACCCGGTGACTCAGCAGGCCCAGCGCGGGGAGAACGT
>DIUS01000148.1 GCA_002423075.1 Microbacteriaceae bacterium UBA6152
AACGCCTTGTTCAGCGGTCTCCTAGTTCATGGCCCGCCAAGAACGCGTCGAGCGGCCCATCAAGAAGTCTGAGTACGAGATTCGATTCGCCTCGAACTCGGCGAAACGCGGCTGGAACGACCTGCGAGCCACCATTCGCGGCCCACTGTCTGACACCTGGGACTTCTTGACCCGCACTCCGCACGCACTGACCCCGACGAACTATCCGCTCAAGGGTGAGCTCTCGACCGTCGTGCGCAACGGTGTCGCCCACGAGCGTTGGCAGCATAAGCCGACGGCGCAGGGTGACGCGCGCATCTGGTTCTACGTCGACGGTCGCGTGGTCTATCTCGAGCTGGTGCACACGCACCACCCGAATCAGACGAAGTAGCGCTGCGCTGACCGAATGTCGCCCCCGCTCAGGGGGTGCCGCTGCGCGCCGCCACCCGCCAGAATAGAGATCGGCTCGTTTTCACCGCGAGCCAGCTCCGGGGGGCGGCATGAGCGAGGCGGGCAGGTCGGCGGGCGTTGAGGCCGCGCGGCTCGTCGCGCTCGCGAACGCCTACGACGAGCGCGCAGCCCTGGCCCGCGCCGAGGCCGAACGATGGATGATCGGCCACCGCACCGAGCGCCAAGTGGCCGGCACGCTCGCGCCGCTGAGCGCGTGCGGCTACACCTTCTTGCACGACCGCGGCTGGCCGGGCGCCCGGCGCGGCAGCCGCAGCCAGATCGACCACGTGCTCGTCGGGCCGGGCGGCGTCTTCGTCGTCGACACGAAGGGCTGGAAAGACGTGACCGTGGCGGGAGGTCGCATCTTCCGCGGTCAGGCCGACGTCACCGACGACCTCGCCGGACTCGCCGACGTGGGCGTGAGCTGCGAGGCGGCGCTCGTCGAGCTGGGGCTCGCTCCGGGCGAGGTGCGGGTGGTCGTGGTGCTGGCGGGTTCCGCCATAGACCCGGTGCCGCTCGCGAGCCTGGGCGGCCTGGTGGTGGTCGGCGAGCGGAGGGCATCCGCGTTCATCAACGGGTTCGGCAGACGCCTGACCGAGCGCCAGCAGAGTGTCGTGCTCGGCGCGGTCATGCAGCACTTTCCGGTGCTGGGCGACGAGCCGGTGCCGCTCGATCTGAGTGTTCCCGAACCGGTGCTCGACGAGCCCGCGCTGCTGACCGTCGACGAGGTGGCCGACACCTTCCTGGCCGGGATGCTCGCCGCCCCGATTGAGGAGTGGATGGCCTTTCTGCACCCCGAGCAGGCCAAGCTCGTGCGGCGCAGCTTCTCGGGCCCCGCGCGCATTCGCGGCGCGGCGGGCACCGGCAAGACGGTCGTGGGGCTGCATCGGGCGGCGTACCTGGCGCGCGGCACGCCGGGCCGCGTCATCGTGACCACGTTCGTGAAGACGCTGCCGGCGGTGCTCGGCACGCTGCTGCACCGGCTCGCGCCCGAGACGGTCGAGCGCGTCGAGTTCACGGGCGTGCACGCGTTCGCGATGCGGGTGCTGCGCGAGCGCGGACAGCGGGTGAGCCTCGACTTCACGGCGGCGACGCAGGCGTTCAACTTTGCGTGGGGCACGGTCGGGCGGCGCGGGCCGCTGTTCGCGATCGATGCGAACCCGCGCTACTGGCGCGACGAGATCGCGTCGGTTATCAAGGGCCGCGGGCTCACGACGTTCGAGCAGTACGCCGACCTGCCGCGCGCCGGTCGCCGTCGACCGCTGCGGGTCGAGCAGCGGCGGGCGGTGTGGGAGCTGTTTCAGGCGTACGAGGCGGCGCTGCGCGAGCGCGGGCTCGTCGACTTCGAAGACCTGGTGCTGCGCGCCGAAGCCTCGCTGCGCGAGACACCGATGACCGGCGTCGACCACGTCATCATCGACGAGGCGCAAGACCTGTCGTGCGCGATGCTGCGCATGCTGCACGCGATCGTCGGCGACCGCCCCGACGGCCTCACCCTCATCGGAGACGGCCAGCAGACCATCTACCCCGGCGGCTACTCGCTCGCCGAGGCGGGAATTTCGGTCGCCGGCCGCGGAGTTGTGCTCTCAACCAACTACCGCAACACCCGCGAGATCGCAGCTTTCGCGGCGGCTGTCGTCGAGGGCGACGAGTTCGTCGACATCGAGGGCGGTCTGGGGCGGGCGGATGCTGCGCTCGACGTTCCCCGCACGGGCCCGTCGCCCGTGCTCGCGTCGTTCGAGTCTGTCGCCGAGCATGATCGGGCGCTGGTGTCGCAGGTGCGCACGCTGGTCGCGTCAGGCGTCGACCCCGGCGACATCGGCGTGCTGACGGCAACGAATCGGGATGCTCTCGCCATGGTCACCGCGCTGCGCGCCGCCGGGTTCGACGTGATCGAGCTAGAGAGTTATGTGGGCGCACCCGCCCCGCTCGTGAAGGTCGGAACGATAAAGCGCGCCAAGGGCCTCGAGTTCAAGCAGGTGCTGCTGGCGCGGGTCGACGGGTCGCTGCTCTCCCCTCCCGCCACGGGCCTCGACGAAGGCGCGCTCGAACGGCGCGAGATCGAGCGGCGGGAGTTGTACGTCGGGATGACCCGTGCCCGCGATGGGTTGTGGGTTGGCTCGACCGCGTTCGTGAGCTAGCTTCGAAGAGCACCGACACTTGACATAGATTGCAGCGGGGTTGCCGATGACTGAAGACGTGCTGGAACCCGAAGGAGAGCCCGAAGAGTCACCAATTGACGATTCGGAAGAAGTCGTTGTTCAGGATGTGGACCCCGATCTAGAGGTCATGCCCATAACGTACGAAATCACGTCCTACGGCGCAGACTACGACGTTCATGGTCTCGTGCGTCGAATCGAAAACGGTGACATCGTTGTTCCGTCCTTCGAACCAAGTTTCACTGGAACCGACGAGGTACGGGGCTTCCAGCGAGACTTCGTGTGGCGAATTCCTCAGATGAGCAGATTCATCGAGAGCCTGCTACTAGGGCTGCCTGTTCCTGGTGTCTTCCTGGTTCGAACCAAGGACAACAAGTTGCTCGTCCTCGACGGACAACAACGCCTGGGTACCCTCTCAAAGTTCTACTCGGGGCTAGTTGGAGAAAGGAAATTCCGTCTTAAGGGGGTGCAAGACCCCTGGAATGGGATGACATTTTCGGAACTGGAACCGGAGGACCGACGTCGTCTGGACGACAGCATCATTCACGCCACAATCCTTCGCCAAGAATCTGACCATGGGGAACAGGACGCGATCTACTCGATTTATGAGCGGCTGAACACTGGCGGCAGCCCGCTACGGCCCCAAGAAATCCGAATCGCGTTGTACGCCGGTCCTTTCCTAACCGGTATCAGTGAACTCAACGCCGCACCCGAGTGGAGAAGACTGTATGGTGCGCCGTCCCAGAGATTCAGAGACCACGAACTGATCCTTCGAGTGCTCGCTCTTTTCGAGGAGTCCCCGTCGTACAGGCGACCACTCAAGTCATTCCTGAACGGGTATTTGTCCGCAAATCAGGAACGAGACCTAAGCGTCCAGACAACCCTCGGAGAGACTTTTGTGAATGCGGTCGGGATCCTCGACTCGACGTTGGGCCCCAGAGCATTCCGACCGGAACGCGCGCTGAATGCGGCCTACTTGGACTCGATAACCACAGCAGTGATGCACGCTGTCACCGAGCAACGATCCCTAGATGGCGATCGAGCTAGCCGGGCCCTGGCGGAACTGGAGTCGGATCCTGACTTCAAGCGAGCAACCCTTTATGACACTTCAGCGGAAGACGCGGTGCAATACCGGCTCCAAGCCGCTCGGGCGGCCTTCGGAGGCCAGTAATGCCAACGCTCCGAGGCCGAAACGCGGTGGCACAACGGGAGGCAAAACTCCGGGCCAAGCTTGCTCTTGTCGACGGACAAGGTCTGGACAGCGAGATTCTTGCCAACTATGCGCGCTATTCCTGCATTCTCCTGGCCGGGTTTGCAGAACAGTCCCTCAAGGAACTGCTCTCAGAGCATGCGCGCCTTCGGGCGAGCAGTGCGGTACACAGACACGTAGAGTTCTCGGTGAACAAGACTTGGGGAATTAACCGACTGAAGCTGAAGACACTGCTCGAGTCGTTTGACGAGGCGTGGTATGCGGAGCTCTGCGAGACGCATGAAGAGCACCTGGAAGCACTGCAGAGCGTCGGAAAAATTCGAGACAGTATCTCTCACGGCTCTGACTCTGGCATCACTATGGCGACGATTATCCGATACGCAGACAGCGTATTCGAGCTCTACCGACGCTTGTGCGATCTGATCGACCCAGCACCGTCACCAGTCGCCGCCTGAGTCGAGAGTTCTGGCACCCTACTCACTTGTTGGCGTCACTGGATACCGCTAAGGGCTTCCAGGACGGCTCGCGCCGAGAAGGAGCGCAACAGCGACGAACATGCATAGGCACCCAAGTCCAAGCCCGACCCAAGCCAACACCTTGCCCGGTCGACCTTGCGCCAGCACCGCGAGTCCCGTGCCGATTGCAGATAGCGCGATGACTACGCTAAACCAGGTGAAGAGAAGCAAGTAGCCGGAGATCCCCAGGATCAACGAGGCAATTGCGAGGCCACTGCCTTTGCTAGATCGCGGAGGGTTGGCGCTAGTCGACGAGGCTGCCTTGCTTCGACGCTTCGCCTTCGTTGGCTCATTGAAGTACTGATTACGAAGCGGCGCTTGCGGAGAGATTTGAGCGGGCGGCGAGTACGGCTTCGGTATTGGAACGTCTCCTGTCGGTTCGACAGCCAGGGAAAACTCAGGAGCCGACTCCCGGGCACTCGATGCCCTCGCGATCGTTTCCTCACTGGCGATCTTGAGGTAGGTAAGTCCGAGAGCTTCGGCTTGCGCCAAGACACATTCACCCAGAGCAGAGGCCCAACCGGGGTTGCTGTTGAGGATGGATGTCGCATCTGCGATCAGAGAGCGGCAAACGACCTCGAGCAGCATCCCGGGATCGTCCTGCGCCAGGAAGTGACGAACCGTGAAGGATGATGAATCTGAAGAGTCACCGTGGCGAACTACCCAAAGGTCGTCGTCTCGGAAGACTTCAACGGTGTAGATGCTGTCGTGCGGTGGCAGTGCGAGAACGATGCGGTCGTCTACCGTTCTGGCGGTCTTCCACCAGCCGAAATCACGACCGTTCGCCATAGCCCACGCGGTGAGTTCATCGATCGAGTCAAGCGCCATACGCCACCTCCAACGCAGAGCCTATTGGCGGTATCAGCTTCTCGACATCACCGAAAGTATGTCAATGGCCATTCCGAACTGCCTGTGGGCGGCCAGCAGAATTGCCCGCTGGTGGCCACGGAAACTGCCCGGTCATGGCCAACAGATCTGCCCACCAGGGGGCTGGTTGACGGCGCTCACTGAAATTCC
>DIUS01000006.1:0-7743 GCA_002423075.1 Microbacteriaceae bacterium UBA6152
CTAGAGCCAGGCGGAAGAGCCCCGCGTCGAACGCGTTCGCGCTGCAGTGCACGACACTCTCGGGTCACGGGCTACCTCGTGTGAGGGTGTCAGGGCAGTCGCTTCTCATGTTGTTTGTCTGCTCATGAGTTGTCTTCAGCTGGCCGCCTAGCCTCCCCGGGTGGTGAAGAGACCCAGAGGACCCTCATCCGCACGCTGAAAGTTGAGGCCCACATCCTCAACCCTGGATTCCACCTCGTGCAGCGGTCCCCCTCCCGCGAGGTATTCTTGCGTCATGGCTGCGTCTTTGCATCGTTCCAAGCGGGCGTCGCAGTCACGCGGGGTTGCCTGGTGAGCAAGGGAACAACTCTCGCCGACGTTGCAAGAGCTGCAGGGTATTCCAAGTCCACCGCGTCTTTGGTTTTTCAGGGTAGCCCTCTCGTTGCCGATCACACTCGAGCTCGAATTCTCGCTGCCGCACAGGAGTTGGGCTACGTCTACAACCGGCGGGCGGCCGCGATGAGACGGCAACGGAGCCATTCGATCGGAGTGGTTGTCGGTGGATTTGGCAACCCGTTCTTCGGCCTCTTGAGTGAGGCGATCGAGCGCACCTTGGGCCCAGCTGGATACTCTGTACTGCTCGGCAATACCTTCGACGAACCGTCACGCCAGCATCGACTCATCGAAACATTCCTCGAGAATCGTGTCGACGGACTCATGATCGTTCCTGCCGTCGGCTCCGATGTCGGCTTTCTCGAGCCGGTGCGCCGAATGGGTATTCCCCTGGTGGTCTTGACCCGCATGGTGAAGGGTGCAGATGCGCCCTACTTTGGAGCCGATGATGTTCTCGGTGGTCGAATGGCGGCCGAGCATCTGGTTTCTCATGGGTGCGATGGTCTTGCGTATTTCGGGGGGCCCGCGGACGTCTTCACCCGGGTAGACCGTCATGCTGGAGTCAGCAGCGTCGCGCGCGAGCAGGGCATCCTATTCGACGACTTGTGGTCTGCGCACACCCTCACCTCAAGCACCTCGGGGTACCTCACTGCACGGGACTTGCTGGACGCAGGACCGCCTCCAGCTGGGATCGTGTGCCACAGCGACGCGGTAGCCATCGGGCTCTTGCGCGCTTGTCATGAGCGGGGCCTGAAAGCAGGCGAGGACGTGCGGATTATCGGATTCGACGATGTGGAAGCGTCTTCGTTCGTCGTGCCAGCGTTGACCTCGATTTCGGTTGAGGTGGCCGATCTCGGTCGCATCGCTGCGGAGTCCGTACTTCGCCTTCTGTCGGGAGACGGACCCCCACCTCCGCCAGCGACGATCTTTGCACCAGAGCTGGTGGTTCGCGAGTCTTGCGGGACTCATTAGCNNCGGTGTTGACACCCCAGCCGAACTGAGTTAGCTTTTGGACCGGTCCAAAAGTCCCGCTTGACATCGAAGGAGATGGTTGTGAAGGCGATTGTCGTGATGTTCGACAGCCTCAACCGCGACTCCTTGCCGAGCTACGGGAGCAGTATCACGGCGTCCACCCCTAACTTCGAGCGACTTGCAAGCCGCAGCGTCCGGTACACGGCCTGCTACGCCGGGAGCCTTCCCTGCATGCCCGCACGACGTGAGTTGCACACGTCCCGTTACAACTTCATGCATCGGAGTTGGGGACCTCTTGAGCCTTTCGACGACAGCATTCCTCAGATGCTGACGGAATCAGGGGTGACGACGCACCTTGCGACGGACCACATGCACTACTGGGAAGACGGTGGGGCGACGTACCACCCGCGATACGGAACGTTCTCCCTCATCCGCGGCCAGCAGGGGGACCCCTTGCACGGACGAGTCGCGGATCCGGCGGTCGGCCATAGCATCCGCGTGAATCGGTCGGGTACTTGGAGACAGGATCGAATCAATCGCGAGGTACGGGGGCAGGATCGCTCGCAGCACCCACAGGTGTTGACCTTCGACGCCGGAATCGACTTCGTCGAGGCCAACTCCGCTGAGGATCGATGGTTCGTGCAGATCGAAACGTTCGATCCTCATGAGCCTTTCGATGCGGGTGGGCCCGTCGAAGGTCTGTCCGAGGGATCCGTCGACTGTGACTGGCCCGACTACGGACAGACACAATACGACGACCAGGTTGCCGATCGCATCCGCAAGCACTACAACGAGCTTGTCGAACTGTGCGATTCGCAGTTGGGTCGCGTGTTGGACGCGATGGATCGACACGATCTGTGGGATGACACCCTGCTGATTGTGTGCACCGATCACGGGTTCCTGCTGGGCGAGGACGACTGGTGGGGAAAGTCAGTGATGCCGTGGTTCGAGAAGGTTGCTCGTACCCCGTTGTTCGTTTGGGACCCTCGACGTGGGAAAGCCGGATCTGTCTGCGATGACCTCGTGCAGACCATCGATATCGGGGTTACGCTCCTTGACCACTTTGGTGTTGAACCAACGCCAGACATGCAGGGCCGGTCCTTGGTGGACTCCGCCGATCTGGCAACAGCTCGTGAGGTTGCACTGTTCGGCGCATTCGGCGGACACGTATGTGCGAGCGATGGCCACCTTGTCTACATGCGTGGACCCGCGGACGAATCGAATGCACCGCTATGGGAGCACACGCTCATGCCCTCGCACATGCGAGGCATGTTCTCGCCGGCCGAGCTTGCGGAGTCGGAACTCGTCCCGGCCCTCAGCTTCACGAAGGGATGCCCGGTGCTGAGGATCCCCGGAAGCACGGCGTCCAATCCATGGGTCTTCGGCACTCTGCTCTTCGACCTCAACGTCGACCCCGATCAGCAAGAGCCCATCGTTGATCCGGACGTAGAGCTACGAATGTTGCGCCTCCTGTGGAAAGCGATGGTCGACGCGGATGCACCACCTTCCCAGTTTGAGCGACTCGGCATGCCGACTGAGCATGAACCCCGTGTCGAGAACCTGCAGTGCAGTCGGGATGCTGGTCGTGCCATGTCTGCTCTTGCCGCGCCACCGTCGCAGGAGTCGTTCCCTGTTGCGAGATGGGGCGTTCGGTCAACCGTCGGTGAGCTTCTCCGCAACGTTGAGACGGCGCGTATCGTTGAGCGTCATACGGGTCGAGTCTTCACGGGTCCCTTCGCAAAGATCTGCGCGGACGTCTCGCTGTATCGCGCTGCGACGGCACTTCTGGGTGTAGTCCCCTGGGCCGCCTTGCGTTCGCTTGCCTCAGAGCTCGCTCTGGTCGATGAGGTCCTCGACGGAGAGGAGGGGCACGCTCACAACCAGTCACTGTAGAAAGTCCTCGTCACTGCAATCACAGTTTTAGACCGATACAAAGGAGTATTTTTGATGAAATCCATATCACGTGCCTCTCGAACGATGGCCGTTCTAGGAGCAGGAGCGCTCGTGCTCACTGCGTGTTCCACTGGTGATGGGTCAGAAGCCCCGGAGGCTGACGGTTCAGGAGTTACTGAGATCTCCGTTGCGACCGCCGAGACTCCTTGGCTCGCGGGATATCAGGAAATCGTTGCGCTCTACGAGGAGCAGACGGGCGTTACTGTGAACCTCCAGGTGTTCCCGTTCGACGGTTTGCTCACTCAGCAGGCGAACGCAGCGCAGACCGGGTCGAACGACTTCGACGTCTTTCAGTTGAACGAGCAGTGGGTAGGCCAGTTCTACGACAACGAGTGGGTGCAGCCGCTCACCGACATCGACCCGGACTTCTCCTGGGATCCGGGACTCATCGAGTTTGATGGTCTTGCGCGTTGGGACGCCGACGCGCGTTCCACATCCCCGGACGGTGTGCCGTACAGCCTGCCCATTAACGGCAACATTCACCTCTTCATGTATCTCGAGAGCGTGTACGACGAGCTCGAGCTCGACGTTCCCACAACGTGGGAAGAGGTCATCTCCAACGGTGAGGCTGCACAGGAAGCCGGTGCGACGGAGTATGGCTACGTGGGTCGTGGCCGCACACCCGCGTACGACTTCAGCGCCGTGCTCTTCTCCGAGGGTGGTTCTTGGTTTGCCGACGAACGGGCGGGAGACTACGAACCGACCATCAACTCGCCAGAGGGACGTGCCGCACTTGAACTGTTCAAGTCGATGACAGACATCGGTCCTGATGCGCCTCAGACCATCGCCCAGGCCGAGGCGACTTCGTTGATGCAGAGCGGCGAGGTGGTTCACGCCACGTTCGTCGCAGCAGTCGCAGCAGCTCTGGAGAATACCGAGAGCTCGCTGGTTGCGGGCGACGTGGGTTACGCCGTCCTTCCTGGACAGAACCCTGTCAGCGGTGCGTGGACAGTCGGCATTCCCACCGGCCTGCCGGATGACCGTTCGCAGGCGGCCTACGACTTCATCTCCTGGCTGACCAGCCAGGAGACCATGCAAGCGTGGGCTGAGGTTGGTGGAGTGATCACGCGGAGTGATGTCGAGACGGACCGGCCCGAGATTCAGCGAATCGTTGAGTCCGAGGATTTGATCCGCGCTGGCTTCCGGTACCCGTTCACGGCGCAGCTATTGGAAGCAACGGAGCCCACGATCGGTGAGTATCTCGCCGGCACGATCTCCGTTGACGAAGCGCTGCAGCGCATGGACGAAGACCTGCGCGTCGTCGTCACGAACGCCGGATTCCTCGAGTGAGTGCTCGGCTCGGGGCCGCGACGCGCCCCACCGCGCCGGCCTCGAGCCGACTTCGGTTCCTGCGTCGCAATGCGTTCAAGTATGGAAGCATTCTCCCGCTTGCAGTCTTCGTGCTGGTGTTCGTCGCGTTCCCCGTAGGTCAACTCATCTGGATGTCTTTCGGAGATATCACACTGCGAGCCGGCAACTTCATGTGGGAGTTCGCAGGGATAGACAACTTTATTCGGATGAGTGAGGATCCCCTTTTCGCAAACTCTTTGCGCGTCACCGCTGTCTTCACGATCTCGGGTGTCGCGCTGACCGTTGTTCTCGGAACCTTTCTAGCTTTCGCGGTCGACAGGGTTGTTCGACAAGCACAGTGGTTGCAGAACATCCTCCTGTGGCCAGCTATCGTGACACCAGTCGTGATCAGCGTGGTCTGGCTACTCTTACTGAGCCCGCAGATCGGCTTGATCAACAAGATATTGACGAGCTTGGGGTTGCCTACGCAGACCTGGCTCGGTGAACCGACCGGCGCCTTGGTCTCCATCATCCTCGTCGATGTTTGGCACTGGACGCCTGTCGTCTTTCTGTTCGTGTACACCGCGTTGCGCGGCATTGATTCATCAATCGTCGAAGCTGCAAGTGTCGACGGCGCGAGCTACGGACAGCGGGTGAGGCATATTCTTTTGCCGCTCCTCACGCCAGCACTCGTCGGCGTCACGGCTATTCGAGTGATCATGAGCGTCAAGGCGTTCGATGAGATGTACCTTCTCACGTTCGGAGGACCCGGTAACGCGACGTCGGTCATCACGATCTACTTGCGTTCGGTGTTTTTTGAGTCGTTCGACTACGGCTACGGCGCAGCGCTGAGTGTGACCGTCGTTCTGCTCGTGATCGTCTTGATGGTTGCGACGCTCGGCGGCCGCGCCTTGTTGAGGAGGAAAGCTCGTGGTTGATTCAACTCGTACTCACGACACCGAGAGCGCGACACCCGTCGTGCGATCACGTCGACGATCGGGACCCGTGGAAGGCGGGCGCTGGCTCGTTCGACTGGTCCTGGGTGGAGCGATTGTGATGACCGTACTGCCACTGCTGTGGATGGTAGTGGTGGCATTTCAGCGCCCCCGCGCGATCATTAACCGAGAGTGGACGTTTGACTTCGCGCTCACCAATTTCATGGAGATCTTGTCTCCGGATGCAGTTTTCGGTGCGCAAGTGATCAACAGTGTCGTTCTTGTGATTGCGGCGACAGCGATCTGCATCGGCCTGAGTGCCTTTGCGAGCTACAGCCTGAGCCAGCTGAGTTGGTCTCCGCGCGTCGTACTGGGAGTGCTGGCGGCAGCCGGGGTCCTTCAGGTTGTCCCACCCATGACCCTTGTCCCCGGTCTCTTTGTGACCCTGCAGAATTTCTCACTGACGGGCACCCTGGGCGGGCTGATCATCCTCAATGTGATCTTCAATCTGCCGTTCGCGATCATCATGATGAAGTTTTACTTCGATGCCCTTCCGAAAGAGTTGCGGGAATCGGCATATATAGACGGCGCCAGCGAGTTTGCAACCTTCTGGCGCGTCATGTTGCCTCTCGCTGCCCCGGGGCTAGCTGCGGTGGCGATCTTTATCGGGATCCAAGTATGGAACGAGTTCCTCTTCGGGCTTATCTTCACTCGTGGCGGTGACGAGGCGCCCATCACCGTCGGAATCGCGACACTCGTGCAACCACAGGAGATCAAGTGGGGGCCGATGGCGGCAGTCGGAACGATCACTGCAGTCCCGATCATTCTGTTGGCAGTCGTCGCCAATCGGCAGATTGTGTCGGGTTTGACGCAGGGAGCGGTGAAGTCGTGAGTGATCATCATCCGCAGGGGTCGCCTCCGAACGTGGTCTTGATCCACTGCCACGACCTGGGCCGGTGGTTGCCTGCATATGGTCGGTTGAGCGTGACTGCCCCGAATCTCGATCGTCTCGCGGCCGACTCGGTGGTGTTCGATTCCGCGTTCTCCACGTCGCCCCTGTGCACCCCTGCACGGTCTTCCCTATTCACCGGACTACCGCCGCATCAAAACGGACTCATGGGACTGGTCCACCAGGGGTGGACCTATCGACCGGGTGTGGTCACCTTGCCCGAGCATCTTCGAGGCCTCGGGTATCGCACAGCGCTTCTCGGACTTCAACACGAGGATCTCGATGCTCGCAAGCTCGGCTACGACGAGGTTCATGGCCTTGGCTTTCTTCCGCGAGCTCTCGAGGTCGCTCGACTCTTCGAACGTTGGTTGCCTGGCGCTCATGGCTCGCAACCGTTCTTCGCAGTGGCGGGAATGTGGGAAGCGCATCGCCCGTGGCCTGAAGAGGACTACGAGCCGGTAGACCCGACATCGGTTGAAGTGCCGAGCTACCTCCCCGACAACGTGCACACTCGGGAGGACCTCGCAAGTTTCTATAGTGCGATCAAGCAACTCGACCTTGCCGTTGGCCGAATTCTGGATGCTCTCGATAATCAGGGTCGCCGGGATGACACCCTCGTCATCTTCACGACAGATCACGGCGCAGCATTCCCACGAGCGAAGGGAACGCTTTACGACTCTGGTGTTGGGGTAGCGCTCATAGTTCGTCCGCCTGGATCCTGGAAGGTGCAGGGCTCACGGCACCCGCACATGGCGAGTCACATCGATATCGCGCCCACCCTTATCGAGCTGGCGGGAGGCGACACCACCTCGCTGCAGCTCGAGGGCAAGAGCCTGCTCGACGCGCTAAGGGACACACGTCTTGATGATCAGGCTGACGGCGAGGAGCGCCGTCTCTTCCTCGAGAAGACCTACCATGACGGCTATGACCCTCTCCGGGCCGTTCGAACGTCGCACTATAAGTACATCCGTTCCTATCGAGAAGATTCTGACGGCGCAACGCTCGCCCTGGATCTGGAACTAAGCGCGACTCGGCGGGGTCTTCCGGCGAACTATCGTGAAGCGAGGCTGCCTGAAGAGTTCTACGACCTGCGCACAGACCCGGACGAGCTCCATAACGTCGTTGCTGAACCTGAGTACCACGACCGAGTGGCGGCTCTATCGTCAGCCCTCGACGATTGGATGCACGCGACAGCGGATCCACTTCTTCAAGGATCGATTCCCGAGCCCCCGACACCCAGACGTGATGACGCGGTATAGCCTCTGGTGAGCG
>DIUS01000006.1:7790-15558 GCA_002423075.1 Microbacteriaceae bacterium UBA6152
TTCTGGTGCTTGCTGTAGCGGGCGCGTGCGCAGCGGTCGTTGGTCGTGTGCTGGAGCCGACGTGATCCTGCGCTCGTCGACTCTCGGTAACGTCGCCATGAACCCTGTTTTTGTCAGTGGTGGAAGATGGGACCCATGAGTGTGACTGAGCCGATTCTGGTCGACCTGGTGTCGATCCCCGGCAACTCGTTTGTGATGGGTTCGACGGCCTTCTATCCCGAGGAGGCTCCCACCGTTGTCCGCGAGGTTGCGGCGTTTCGCATTGCTCGCGCACCGGTGACCAATCAAGAGTTTTCGGCTTTCGTTGCGGCCACGGGATACGTGACGACAGCAGAGCGACCCCTCAACCCGCAGGAGTTCGCCGGCGTCGCTGACCTGGACACTTCTCCGGGTTCTCTCGTGTTCCGCCCCACATCGGGTCCGGTCGATCTGCGAGATTGGCGTCAGTGGTGGTCGTGGGTGCCCGGCACGAATTGGCGGCATCCTGGTGGGCCGGATTCGACCATCATCGAACGGGAGGATCATCCTGTCGTTCACATCTCGTGGTTCGACGCCCAGGAGTTCTGCAACTGGTCGGGAACCCGGCTTCCGACCGAGACAGAGTGGGAATTCGCCGCACGTGGGGGGTTGGATGGAGCGACGTTCGCCTGGGGCGAGGAACCCCAACATGTCGGGAAGCTGAAGGCGAATACGTGGCAGGGAAGTTTCCCGTATCGAAATCTCGGGGCACTGGGATGGGTCGGCACATCGCCCGTCGGCGCTTTCCCCGCAAACGGATACGGCCTCCTCGACGTCACGGGCAACGTATGGGAGTGGACTGCGACCGCGTGGTCGGATCGCCACAGCACACATACGTGTCAGTGTTCCCCGACAGGAAACGAGAACTCTGGAGGCTTTGTCGCAAAGGGTGGTTCACATCTCTGTGCTCCTGAGTACTGCTTGCGGTATCGGCCCGCGGCGAGAACTCGGCAGACGCCAGATTCTGCCACGAGTCATATGGGCTTTCGAGTTGCGGCCGATGCAGGGTGACTGACCGTGTTCACGTCGTCACGGACGTGGTGGGCCACCGTGGGTGACACCACTATGCGGGACGTGACCGAGCGCGGCTGGTTCGACGTCGCACTCTAGAACCGCAGACTCGCGAGGCCGGGTGCTCTGGCAACCCGGCCCCGCAAGAGCGTGCGCGAGCTAGCGGCTGACGCCGACCTGCAGGCCCTGCATGATGTACTTCGAGGCGAAGGCAAGCAAGATCAGCGGTATCGACGCTGTGATGAAGAGGCCCGCCGAGACCAACGGCTGGTCGGTAAGGAATCGCTCGCCGATGCTGGCGAGCTGCGGTGTGAGCAGGCGCATCGAATCGTCCGTAATGAGAATGAACGCGAAGATCAGCTCATTCCAAGCGCCGAGGAACTGGAGCACGGCGAGGGTAGCGAGTCCGCTCGATCCCATCGGCACGATGATCGACCACATGATGCGGAAGAACCCAGCCCCATCGATGCGGGCTGCCTCGATGACCTCGTCTGGGATGCCGCGGAACGAGAGCGTCAGGAAGAACGTGGCGAAGGGCAGCCCGGTGGCGACGTACACGAGGATGAGCCCCGCATAGGTGCTGACGAGATCGAATCGCGCAAGCATGAGATAGATGGGGATGATCAGCACGGGGCCGGGAATCAGCATCACCGACACGAAGGTCGCGGTAATGAACTTGGTGCCCGGAACCGGCAGCTTCGCGAGTGCGTACCCCGCAAGCGAGGCCAAGACGAGCACGATGGACACGGAGATGGTTCCGACGAAAAGGCTGTTGAGAAAGGCCTGCCCGATTCCATACGAGTCGACGAGCCGCAGGTAGTTCTCGAATGTCCACTCCCCCGGGAGCCCGAAGGGGTTCTGCAGGTAATCGGCGTTGGTCCGTAGTGACGTGATGATGACGAAGTAGAGCGGATACAGGATCGTCGCTGCGACGACGAGTAGTGAGATGAAGATGGGCAGCTGCGAACGGCGAGACGAGATGCGCAAACTGATGACAACGTCTTCTTCGGCCATGGTCAGTCCTCCTCCCCGAGCTTGAAGACTTTGTTCTGAATGAGGGTGAGGATGCCGATGAAGAGGAAGAGGATGACCGCGAGTGCGGCGCCCGATCCCAGGTTCGTGCTCGAGAACGCCCGCAGGTAGACGAGATAGTCAATCGTCGTCGTCTCGAAGCCGGGGCCGCCGGCCGTCATGACGAAGACAAACCCGAACAACGATGTGAAGGTGTACAGCACGTTGATGATGAACACGAAGCCGAGCACGCGACGGATGTTCGGCAGCGTGATGTACCAGAGCCGCTTCCACCAGCCGGCACCGTCGATCGCAGCTGCTTCAAACACCGCCGGGTTGATTGAGGTGAGGCCGGCGAGCAGCAACAGCGACTGGTAGCCGAAGCCCGACCACACGAGCGCCAGGATGATGATGGCGATGGCGGTCGTGCCGTTGGTGAAGAACTGGATGGGCTCGATGCCGAACAGCCCGAGCGCCTGGTTGACACCGCCGTAGTAACCGAACGCGCTGCGGAACATGATGCCGATCACGGCGACCGAGAGCACGTTGGGCAGGAAGAAGATGACGCGGAAGTACTTCCAGCCACGCACCCGCTCGAACAGCAGCACCGAGACGATGAGCGCGGTGAAGATCACCAGTGGTACCGAAACCAGGAACTTCAGGTTGTTGATGAACACCTGATGCACGATCGGGTCGTTCAGCAGTGCAATGTAGTTGTCGAACCAGCGCCAGTCGTAGGTGAGGCCATTCGTTCTGGTGAACGAGATGAAGACCGCGAAGGCGACGGGGAATGCCATGAAGCCCACAACCATAATCAAGGCCGGAAGTACGGCGAGCAGACCGACGATGCGGTCACGCCGGCGAGTGCCTCCGGGCTTGCGAGGGGCGTGGGCCTCGCCCGTGGGCGCCGCCGAAGCGGCACCCACGGACGAGGTCAGAGAAGCCGTGGTCACTGGTTCGCGATCTCGGTTTCATACGACGCTGCCAGCTGCGCGACCGCGTCTTCTGGCGTGATGCTGCCGAGGAAGACCCCGGCGTTCACGCGGTAGAACAGGTCGATCGTGGCTTGCGGCATCACACTGTCGAAGGCGAACACGACACCGTCGGTCGCCTCCGCCAGCTGCTCGAACTGCTGACGCAGCAGCGGGTTCTCAATCTTCGACGGGTCGCCGTCGACGTGGTTCGAGCCCTGAGTTTGGTAGAGCTCGACGAACACGTCCTGGTTCTCCGCCACGGCGAGGAACTTGAGGAACTCGGCTGCGAGCTCCTGGTTCTCGCTGTAGTTGGTGATCGAGAGCGCAATCTCCGGTCCGCCCGCGCCCATGGCCGGGAACTCGGAGCCCTCAAGCGTCGGGATGAAGAATGAGCTCACGCCCTCTTCGCCGAACGCCTCGAGCATGTTGTTGTTCTCCCAGCTGCCCACGAGGTAGTAGGCAGCGTTCTCGGCGACGAAGCCCGCCGTCGACTCGCCGTTCGACACCTGACCGGCGTCGGGGTTGGTGAGCCCGCTGGCGCCCCAGTCGGCGAAGGCCTGGTACGCGTCGACCATGGCCGGGTCGTCGACCGGAATCTCGCCGGCGTACATCTGCGTGAAGGCCGTCTCACCGAGCTCGCCGCCGACGAGCGCCGAGATCATCCAGGCACCGACGTAGCCTTCGAGGTTGGCGACCCAGAAACCGCTCTTGTCGGTGTTGTCGACGACCTGCTGGCCGTTCTCCATGAGCTCTTCCCACGATTCCGGCGTGTCGGCCGGGTCGAGGCCGGCTGCCTCGAGAATCTCGTGGTTCTGGAACACGGTGAAGAGGTTGCCGGCGCCGAACGGCATGCCGAGCAGTGCACCATCGGCGCTGAAGCCTTCGCGGTTGACGTTGACGCCGGCCAGGTTGTCGAGCACCTCAGGGCCGAGCAGCGGGTCGAGGTCGGTGAAGAAGTCGCCGAACGAGATCGTCGGGCCACCTGCGTACTGGATGCGGATGTCCGGGCCGTCGCCCGCGATGGACGCGGCCTGGAACTGCGCTGCCGCAGAGGTGATGTCGCCGCCCTGCTGCACGACGGTCACGTCGACACCCGGGTTAGCGTCTTCGAACGCAACGGCCATTCTGTCGATGAACGAGTTCTCGAGGTCGGGGTCGCCGTTTTCCAGCGTGCGACCGAGAATTCCGGTGTCCCAGACGAGAAGCTCTTGAGCACCATCTTCTGCCGGTGCGTCTGTCGAGCAGGCCGCGAGGCTCGCTACCAGGCTGAGTGTCGCGATTACCGCGACGGTGGCCTTTCGTGTCTTCATTGCTGTGTCCTTCCTATCGGAGCACGCGACCGGGTGGCCCCGGTCGCGTCGGGATTCGCGCACAGCACGGCGGCGCCACGTCGGGCCGTCGGTGATGCGGCGAGCTTCGGGCGGGCGGGTCGGCCCGCCGAAGGGTGCGGAGTGCGAGGGCGGGCGGCGAGCATGCGCGAGGCGTCGCCGGCGGCAGCCGGTGTGCTCTCAAGCGTCTGCGACATCATCGTCCCGTTTCTTCGCACCGTGGCAGGAGCCACGTTGTGCAGTCATTACATCATACCTAGCCGGGTTCCGCACAAGACTGGATATGCAATTGTTACCACCGTCTGCGTGGAGCGCGGGTGTAACGTATGATGTAACGGTGCATCGCGCGGTGGCGGTCACGGGCGAGAGCCCGACTTCCCGCTCGGGGAGCACGCACCATTTGACCATCGCGAAGGCGGCCCACGACTCATGATCATCGATTCCGTCGACTTCTTTTACGCATCGATGCCCGAGGTCACCCTCGAGGCCGATGGCAGTCAGGATGCCCTCCTTGTTCGAGTGGTCGCTGATGGTCAGGTCGGCTGGGGTGAATGCGAGGCCTCGCCGCTCACCTCCATTGCCGCCTTTGTGGCGCCTCGCTCGCACGGCGTCTGCCAGCCCGTTGCGGCATCCGTGTTGGGTGAGACGCTCGACGGCCCCGACGACATCGATCGCATCGCGCGGCAGGTCGGTCGCAACAGCCTCGACCTGCTGCAGGCGGGCCACACCTGGTCGGGCATCGAGATCGCGCTATGGGATCTGCTCGGCAAGCTACGCGGCGAGCCCGTCTGGAAGATGCTCGGCTACACCGAGAACCACGCCAAGCTTCCCTACGCCTCGATGCTCATGGGCGACACTCCGCAAGAGACGCTCGATCGCGCTCGGCTGGCCCGGAGCAACGGCTTTCGCGCCGTCAAGTTCGGCTGGGGCAGCTACGGCACCGGGAGTGCCGCCGACGATGCCGACCACGTCGCCGCCGCCCGCGAGGGGCTCGGCGACGACGCTCAACTGCTCATCGACGCCGGCCAGATCTGGGGCGACAACGTTGATGCTGCGATCGCTCGGCTCGAGGCGCTCGAGAACGCACACGCGACGTGGCTCGAAGAGCCCTTCGTTCCGCACGCCTTCGTCGCGCACGCCGCTCTCGCGTCGCGAGCACGCACGGTCGGCATCGCCGGCGGCGAAGGCGCACACACGGTGCACATGGCGACCAATCTCATCGACTACGGCGGCGTGCGATTCATCCAGGTGGATGCGGCGCGCATCGGCGGCATCGGGCCATCGAAGGCCGTCGCCGAGCACGCCGTGCGGCACGGCGTCACCTACGTCAACCACACGTTCACCTCGCACCTCGCGCTCTCGGCATCGATGCAGCCTTTCGCGGGGCTGGCCGATCACCGCATCTGCGAGTACCCCGTCGAGCCCAAGGCCGTGGCGCTCGCGATCTCGAGCAACCACATCACCCTCGACGCCAACGGCGAGGTGCGCGCACCCGATGCGCCGGGTCTCGGCATCGAGGTCGACTTGGCGGGCCTCACCCCCTACTTGCGGCACGTCGAGATCTCGATCGACCACGAGCGCGTCTACACGAGCCCCGAGGTGCCCCATAGGGTGAGTGAAACCGTCTAGGTGCAAGGAGGCTCACGCATGGCGGATATCGCCCCAGACGTCGATCGCGGTGCGGGCTACTCCATGCGCGGGCTTCAGGGGCGCGTCATCGATGGCGTGGGCCGCCAAATCATCGGCCGCGAGTACGCACCCGGCGACCTGCTGCCGAAAGAGGCCGAGCTCACCGACGAATTTGGCGTCTCGCGCACGTCAGTGCGCGAGGGAATGCGGGTGCTCGCGGCCAAGGGTCTCGTCGACATTCGCCAGAAGATCGGCACGCGCGTTCGCCAGCCCGAGAACTGGAACGTTTTCGACAGCGACATTCTGCGCTGGCACAGCGAGGTCGGCCGGGGTGACGACATCATGCGCAACCTCGTCGAGGTTCGGCAGATCATGGAGCCGGCCGCGGCGCGCCTCGCCGCGGGCCGGGCATCGATGGACGACCTGCGCCGAATGGACGACGCCCTGCACGAGATGGTCGCGAACTCGACCGACCGCGAAGGCTACGCGCACGCCGACGTCGAGTTTCACCTCGCCGTGTACGCGGCATCGCACAACGTGCTGCTGCGGCAGTTCGGCAGCGTCGTGGCCGACTTCATGTACGCGAGCTTCAACGTGCAGCAGGCGACCGCGTCTGATGACGAGGTCTTCCTCGAAGACGCCGCGACGCATGCCGCCGTATTCAACGCGATCAACCGCGGCAACGGCGAGAAAGCCGCAGAGGCCATGCTGCACGTCGTGCTCGACGGCAAGAACGCCCTCATCAAGGCCCTCAGCGACCAGCGTGATGTCGCGTCGTCGGGCTGACGCCTCGAAGGCATCGGGATGACCGCTCAGCCGGCCGTGCGCCTCGAGCGCGGCGGCATCAGCGCGGTCGTGCTGCCCGACGAGGGTGGCGTCCTCGTCGACCTGTTCGTGCACGGGCGACCGGTGCTGGCCGCCACGCCGTGGGCGGGGTCGGTGCTGCCCGCCGCTCGCCCCGCTGACTCGGAGCAGACCTGGGTCGAGCGGTGGCGGGGCGGGTGGCAGCTGTGCTTTCCGACCGCGGGGCAGCCGAACCCTGCTGCGGCCGTCGTCGAGGGCTTTCACGGGGCAGCATCGCAGGCGCCCTGGCTCGAGGTGTCGCGCACGGCCGACACGGTCGCGCTCGGCTGGGCCGATCACGACCGCCTGAGTGCCGAGCGCCTCTGGCGCGTCACCGACGACGGCGCGGCCGTCGCGACGCGGGTGCACAATGCCGGCGACGCCACGCGCGTGCTCGTGATCGCCGAGCACCTCATTCTCGGCGGCGACGTGCTCGCCGCCCCGCTCGCCCTCGACGTACCGCCGACCGCCCTGCTGCGCCCGCTCGATTATGCGGGCCTGCCCGAAGGGTCGCCGATCGCGTGGCCGGGTGACCCGGCCAAGCAATGGAGCTCCGTCGACCGCGGCACGCCCGCGCGCGTGACCGGGCTGATGGGCGTGCAGCCCCAGCGCATCGGCGCCCGCGGCGAGCACGTCGAGGTGCTCGTCGAGTGGCAGGGCTCGGCCCTGCCCCACGCGCTGCTGTGGGAGGAGCTCGGCGTCTCGACCGAGCAGCCCTGGAACGGGCAGGTCGTCGCGCTCGGCATCGAACCCACGTCGACACCCCACGGCGCCGGAACGGCACTCAACTCATCGCTCGTGCGGCTGCCCCCAGGCGGAACGCTTGAGTGGGGTGTCTCGCTCAGCGTGCTGTGGGCATCCGTCACCCCCTCAGCCGACACGTCGACAATCACGGAGGCACCATGACAGCGCTGCGCACCATCGTCACTGGCTCGGCCAACGGCATCGGGGCGG
>DIUS01000006.1:15648-16968 GCA_002423075.1 Microbacteriaceae bacterium UBA6152
TCACGCCCGGCATGGTCGAGCAGGGGTTCGGTCGCATCGTGACGATCACGAGCGTGCATGCTCGACAGGCCCAACCTGGATGCCTCGCCTACGACGTGTCGAAGGCGGGGCTCGAGGCAGCGACCCGATCGGCCGCGCTCGACCTCGCGCCGCACGGGGTGCTCGCCAACGCCGTCGCTCCGGGATTCGTGCGCACGCGCATGAGCCTGCTGCCCGACGGCACCGACGAGACCGACACCGACGCATTCCGTCAGCAGTATGTGTCTAGCGGCAAGCTACCGCTCGGTCGCGCCTCAATGCCGGCTGAGGTGGCGCCCGCGGTCGAGTTCCTCTCCGCGCGCGAGAACACCTACATCACCGGCCAGGTGCTGACCGTCGACGGCGGCCTCACCATGACGTTCTAGGAGAGTTCGATGCTGCTCGAGGGCCTGGGTTTTCCTGAAGCACTGCGCTGGCGCGACGGCGCGCTGTGGTTCAGCGACATGTTCCGGTCGCGCGTCATGCGGTGGGTGCCGGGGACTGAGGCCGAGACCGTGCTCGATGCGGCGTCGGGTGGACCGACCGTGCCCGGCGGGCTCGGCTGGCTGCCCGACGGCTCGCTGCTCCTCGTCGATTGCGAGCAGCGCCGCGTGATGCGGGTGCACGACGGCACGGTTTCGGTGGACGCCGACCTCGCCGAGTTCATGACGCATTCCGCGAACGACATGCACGTCGACGCCGACGGCACGGCCTGGGTCGGCGGCTACGGCTTCGACCCCGAGCACGACGAGCCTGTGCCCTCGCCGCTCGTGCGGGTCGGCGCCGACGGCGCGGCCTCGGCCACGGCATCCAGCTTCGTCTTTCCGAACGGATGCGAGCGCGACGCGACGGGCGCGCTGGTCGTCGCCGAGACCTTCGCCGATCGCGTGTCGCTGATGTCACATGACAACACCGTCACGCCGCGTGCGGGCTTCGACCCGGGCAGCGGGCCCGACGGGCTCTCGATCGCGCCCGACGGCGCGGTGTACGTCGCGCTCGCCTTTGCGGGCGCTCTCGCGCGCCTGGCTCCGATCGAGGCGGGGCCGGATGCTGCTGCCGAGTTCGTCTACCGCGCCGAGCCGATCACCTCAGGGCCGGGCGCCGGCCCGCTCGGCATCTACGACTGCGCCGTGCACCCCGACGGCCGCCACATCGCCGTTGCCATGGCGAGCCTCGATGAGGCCCTCGCCGAGCGCGTCGACACCGGCCGGATAGTCCTACTCGAGTTGGAGCATCTCGCGTTGAGCTCTCAGTGACACCGCAGACTCGTCGCGATCGAGACACGGAAGACTCCGCGGTTCG
>DIUS01000055.1:0-5435 GCA_002423075.1 Microbacteriaceae bacterium UBA6152
AAGGCTTGGGAGACACGCCCTAGTCCTGGTCGATCGTGAGGGTCCAGGTCGCGTCGCCCTGCTCGCCCTCGAGGTCGATCGACGTGGCGCCGTCGGTGTACGGGCCGACCATCGTCCCCACTCCGGTGTCGAAAACGATCGAGATGGTGATCGTCTCGTCGGCCACGACCCAGGTGTCGGTGGGGTCGTCATACTCATTGCCGTTGAGGGTCAGGCCGATCGTGCCGTCTTCGTGAAAGACGATTCCCCACTCGTCGTCATCGGAATCGGTGCCCGACCAGCTCGTGCCGATGAGAGGTTCGCCCGTCGACGGACCAGTGAAGAGCTGCTCGATGCTCGCGCACCCGGACACCGCGATGACGAGCGAGAGTGACAACGTGGTGGCGAGAAGACGCAGGCGGGTCATGCGGCCAGACTACCGGCGTGAAAGTACGAAAAAAGCCTCCGCTTGCGGAGGCTTCTCGTGGTGCTGATGTTCGATGCGGATGTGGTGACCCCAGCGGGATTCGAACCCGCGTTACCGCCGTGAGAGGGCGGCGTACTAGGCCGCTATACGATGGGGCCGCGTGCGCAACCGTTCGAGTATGCCATAGCGCCTGCACCCCGGCAAAACCGGGGCCGGCAGCTTAGGCCAGCACGCGCAGACTGCCCGCATCCATTTCGATGTCGACTGGCAATACAGCGATCCGCTCGCCGTCGGCGTACGCCACCACGCCCTCGGCTTCGACGCGCACGGCGCGCGCCCGATGCACGACGACGCGATGATCGGCGACGTGGGTTCCGGCGAAGACGCGCGGGTAGATGCGCAAGAATGCGAGTCGACCGAGCGGCCGCACCAGCACGACATCGAAGAGGCCGTCGTCAAGACTCGCTTCGGGCGCGACCTTCATTCCCCCGCCGAACGAGAGGTTGTTGGCGACAGCCACGAGCATGGCGCGCTCGGTGTGCACGACGCCGTCGAGCGTGAGCGTGTACTCGATCGGCCGAAGCTTCGCGAGCTCGATGAGCAGCGCGATCGTGTAGCGGCTGCGACCACGCGGGCGCGTCATGCGGTTGGCCCGTTCGTTGACGAGCGCATCGAAGCCCGCCGACACGATGCAGCCGAATCGAGCGCGGCCCGGCGCCTCATCGACGCCGCCGAACGAGATCGTTCCGGCATCGATGACGCGGGGCGGGCGATCGAGCGCGGCGACGAGCGCCTCGATTGCCGCTTCTGTGTCGTCGATCGGGATGCTCAGGCCGCGTGCCACGTCGTTGCCGGTGCCGCTCGGCACCACGCCGAGGGGCACCTTCGTGCCCTCGAGCGCAGTCACGCCGAGGTTCACCATGCCGTCGCCGCCGACCACCACGAGGGCGTCGGGCTTGTCGCGCACCGCGGCGCGCGTCGCATCGAGCAGCTGAGCGAAGTCGAGCTCGAGCAGACTCGTGACCTGGTGACCGAGTCCGCGCAGCGTGGTGACGACGGCGGGGCCGACCTCGCGCCCTCGACCGAACGAGGCATTCGGGTTGATGGCCACGACGATGCGCTTCGACGACGATGTCATGCGCTGATTATGACGCGCCGCTGAAGCGAAGGCGATTCGACTCAGTTGCCGCGGTTCTGCTGCAGCTCAAACACTGCCAGCAACTCGGCGACCGCCTTCTCACGCTCGTCGCCGCCCTCATCGAACATGTCGGAGACGTGCGTGCGCAGGTGGTTCTCGACCAGCAGCTTGTTGAGGCTACGCAGGCTCTTCTGCACGGCGAGCGATTGCGTGATGATGTCGACGCAGTACTCCTCGTTCTCGATCATCTTCTCGATGCCGCGCAACTGGCCCTGCAGAATGCGCGAACGGTGCAGTGCTCGCTTCTTGATGTCGTCGATCACGCCGCCAGCGTACCCCCAGGGGGTCTTCATACGCTCGCATGCGGCACCCTTGCTCACGCAGAAGCGCTGAGTAGGGTGGCGCCATGAACATCACCAAGCGCGAGCACGCCTGCCTCGTCGTCGAGCAGAGCGGTGCCGCCCTCGTCATCGACCCGGGCAGCTTCACGGCTCCCTTCGCCGTCGAGGGTCTCGCGGCGATCGTCATCACGCACGAGCACGGCGACCACGTGACGCGCGAGCACCTCGATCGCCTGCTGGCCGACACACCTGGGCCCGTCGAGCTGTTCGCTCCGGCCGGGGTTGCGACCGCGCATCCCGACTATCACTGGCAGATCGTCGACGGCGGCGACGGGGGCGCGGCCGGTCCCTTCGCCCTCGCCTTCTTCGGGGGCCACCACGCGACCATCCACCGCTCGATCCCGATCGTCGACAACGTAGGCGTCTTCGTCAACGAGACGCTCTACTACCCCGGCGACTCGTTCACCGTACCGACGGGCGAGGTGCCCGTGCTCGCCGTGCCGTCGAGCGCGCCCTGGCTCAAGATCGGCGAGGTGATCGACTACCTCGACATCGTGAAGCCCCGCCATGCCTTCCCCACGCACGAACGGGTGAACTCTGACGCCGGCAACGCCATGGCGAACGCGCGCATTACGCACGTGGTCGAGTCGCACGGCGGCCGCGTGACGGTACTGCGGCCAGGCGAGACGCTCCCACTCGACTAACGCGCAGGCTCAACCCCGAGCCCCAGGTAGGGCAGGCGGCGCAGGCCGAACTCGTGCCGCAGCGCCGACCTCGCGGCGTAGGCGCCCGCGAGCCCGTGCACCCCGGGCCCCGGGGGCGTCGCCGATGAACACAGGTAGACGCCGGGCATGGGTGTGCGCCAGGGGTCGATCGACAGCGTGGGCCGCGCGGCGAGTTGCCAGAGGGTCGCGGCGCCGGTCGCGATGTCTCCGCCCACGTAGTTGGGGTTCTGCCGCTGCATGTCGGCCGCCGTCGCGCTCGACGTCGCGATAATGACGTCGCGGAAACCGGGCGCCCACCGTTCGATCTGGCGGATGATCGCCTCGGTCTGATCGATGGTCGAGCCGTGCGGCACATGCGTATAGCTCCACAGCACGTGGTGGCCGGAGGGAGCCCGCGAGGCGTCGACCACCGACGGCTGCGAGAGGAGCACGTAGGGGTCGTCGGCGTGCCGACCGCTCGCGACCGCCGCTTCGGCGGCGGCGATGCGCTCACGAGTACCGCCGAGGTGCAGAGTCGGTGCGACGCGCAGCGACGAATCAGCCCATGGCACGGGCTCGCTCAGCGCGAAGTCCACCTTGGCGACGCCGTCGCCGTGCCGGTAGGCGAGCATGCGGTCGCGGTAGCCGCTCGGCAGCGCATCGCCGGCGAGCCGCACGAGGGCGCGCGGGGTCGTGTCGAGCAGCACGGCGCCGACCGGCCCGAGCTGAGCGAGATCGGTGATCTCGACCCCAGTCTCGATCGTGCCGCCGTGGGCGAGCAGGTCGGCCGCGAGGGCGTCGATGATGGCCTGACTGCCGCCGACCGGAATCGGCCAGCCGCCAGCATGCGCCGCCGTGGCCAGCGCGAGCGCCGTTCCCGAGGTCGAGAGCGAGGGCATCGGGCGCACCGAGTGCGCCGCGACGCCCGCGAGCAGCGCGGGGGCCGCCTCGTCGCGCCAGCGCAGGTTCCACGCCGGGCTGCCCTGCTCGAGCGCGCGCAGGCCGAACAGCACTGCCATGGCCGGGTCGTCGGGCAGCCGCATGAGCGTCGACCCCGTGAAGCGAGCAACGCGTTGCGCCCGGTCGACGAGGGGAGCGAGAAGCTGCCGCCACGCTCGGCCATCGATGCCGAGTGCCGCGGCCGTGCGATCGAGGTCGCGATAGGCGATCGCGGCGGGGCGGTCGTCGAGCGGGTGGGCGTACGAGACCTGAGATGACACGAGCTCGATGCGTTTGCTCAGCTCGAACCGTCGGAAGAAGCCCGACGAGACGGCGAGCGGATGCACGGCTGATCCCACGTCGTGCCGATAGCCGGGCAGCGTCAGCTCTGCGGTGCGCGCACCGCCCCCGATCGTCGTCGCCTGCTCATAGACCGTCGTGAGCACGCCCGCGCGCGCGAGCACGACGGCGGCGGCGAGCCCGTTGGGCCCGGAACCGACGACAGCCGCAGTCGGAGGCGTCATGGGTCGAACCTACGCCTCCCGTATCGACGGGTGCTGGATTTTCAGTGGGGCGAGGCGACGCGCTGCCGCCGCGATCCCGCGGCGAGCACCCCGAGTGACACGGCGAGAGCGAGCGCGGCGATGGCGATTCCCATCGACAGCGTGAGGGCATCCGGGGCCACGATCGAGTGGCCGCGGAGGGCCTGCATCGTCACGAGCCCGACGATGGCGAGATAGGCGCCCGCGCCGGTGAGAACGAGGCCTCGGCGCACCAGCGCATCACGGAGCAGGGGCACCCGGCGAGCGCCTAGCTCGAGCAGCAGGGCAAGCATCGGCAGCGCCTGCAGGGCGTGCATGCCGATGAAGTGCGGAATGCGCAGGTCACCGGCGACCGTGCTCCAGCCAATCAGGGGCAGACCGGGGCCGCCGTCGGCGACGCCCACCGCGTGCGCACCGGCGATGCCCTGGAAGTCGCTCAGCTGGGCTGCGTTCGGGCTCGTCATGAGGAAGGCGAGCCCCATGCCGAGCAGCGAGATCGCGACACCGGTGCGGATTGCCGCTTGGCGAGCGGGGTCGGCACCGGGGTTGCGCCACAGCGCCACGGCAGCGATGAACGTTGCGACCCACAACGTCGTGATCGCCGTTGCCATGATCGACCACAGGCTCGTGGCGAGCGGAGTCGACACGTTGAAGTGGCTCGTGATGCCAGCCGCCGCTGCCCCGACGATGACGACGAGCTCGATCGCGAGCGTCACCGCGATGACCGTGCCCGCCCACCACGCGGCGCGCTGCCAGCGGGTGAAGTGGCCGATGATCCACGCCCAGGTGACGGCGTAGATCGTGCCCGAGATGGCGAACTTCAGGGGCTTCTCCCACAGGTTAACGCCGAGCAGTTCTCGATCGTCGACGAGCCAGCCGACGAAAGTGGCCGCGGTCAGTGCGGCGAGCAGGATGCCCAGCACGAGCAACGGACGGTGCCACCGGCTCGGCGGCAGGTCGAGGCGCCAGTCGGCGGGTGCGGGTGCGGGCGCAGTCGTGGTCATCAGCAATCCTCGTCAGTAACGGTGGCGCCGGGGGCGGGAGTGCCCTCGGGCAAGGGAAAGCGGCGGAACGATTCCGCCTCTTGGGCGATACGGCGCAGCCCCGCGAAGAGCGCGTCGCCGAGCACTGTGCCGACGACGACTACGGTCGTCATCTCGGCCTCGCTCGGCGCTGCGGCGACGGCCGCGAGGTCGGCGGCGGCGACGAGGTCGGCCGCCTCGGCGTAGGGCGCGAGCACCGACTCGGTGATGACGTCGACGCCGAGCTCGGCGTAGGTGTCGATGACGCGAGCGGCGAGCGCGAGTCCGGGGTTGTTCGGGTAGACCTGCCAGCCCCGGCTCTCGCACAGTGCGGCGATGCGCG
>DIUS01000055.1:5498-14745 GCA_002423075.1 Microbacteriaceae bacterium UBA6152
CGCTCGACGTGGGTCTCGTCGTACTGCGACTGATTGGGGCTCGTGCGCTCACCGGCGTGCAACAGGTGCTCGCGCACGTAGAACTTGAGCGTCGGCACGGGTGTGTCAGTCGTGGCGCTGAGTTCGGACATCCTCATGCACAGATAGTAACACTATCGATAGTGTCACTGTCTATATTTTCTCACGACCATGCCGAGAGTCAAGGTGATGCCTTCTTCGCAGTGTGCCTCGCGCGGCACATGCCGCCGTGGGCACAGGGCTCGAGAGAGCGCTCCGCACACGGCTCGAGAGAGCGCTCCGCACACGGCTCGAGAGACAGCGCTCCGCACGGGGAGCGGCACGAAGAACCGCGCATCGCCGCAGAAGAAGACTGTCGAAGCTGGGGTGCCTGGACTCGAACCAAGAACAACTGAACCAGAATCAGCCGTGTTGCCAATTACACCACACCCCATCAGCGCGAACAGGGCCAGCGCTGAGGCGGCCCGTGACTGGGCCGAGTTGCGAGTTTACCCTACGGCCGGTGTCACGATGAACGACAGCTGGCAGAAGCCGCCGCCGAAGCACGTGGTCTCGGCGACGACGCCCAAGCCGGCGTCGAGACCGCGGTCGGTGCGCACGACGGCTGGTCGCCCGCTCTCACGCGCGTCGCTCACGGCCTGCGCGAGTTGCTGCGAGGTCGGCGGCGTGTAACCGAAGTCGGGCGCTCGCTCGCTCACGGCAAGGAAGGTCTCGCGGAACGTAAAGGCCCCGCGCTCTTCGACGCGCACCGATTCGAGTCGACCACCGGAGGAGCTCACGGTGAACTGCGGCGTCGTGAACAAGGCGCCATTCGGCTCGACGTCGGTCGCGATGAGCACGAGCCGGTAGTCGAGGCCGGTCTGATGCGGGCCCACCGTGAGCGACCCGTCGGCCGGCAGACCAATCTCGACGGCATCGACGGGTGGCGAGCTGAGGTCGATGCGCGGAGTGCGGGCGCTCTCGATGAAGTGCAGACCGTCATCGGTGAAGACCGACCAGTTGAGGTCGGTGACCTGGCCGTCTTGACCCGCGCCCGGTTGGGCCACGATGCCCGGCACGCCGACAAGCGCGAAGACGCCCACGCCAGCCATGATGGCGACCAGAATCCCTGCGGGGATCCAGCCCACCCACGCTGGGCGATGCGGATTCAGCAGAGCCATACGTCGATTCTCCCACGCCGCCGACACGGGCTCCGGATGCTCGCGCTCCGTTCACCGCTCCCCCACCCGCCGCCGACTACCGTGGAGGGGTGCCCGACGCGAGACCCCGCAGCCGCCGCGCCCTCGTGGTCGCCGTCGTCGTTGCCGTGCTCATGCTCGCGGCGAGCATCCTCATCGCCCGATGGTGGCGGGATTCCACGACCGGTGCAGCGTTCATCGACGAGTTTCCCGGCTCGGTCGCCCCGCCCTCGGGTACGCCGGAAGGTTTTCCGGCGTGGCTCAGCTGGACCCACTTCCTCAACGGCTTCTTTCTGCTCTTCATCGTGAGCTCGGCGCTGCACCTGCGCTCGAAGGCCCGGCCGATCGCCTTCGTCACCCGCCGCAACCGCGGGCCCCTGCGCACGGCGGGCGCGCCGAAACGGCTGGGGATCCACACCTGGTGGCACCTCGTCGTCGTCGTGCTCTGGATCGCGACCGGCCTGGTCTACGTGACCCTGCTGCTCGTGACGGGTCACTGGGCGCGCATCGTGCCCACCGAGTGGTCGGTCGTGCCGAACGCCGTGTCAGCCGGGGTGCAGTACCTCTCTCTCGACTGGCCCGAACACACGAGCTGGGCGTACTACAACGCTCTGCAGGTGCTCTTCTACGGCGTCACCGTATTCGTGGCAGCACCGCTTGCGCTCGCCACGGGGCTGCGACTCTCGCCCGTCTGGCCCGAGACGTGGATGCGTACCCGAGGCCCTCTCTCTGACGCGTGGGCACGGCAGACGCACTCGTTGGTGCTCTGGTTCTACCTCGCGTTCACGGTCGTGCACGTCGGGCTCGTGCTGCTCACCGGGGCGCGGCGCAACCTCAACGCCATGTATCTCGGCGTCGACGACGGTGAGAGCTGGCTCGGGGCGGTCGTGTTCGCGGCCTCCCTCGTCGTCATGGTCGTCGCGTGGGTGCTGCTGCGGCCGCCCGCCCAAGTGGCGATCGCCGAGCGCGTCGCCGACGTGCGGCGCATGCCCGCCGTGTCCGCGTCAGAGCAGCCGCGCTAGAGGGTCGTGCGCAGAGCCCTGAGCCGGGCCAGCGTCGAGTCGCGGCCCAGCAGCTGCATCGACTCGAACAGGGGCGGGCTCACCCGGCGACCCGAGACGGCGACCCTCAGCGGGCCGAAGGCGGTGCGCGGCTTGAGCCCGAGACCATCAATGAGGACCGTGCGCAGCGCGGCCTCGATGGGCTCGGGCTCAAACGACTCGAGCAACTCGAGCGCGGCTACTGCCGCGTCGAGCACGGCGGCCGCGTCGGCGTCGAGCGAGGCGCGAGCATCCGTCTCGATCTCTAGGTCGTCGTCAGACGTAAATAAGAACGCGACCATGCCCGGTACCTCGCCGAGCAGGGCGACGCGCTCTTGCACGAGCGGCGCGGCGGCCGTCAGCAGCGCGCGCTCGCTGGGGCGCGGAACGTCGTTGAAGAGCCCGGCACCGCTGCAGTATGGGATGCTGCGCTCGACGAATTCGTCGACCGAGAGCCGCCGCACGTGGTCGCCGTTGATGGCCTCGGCCTTCTTCACGTCGAACCGCGCAGGGTTGGGGTTGACGTCGGCGACGTCGAAGGCCGCCGCCATCTCGTCCATCGTGAAGACGTCGCGGTCAGCCGCGAGCGACCAGCCGAGCAGCGAGAGGTAGTTGAGCAGCCCCTCGCGAATGAAGCCGCGGTCGCGGTGGTGAAAGAGGTTCGACTCGGGGTCGCGCTTGCTGAGCTTCTTGTTGCCTTCACCCGTGACGTACGGGAGGTGCCCGAACTGTGGAATCGCGGTGGCCACGCCGACCTCGATGAGCGCGTGGTAGAGCGCGATCTGCCGTGGGGTCGATGACAACAAGTCTTCGCCGCGCAATACATGCGTGACGCCCATGAGCGCATCGTCGACCGGGTTGACGAAGGTGTACAGCGGGGCGCCGTTAGGCCGCACGACGACGAAATCGACGAAGCTGCCCGCCGGGAAGGTGATCTCGCCGCGCACGAGGTCGGTGAAGCTCAAATCGGTGTCGGGCACGCGCAGACGCAGCGCGGGCTCGCGGCCCTCTGCGCGATAGGCCGCCCTCTGCGCGTCGGTGAGATCGCGCTCCCAATTGTCATAGCCCTGTTTGGGGTCGCGACCGAGCTCGAGGTTCTTGGCTTCGATCTCCTCCCCCGTCAGGAAGCTCTCGTAGAGGTGCCCGCTCGCACGCAGTTGCTCGATGACACCCGCGTAGATCTCGCCGCGCTGCGATTGCCGGTACGGCTCGTTCGGCCCGCCCGTCTCGACCCCTTCGTCCCAGTCGATGCCGAGCCAGCGCAGCGCGTCGAGCAGCTGGTGGTAGCTCTCTTCGCTGTCGCGCGCCTGGTCGGTGTCTTCGATGCGAAAGATCATCGTGCCGCCCGTGTGCCGCGCGTACGCCCAGTTGAACAGGGCCGTGCGAATGAGCCCGACGTGCGGAGTTCCGGTCGGAGACGGGCAGAACCGAACGCGCACATCGGCGCCGGTCGCGGTCGAGAAGGAGGGGCTGGTCACGGTTCAGAAGTCTAGGCGCTCACGAGAGAACGCCGACCGGATGCCCGCTCGACGCTCGACCGCCCTCGAGGTGCGCGGCTCAGCAGCGGTAGAACCCGGCCACGGTCGGCGAGATCGCATTCAGGCCGCCCAGCAGGATGAGATCGTCAGGGTCTTGCGCGCGCAGGGTCGCGTGCGCCGACGACGGCACGCAACCGGGCATTACGGTGAGCAGGGGCGCACCGAGCGCTCCTGCTGCCGCGCCGCCCGAGAGGGCGTCGGCGAAGTTCAGGCCCGTCGCGATGTAGCTGCGCTCAGCGGCCGGGAAGTGCGCGCTCGCAATGCGGGCGGCGGTCTGGAAGCGGTCGGTGCCGGCGATGCGAGACACCGTGAACCCGGCCGTCACGAGTCCGGCCTCGATGCCGTCAGAGATCGCGACCGCTGAACCGATGATGACCACNNTCGACCGAGGCCGCGGCCGGCCCGGCCGCGAGAGCATCGGCGTAGCCCGTGCCCGTCGCGAGATAGACCGTCGGGGCACCCGACGCGCCGTAGGCGTCGAGCACGAGCTGCGCCGACGTGTCGTAACGACTCGCACCCGCGACTCGGTCGACGCGCGGTGCCACCGTTCGCAGAGTCGCGAGCACGCTGTCGCTCACGACGCTCGCGCTGCCCGCCACGACGATGCGGTCGGGGTCAAGCCGCCGCAACTCGGTGAGAATCGAGGCGGGAACACTGGAGGTCGAGACGAGCAGCAGCGGCCCGTTGACCGCTCCGGCCAACGCCGCCGCGCTCACGGCGTCGGGGTAGTTGAGGCCCGAAGCGACGTAGACCGTGCTCGCCCCGTTCGGAAACGAGCGAGTCGAGATCTGCGCCGACGTGGCGAAGCGATCGCGGCCCGAGATGCGGTTGACGTCGCCGGGCGGAGTCGGCGGCGCTGTCGTGTAACGCCCGAAATTCTGCGTGTAGTACAGACGACCGGTCGAGCTCATGGCCACGCCGATGCCGATGTCGGTACTGTTCGAGAGCAGGTTGGCACGGTGGCCTGACGAGCCGGCCCACGCGCCGACGACCGAGCTCGGGCTGTAACCCGCTGCCACATTCTCTGACGCCCGAGACCAGCCAGCCGGGTAGAGATAGTGGAAGTTCGGGCGGTGCGACATGGTCGACACGCGCGCCTGCTGCACCGACCAGTCTTGAGCGATGTCGTTGAGCGCAGCGTTCAGCCGCAGCGGTGCGAGGCCGTTCTGCGCTCGCAACGTGTTCGTCTGCTGAAGAATCAGCGCGCGTTCTGACGCGAAAACGCCCGCCGTGGGCAGCAGCGTCGACGACGCATCGAACGATCCAGTCGTGTCAGCAGCCCGGAAGTCGTTCGGCGCCTCCAGCCCCGGCTCGAGCTCGACGACCTCGGTGGCCGCCATCGCGGTCACCGATGGCATGACGAGCAGAGCGGTGAGTACTGCGGCAACCACGAAGTGCGTTTTCACGGTTCCCCCCGAACCTGGCAGATCGCAGACGGCGCCCCCGTCGTCATGCGATGCCTCGAGACCCCCTGCCTCGACGCGTCTCCACTCTAAGCGAGGCGCGCCAATAAGCCGAGGGGTGGGGCTACCCCCTATTCGCGGGGCGAACGCCGCTCGCTTCTGACACGGCTGGCTCTGCCGGCACAGCACCCGTGGACGCCCGTCGCGTCACCGCGAGCGCCACCACGACTGTCGCCACGAGAGCCATCGTCACGAACGAGAGCCCCGCATAGCCGAGAAGAGCGAGCGCGACGCCGGCGAGGGCGCCGCCCATCGCGCCGCTCGCGCTCATGATCAAATCGCTGCGACCCTGCACGATGGTCCGGCGAGCGGGCCGGGCAGACTCGGTGAGCAGGGCTGACCCCGCCACAGTGCTCGCGCTCCATCCGAGCCCGAGAAAGATGAGGCCGGCGACGACCCAGCCCTCGCTCTCGGCGCCGAAGCCCGTCATCAGCAGGCTCGCGGCGAGCATCCCTTGGCCGAGCGCGATCGTCGTTCGGCGGCCAGCGCGGTCGGCGAGGATGCCGAAGACCGGCGACAGCGCGTACATGCCCGCGATGTGCAGGCTGATGGTGAAGCCGACGATCACGAGAGTCGCGCCGTGAGCAGTCAGATGAACGGGCGTCATTGCCATGACCGAGACCATAGTCGCGTGGCTCAGGGCGATCGACAGAATGGCCAGCCGGATGCCCGGCCGATCATCGACGGCGGCCGTCGGCGTGGGGGCCGCGTTCCCGGTGCGCTCGGCCTCATCGCGCGTCGCGCGCTCTTGCTCCGCCTGCCAGGCCGCCGCGACGCTCAGAGGGTCGGGCCGAAGACCGACGAGGTAGAGCACCGCTGCGAGGCTCTGCGCGACGACGGTAAAGAGAAAGGGCCCGCTCAGGTCGGGCAGCCCCAGATAGGCGCCGAGCGTCTCGCCCGGGCCGATGAGGTTGGGCCCCGAGACGGCGCCCACTGTCGTTGCCCAGACGACGAGCGACAGATCGCGGCCACGTGTCGCCGCCGAGGCCAGGTCGACCGCCGCGAAGCGCGACTGCAGGTTGACGGCTGTTCCCGAACCGATCAGGGCGATGCCCACCAGCAGCAGCGCGAAGCTCTGCGCCCCGGCCGAGACGATCGCGATGACGGCACCCGTGGCCGCGGTCAGCGCGCCCGTGGCCAGTGCAGGCGCTCGACCGGCTCGACGAGCAAGCCGCGCCAGCGGAATCGCCGCGAGGGCCGCCCCGAGCGTCACCATCGTCGCCGCCATGCCGCTGAACGCGGGCGAGCCCGAGATCTCCGCGGCGAGAATGGCCCCGATCGAGAGTGTCGCCCCCATGCCCAGCCCGGCGAGCACCTGACCGATCATGAGCACCGTGCGGGTGCGGCGCTGCACGGCGGCGACAGACTCCGCGGTCATCGTGATCATCGGCGTGGGGTCACGCAGGTTCGTCGACGCGGTCGTCGCGGTTCTTGGCGGGATTGCGCAGCGTGCCGAGCCCCTCGATGCTGATCTCGACGGTCTGGCCATCGGTGAACCCGCCGAGCCCATCGGGGGTGCCCGTCATGATGATGTCGCCGGGCAACAGGGTCCAGGCATCGCTCACGAACTCGATGATCTCGGGCACTCCGTAGATCATGTCGCGCGTGTTGCCGGTGCGGCGCGGCTCGCCGTCGACGAACGTCGCAATATCGAGGTTCGTCGGGTCGAGCTCGGTCTCGATGTACGGCCCGATCGGCGCGAAGGTGTCATAACCCTTCGCCCTGGCCCACTGGCCATCGGCGAACATCACATCGCGCGCAGAGACATCGTTGCCGATCGTGTAACCGAACACGACATCGCGCCAGTCTTCTTTCTTCACGCGTTTCGCCACGGCTCCAATCACGACGACGAGCTCACCCTCGTGAGTGATGCGCCCGTCGACGGGCGGAAGGATGATGGGCTCGTCGGGTCCGATCACCGCGGTGTTGGGCTTCAAGAAGATGAGCGGATTCTGCGGACCGTCGTACTGCATCGACTGCACGTGCGCGGCGTAGTTCATACCTATGCAGACGACCTTCGATCGCGGGATGACCGGCGCGAGAATGCGTGCGTCAGACAGGGGCACGCGCTCACCGGTGGTCTCGTACCCGTGGAACATCGGGTCGCCCGACAGCACCACGACCTCGTCGTCATCGACGATGCCGAACCGGGGGTCATCCCCCGTACTGAACCGCGCGATCTTCACCTGCTCAACCTAACTGCACGGCTCAAGCGTTCTGCTTCTTGAGCCGCGACGCTGCGCGTGCGCGCAAGGTCTGATCGAGCTCGACCTTGCGGATGCGCACGATCTCAGGCGTGACCTCGACGCACTCGTCTTCGCGAGCGAACTCCAGGCACTCTTCGAGCGTGAGCTGGCGAGGCGGCGTGAGTCGCTCGAGCTCTTCGGCCGTCGACGATCGAATGTTGTTGAGCTTTTTCTCTTTTGTGATGTTCACATCCATGTCGTCGGCACGAGAGTTCTCGCCGACGACCATGCCCTCGTAGACCTCTTCGGTGGGATTCACGAAGAACGTCATGCGCTCTTGCAGCGTCATCATCGCGTTGCTCGTCACGACCCCTGAGCGGTCGGCGACGATCGAACCGTTGTTGCGCGACACGATCGACCCGGCCCACGGCTCGTAGCCGTGCGCGATCGCGTTCGCGATGCCCGTGCCGCGAGTGGTGGTGAGGAACTCGGTGCGGAAGCCGATGAGACCGCGGCTCGGCACGATGAACTCCATGCGCACCCAGCCCGTGCCGTGGTTGGTCATGCCCTCCATGCGCCCGCGACGGGCCGCGAGCAGCTGGGTGATCGCGCCCAGGTACTCTTCGGGCGCGTCGATCGTGAGGTGCTCGAACGGCTCGTGCAGCTTGCCGTCAATGGTCTTCGTGACGACCTGCGGCTTGCCCACGGTGAGCTCAAAGCCCTCGCGCCGCATGTTCTCGACGAGAATCGCGAGCGCGAGCTCGCCGCGACCTTGCACCTCCCACGCATCGGGGCGGCCGACATCGACGACACGGATCGACACGTTGCCGATGAGCTCTCGGTCGAGGCGATCTTTCACCATGCGCGCGGTGAGTTTGTGGCCCTTGACCTTGCCCACCAGGGGCGAGGTGTTCGTGCCGATCGTCATCGAGATCGCCGGCTCGTCGACGGTGATCGCCGGCAACGGCCGCACGTCGTCGAGGTCGGCGATCGTCTCGCCGATCGTGATGTCTTCGATGCCCGCGATGGCGACGATGTCGCCGGCCATGGCTGACTCAGCGGGATACCGCTCGAGGGCCCGGGTCTTCAGAAGCTCGGTGATGCGCATCGAGCTGTGCGTGCCGTCGTGGCGCACCCAGGCGACCTGCTGGCCCTTCTTGAGGGTGCCGTTGAAGATGCGCAGCAGGGCGATTCGGCCGAGGAACGGGCTAGCGTCGAGGTTGGTGACGTGTGCCTGCAGCGGGTGCTCGTCGTCGTAGCTCGGTGCGGGGATGTGCTGCAGAATCGCTTCGAACAGCGGCTCGAGGTCGCCATTGTCGGGCAGCTCTCCGTCAGCGGGGCGGTTGCGGCTTGCGGCGCCAGCGCGCCCCGAGGCATAGATGACCGGAAGATCGAGAATCGCGTCGACATCGAGGTCGGGCACCTCGTCTTGCAGGTCGCTCGCCAAGCCGAGCAGCAGATCGTGAGTCTCTTCTTCGACGGCCGCGATGCGAGCATCCGGCCGGTCAGTCTTGTTCACCAGCAGGATCACCGGCAGCTTTGCGGAGAGCGCTTTGCGAAGCACGAAGCGCGTTTGCGGTAGTGGACCCTCGCTCGCGTCGACGAGCAGCACGACGCCGTCGACCATGCTGAGGCCGCGCTCGACCTCACCGCCGAAGTCGGCGTGCCCGGGGGTGTCGATCACGTTGATGGTGATCTCGCGGCCTCCGGCGTGCAGACCCTTGTAGGTCACCGCCGTGTTCTTCGCGAGAATCGTGATGCCCTTCTCGCGCTCGAGATCGTTCGAGTCCATCGCTCGATCTTCGAGGTGGGCATGCGCGGCGA
>DIUS01000058.1:0-10865 GCA_002423075.1 Microbacteriaceae bacterium UBA6152
ACTTCTCGGTGCTGCTCGACCGCGCCAACCGCTCGTACCTCGTGCTCTGCAGCTACGAGGGCGGCGTCGAGATCGAGCAGCTGGCCGAAGAGCGCCCTGACGCTCTCGCCCGCGTCGAAGTCGACCCCGGTGTCGGCATCACGCTCGAGAAGGCCCGAGAGATTGCGGTCGCCGCGAAGTTTCCTGCCGAGCTCGTCGACAAGGTCGCGCCGGTGTTCGTGCAGCTCTATGGGGTGTTCGTCCACGAGGACGCCACGCTCGTCGAGGTCAACCCGCTCGTGCTGACCGGTGCCGGCGACATCATCGCCCTCGACGGCAAGGTGACGCTCGACGAGAACGCCGAGTTCCGCCAGCCGCACCACGCCGAGCTCGAAGACGCCGATTCGGCTGACCCGCTTGAGGCCAAGGCCAAGGCGCACGACTTGAACTACGTGAAGCTCGACGGCGAAGTCGGGGTCATCGGCAACGGCGCGGGGCTCGTCATGTCGACGCTCGATGTCGTCGCCTACGCGGGCGAGAAGCACGGCGGCGTGACTCCCGCGAACTTCCTCGACATCGGCGGCGGAGCGTCGGCCGAGGTCATGGCTGCCGGCCTCGACGTCATTCTGGGCGACCCGCAGGTCAAGAGCGTCTTCGTCAACGTGTTCGGCGGCATCACCGCGTGCGATGCGGTGGCCAACGGCATCGTCTCGGCACTCGAGATTCTCGGTGACACGGCGACCAAGCCGCTCGTCGTGCGGCTCGACGGCAACAACGTCGACGAGGGCCGCCGCATCCTCGCGGCCGCCGCCCACCCGCTCGTGACGCTCGCGAGCACCATGGACGAAGGCGCCGACAAGGCTGCTGAACTGGCTGCGAAGTAAGGGATACGCGAACAATGTCGATCTTCCTGAACAAGGATTCCAAGGTCATCGTGCAGGGCATCACCGGCGGTGAGGGCACCAAGCACACCGCGCTGATGCTCAAGGCCGGCACGCAGGTCGTCGGCGGCGTGAACGCCCGCAAGGCCGGCACGACCGTGACCCACACCGCGGCCGACGGTTCGACCGTCGAGCTGCCCGTCTTCGCCACGGTCGCCGAGGCGATGGCCGAGACCGGCGCCGACGTGTCGATCGCCTTCGTGCCGCCAGCCTTCTCGAAAGACGCAGCGTTCGAGGCCATCGACGCCGGCATCGGCCTGCTCGTCATCATCACCGAGGGCATCCCCGTGCTCGACTCGGCCGAGCTGTGGGCGCACGCCAAGTCGAAGGGCAACGCCACGCGCATCATCGGCCCGAACTGCCCCGGCATCATCACGCCGGGCGAGTCGCTCGTCGGCATCACCCCCGCGAACATCACGGGCAAGGGCCCGATCGGTCTCGTCTCGAAGTCGGGCACCCTGACCTACCAGATGATGTACGAGTTGCGCGATCTGGGCTTCTCGACCGCCATCGGCATCGGCGGCGACCCCATCATCGGTACGACCCACATCGACGCGCTTGCGGCCTTCGAGGCCGACCCCGAGACGAAGGCGATCGTCATGATCGGCGAGATCGGCGGCGACGCCGAAGAGCGAGCGGCCGACTTCATCCGCGCCAATGTCACGAAGCCCGTCGTGGGCTACGTCGCGGGCTTCACCGCACCCGAGGGCAAGACCATGGGGCACGCGGGCGCGATCGTCAGTGGCTCAGCGGGCACCGCTCAGGCCAAGAAGGAGGCCCTCGAGGCCGCCGGCGTGAAGGTCGGCAAGACGCCGAGCGAGACGGCCACCCTCATGCGCGAGGTCATCGCGGCACTGTAGACGAGCATCCCGCGTTCGATGGCCCGGTTCCTCTCGAGGAGCGGGGCCGTCGCCGTATGCGCGGGCTACTACTCCCTGCGCTCGTGCTGCATGGGCAGCACGTGGGGCGGCGGCGCCTCCGCACGAGGGAACTCGCAGGTGAAACGGCCCTCGTAGCCGAAGAGGAATCCGAACACACGATTGCGCACCTCGAGCCTGATGACGTACTCGCCCGTCTCGTCGTCGAACGACTCGCGCAAGTCGGCGCGGCCCGAGAACAGCATCGGAAAGCGAAAGCCGATCGGTCCAGCGTAGAAGCGCTGAGCATCCGATCGCAGGCGCAGCGAGCCGTCGGGCTCGGCCGTCAGTTCGAGGTCGACCGCGAGGTGCTGGTGGGTGCCGAGGTAATCGACGATGCGGCCTTGGGCACCGAGAATCATGGTGGCGTCGAAGCGACCGGGTCGGCCGGGCCGCCGCGGATAGTCGAAGGTGCGCACGAACGTCACCGTTTCGCGCCCGAAGGGGTCACGGTAGGGATAGTTCTCGACGGTGAACGGCACCTGGTCGCCGGGGTACGGGGCAAGGATGTTGCGGATGCGCCCGATGTGCAGGAACGGAACCGTCCACCACGGCCCCCGACGAATGCGCGACATCACCCCTCGCCCGATGCACGCGTAACCGCCTGCCAGGCTCACGCCGAAGCGGCGCTGCAGCATCGGATGGAGGCGGGCGAAGTCGTCGCCCATGGCGAGGGCGAACATGCTGCGTGCAGCGCCGGTCGACATCACGGCGCGCCCAGCGTCGTGAGCGAGGCGGGGGCATCGGCCATCGCGGTCGGTCGCCCGATGCTCCAGAGGCAATCGGATGCTCGCGGCCTGCCGCGCGAACCCGGCAGTGCGATGCGCCACAGTGGCCAGCGCTCGGGCGGCTCATCGGTCTCGGCCCAGCGACGCAGGCGGGCGAAGCTCGCGGCGGTCATCCAGGCCACGAGCGGGCGCACGACGACCATGTCGAGCAGCGCGCCCCACCCGGGCTCGTAGTCGAATCCGGTAATGAAGCGCACACCGCCGTCGACGGGCTCATACCGCCAGTAGCCGCGGCCGTCGCGCAGGGGTGAGAGTCGGTCGCTCGTCGTGAATCGCAGGGCGGAGGTGCGGGCGCCGTCGGCACCTTCGCGGGTGCCGAGCGAGATGCCCGTGCCGCGAATCGTGTGCACCATCATGCGGCGCTCGTAGGTGAACCGCCAGAGCCCGTTGTCGCCCTGCTCAGTGGGCATGATGCGACTGAAGCGAGCATCCCACCGCGCATGCAGCTCGGGGTCTTGCGTGAGGTGCCAGACCGTTTCGAGGTCGGCCGCGATGACCGTCTCGACGCGGATCGAACGAGTGCTCACGCTCGCAAGTGTGCCACGCGCGGCAAGTGCCGCGAACGGCACACAGCACGCAGACGGCACCTCGTGGAGCTCGCTCTCCGCGACGACCCGACCTCCGCGACGACCCGCGACCTCCGCGACGACCCGCGACCTCCGAGCTGCCCAGCGCCCCGCCCTAGACTGGCGCTGCGATGAAGAAGCTCATCTCTAGCCCCGAGAGCGTGGTCGTCGACGCCTTGCGGGGCATGGCGGCAGCGCATCCCGAGCTGAGCGTCGATCTCACGCGACGCATCGTCTACCGCGCCCAACCGAAAGAGCACGGCACGGTCGCGCTCGTGAGCGGCGGCGGGTCGGGTCACGAGCCGTTGCACGCCGGCTTCGTGGGGTTCGGGATGCTCGACGCGGCCTGCGCCGGTGCCGTGTTCACCTCTCCCACGCCCGATCAGGTGCTCGCCGCGACCCGCGCGGTCGACCGCGGTGCGGGAGTGCTTCACATCGTCAAGAACTACACGGGTGACGTGCTGAGCTTCGAGCTCGCGGCAGAGCTCGCGGCCGAGGCCCGCATCGAGGTGCGCACCGTCGTCGTGGCCGATGACGTTGCCGTGACCGACTCGCTCTACACCGCGGGTCGCCGCGGCACGGGTACGACCGTGCTGCTCGAGCGCATCGTCGGTGCCGCCGCCGAGCAAGGATTCGACCTCGATGAGGTGCACGCGCTTGCCGAACGCATCGCGGCTGCGGGGCGGTCGATGGGCATCGCGCTGGGCGGCGCCACGGTTCCGGCCGCGGGGCGCCCCACCTTCACGCTCGGCGACGACGAGATCGAGTGGGGCGTCGGCATTCACGGCGAGCCCGGGCGCGAGCGGCAGCCCATGGGTCCGGCGCCCGATCTCGCCGCTCGACTCGTGCAGCCGCTCGTCGGCGACGGCCTCGGCACGGGCGACGCGATCGTCATGCTGAGCGGACTCGGCGCGACGCCGCTCATCGAGCTCTACGGCATGCTCGCCGCCATCACGCCACTGCTCGAGCAGCACGGCGTGCGACCGGTGCGGGTGCTCGTCGGCGACTACGTCACGTCGCTCGACATGGCCGGTTGCCTGCTCACCGTGCTGCCGGTCGATGCCGAGCTGCTGTCGTACTGGGATTCGCCGGTCGACACTCCCGCGCTGCGGTGGGGCCGCTCATGACCCTCACCGTCGCCGCGACGAACGATTGGTTGCGCCGCTTCGCGCGATCGGTCGATGACAACGAGCAGCTGCTGACCGACCTCGATGCCGCGATCGGCGACGCCGATCACGGCAGCAATCTGCGACGAGGCATGCTCGCGGTCGTCGAGCAACTCGCGACCGAGCCGGCGATCACGATCGGCGATACGTTGCGCGGGGCTGGCATGACTCTCATCAGCACCGTCGGCGGTGCGAGCGGAGTGCTCTTCGGCACTCTGTTGCTGCGCATGGCGACCTTGACCGGTGAGCGTACGACGGCGACGGCGACCGAAGTGATCGCCGCACTGCGTGACGGACTCGAGGGGGTGCGCACGCGCGGCCATGCCGAACTCGGCGACAAGACCATGGTTGACGTGCTCGCCCCCACGATTGACGCACTGGATGCCGCGGTCACGTCAGGCGCCTCGCTCGCCGACGCAGCATCCACGGCGGCGATCGCCGCGCAGGCCGCCCGCGACGCCACCACGGCGCTCGTCGCGCGCAAGGGCCGTGCGAGCTACCTCGGCGACCGTAGCATCGGCCATGTCGACCCGGGCGCCGCCTCGACGGCCCTTCTCTTCGCGGCCCTCGCGGGTGCTCTGGCTGAAGCAGCGGCGGTCGACGCGTGATCGGCGACGTGTCGTCGCAACCTCGCGTCGGCCTGGTCTTGGTCTCGCACAGCCCAGCCCTCGCGGTAGCGGCGCGCGAGCTCGCGCTCGAGTTCGTCGGAGGCCCCGCCCCGCGCATCGCGATTGCTGCGGGTCGCGCCGACGGTGCCACGGGCACGAACGCGACCCGCGTGGCGGCGGCGATCAGTGAGGCCTCGCAGGGTGTCGGAGTCGTCGTTCTCACCGACCTGGGGTCGGCCGTGCTCGCCGCCGACATGGCGCTCGAGCTTCTCAACGGGCGCATCGACGCCCGAGTCGTGCCCGCGCCCTTCATCGAGGGTCTGCTCGCCGCCGTGGTGCGCGCGAGCGCGGGCGACGATGTCGACACGGTGGCGCGCGAGGCGAGCGCGGCCCTCGACCCGAAGCGCGCACTGCTGCCGGCCGCCGCCGCCGTCGAAGCCGCCGCGCACCAGGAGCCCGACGCGGCGCCGTTCGCAGAGATCGCGACCGTCGTCACGGTGCGTAACGAGGGAGGCCTGCACGCTCGGCCCGCGTCTGAGATCGCGGCGCTCGCCTCGGGCTTCAGTGCAGACATCACGCTGACGGTCGCGGGTCGGCCTGCCGCCCCGGCGCGCAGCGTGCTGAGCATCTCAATGCTCGTCGCGGGCCCCGGCACGATGGTGCGTATCGCCGCGACCGGTGACGATGCGCGCGAGGCAATCGATGCGATCAGCGCTCTCATCGAGGGCGGATTCGGCGAGGCGATCGTCGGCATCGACGGTCCAGCGGCGACCGAGATCGAGCCGCATCGCGCGGCCGAGGGCGGCGCGCTCGGTGTCAGCGCCGGTCGGGTCGTGGGGCCCGTCGCCGTGCTCGTGCACCGCATCGACGAGCCCAGCGCGACCGTGATTCTGGCACCGCCAGCGCGTCGAGCCGCCGCCGCCATCGTGGTCGAGGCGATGACCTCGGCCGCGTCGGCCTACCGGCGCCGGGCGCTCAAGGTCGACGGGCACCGGCGTGAGGTGCTCGATGCCACGGCCGCGCTCGCCGAAGATCCTCTGCTCATCGACACCGCCACCTCGGCCGTGCGGGAACGCGGCCTCACGCCCGAGCGTGCCGTCTGGGAGGCCGTGGGACGGGCCGTTGCCGACTACCGCGCGGCGGGGGGCGACTTGGCAGACCGCGTCACCGACCTCATCGACGTGCGCGATCGCGTGATCGCCGAGCTGACAGGTACCGAGCCGCCCGGGCTGCCCGAGCGCGACGCGCCCTATGTGCTCGTCGCCGACGACCTCGCTCCCGCCGATACAGTGACGCTGGACCCCACCCGTTGCCTCGCGCTCGTGACCGAGCAGGGTGGGCCGACCTCGCACACCGCGATCATCGCCCGCGAGCTCGGACTGCCGGCCGTCGTCGGGGTCGCCGGTGCTACAGCGATCGCCGACGGCACTCTCGTGCTTGTCGACGGCGACACGGGCGAAGTCATCGTGCAGCCCGACGCGGTAGCGCAGGCGACAGCGACGGGGGTCATCACGACGGCGCCGTTCACCGGACCTGGGCAGACGGCCGACGGGCACCGCGTCGTTCTCAGCGCCAACGTCGGCGCCCCGCGCGAGATCGCACGCGCCGTCGAACGCGGTGCAGAGGGCGCCGGGCTGTTCCGCACCGAGTTCTGTTTTCTCGACCGCGCCGATGAGCCCAGCATCGACGAGCAGGTCGAGGCCTATCGCGAAGTGTTCGCGGCTTTCCCCGGGCACCGGGTGGTCGTGCGCACGCTCGATGCTGGCAGCGACAAGCCGCTGCCCTTCTTGACACCCATCGTCGAGCCGAACCCCGTGCTCGGCCTGCGCGGCGTGCGCACGGCCATTCGCGACCCTGAGGTGCTCGAACGTCAGTTGCGTGCCATCGCCGAGGCCGCTGCAGTCGAGAGCGCCGACGTCGCGGTCATGGCACCGATGATCGCGACTCTCGGCGAGACTCGTGAGTTCGCGGCCCGAGCGCGTAGCGCGGGCATCGCGAGCGTCGGCATCATGCTCGAGACTCCGGCCGCCGCCATCACGGCCGCCGAGTTATGCACCGTCGTCGACTTCGTGAGTGTCGGCACCAACGACCTCTCGCAGTACACGATGGCTGCCGACCGTATGTCGGCGGCCCTTGCACCCCTCGCGGACCCATGGCAGCCAGCGCTCCTGCGCATGATCCGCCTCGTCGGCGAGGCCACTGCCGCCTCCGACACTCCGATGGGGCTGTGCGGCGAGGCTGCGGCCGACCCCGACTTCGCCGCGGTGCTCGTCGGGCTCGGAGCGACGAGTCTCTCGATGGCCGCGCGCGCAATACCCACGGTGGGCGCGCGTCTCGCCGACGTGACGCTCGAGCAGTGCCGGGCTGCAGCAGCTGCGGCGTGCGCGGCCCCCGACCCCGAGGCCGCGCGTACTGCGGCGCGGGCGAACCTCGGCTGAGCATCCGGCCAGTAGGCTCGCGAGCGCCATGACCCGCCGCCTGACCGCCCTCTACAGCGCCCTCGAGGCGCTGCTGATTGTCGGGCTCGGCATCGCGGTGCCGCTGAGCATTCTCACGGTCATGTGGGCGGCGCAGTACGGGTTCCAGATCGACTGGGTCGATTTCTGGCGGGCGGCCGTCATCATCTGGATGCTCGGCCACGGCGTCACCGTCACCCTGCAGCTCGACCCCGAGACGGCGCTCGCGCTCGACGTCGCGGGTGTCGGTGACCCCATCGTCGTGACCCTCGCGCTCAGCGGTTTCGCGCTCGTCACCGCCCTCGCCGGAGTCGCCCTCGGGCGCCGCCTGCGTGAGCAGCCGCACCGCGTTCTCGGCGAGCTCGTCGCGATCGGCGGGGTGACCGTGCTCTCGGGGCTCGTGATGCTCAGTGCCGTGCATCCGGCAGCCCTGCCGTCGCGCTGGCAGGCAGTGCTCTTTCCGGCCCTCGTCTACGGGCTCGGCGTCGCCATCGGATCGATCGGCGCGACCAACCCGGCGCGCGTGCGCCTGCGGCAGCTGATCGCCGACGGACCGCAGCCTCTCTCAACGGCGGCGGGCGCCGCGCTTCGAGCAGGTTTGGGCACTGTCGCGACCGTCATGGCCGCCGCCGCGGTGCTCACGACCGTGGCGCTCGTGCTCGGCTACGGCCAGGTGATCGCCCTCTACGAGAGCGTGCAGGCGGGGGTGCTCGGCGGGGTCGCGCTCACGGCCGCTCAGCTCGCCCTGCTGCCGACGCTCGTCATCTGGGCGGCCTCGTGGCTCATCGGGCCGGGCTTCGCGATCGGCGCAGGCTCGACCGTGAGCCCCATCGCCGTGACGCTCGGGCCCCTGCCGGCCGTTCCGGTGCTCGGTGCGCTACCCGCAGAGCCCTCGCCGCTCGGCTTCGCGACGCTGCTCGTGCCCGTGCTCGCCGCGTTCGTCGCCGGCATCGCCGTGCGGCCGCGCCTCGTGGCGCACCTCGGCGGCGCGTCGTTCGCGGCGTGGGGGATTGCGACCGCGGTCATCGCGGCGACCGTCGCAGGTCTCGCGGCTGCCTTCCTCGCTTTCGTGGCGGCGGGTTCAGCGGGGCCCGGACGCCTCGCCGTCGTCGGCCCCGACCCGGTGACGATCGGGTGGTGGATGCTCGCCGAGACCCTCATCGGAGTCGCTCTCGGTCTGGTGGCCGGCGGTGCGCGGGCGCCTCGGCCCGTGGCCCCCGCGCGCACCGGATAACCTGGGCAGGTGCTGAGGGTCGTCGTGCTGATCTCGGGCGGCGGGTCAAACCTGCGGGCTCTGCTCGACGAGTGCCGCGACGCCGAGTATCCCGCACACGTCGTCGCGGTCGGAGCCGACCGCGACGCAGACGGACTCGCCCACGCCGAAGCGTTCGGCATCCCGACCTTCACCGTTCCCTACTCGTCGTACCCCTCACGAGAGGCGTGGGGCGACGAACTGCTCGCGACGATCGAAGAATGGCAGCCCGACCTCGTCGTGCTGAGCGGACTCATGCGCCTGCTTCCTCCCGCGGTCGTCGCGGCCCTCGCGCCGCGCATCATCAACACGCACCCCGCCTATCTGCCCGAGTTTCCCGGCGCCCACGGCGTGCGCGACGCGCTCGCCGCGGGGGTCGCGCAGACCGGGGCGAGCGTCATCGTCGTCGACACCGGGGTCGACACGGGCCCCGTGCTCGCGCAAGAGCGCGTGCCGGTGCTGCCCGACGACACCGAGCACACGCTGCACGAACGCATCAAGCCTGTTGAGCGGCGCCTGCTCATCGACGTCGTGCGCGGCATCGCTGACGGGTCGATCAAGCTCGGCGCAGCATCCACCCCCTGAAATCCTCTGGAGACCACTATGGCCGGCCCCACCCACGACCCCGCTGACTACCGCTTTCGCGACGCGATCCCTGTGCGGCGCGCACTCGTGAGTGTGAGCGACAAGACCGGACTGCTCGAGCTGGCGTCGGCGCTCGCCGGTGCGGGAGTCGAGATCGTGTCGACCGGCTCGACGGCGGCGACGATCGCGGCGGCGGGGTACCCGGTGACGGAGGTCGCGCAGGTGACCGGGTTCGCCGAGACTCTCGACGGGCGGGTCAAGACGCTGCACCCGAGCGTGCACGCGGGCATTCTCGCCGACCTGCGGCTTGAGGCGCACGAGACGCAACTCGCCGACCTCGGCGTCGTGCCCTTCGATCTCGTGATCGTCAACCTCTACCCCTTCGTCGAAACCGTCGCGTCGGGCGCACAGGGCGACGCCGTCATCGAGCAGATCGACATCGGCGGGCCCGCGATGGTGCGCGCCGCCGCCAAGAACCACGCCAACGTCGCGATCATCGTCGACCCGGCCGACTACGTCATGGTCACGAAGGCGATCACGCTCGGCGGCACGACCTTGTTGCAGCGCCAGCGCTTCGCGGCCAAGGCCTTCGCGCACACGGCCGCCTACGACACCGCCGTTGCGGGCTGGTTCGCCGACACCCTTGGGGTGCGGGCGCGCGGAGCTGAGGCGAAGCCCATTTCTGGGCTTCGCGCGACGCCAGCGCCCGACGCCGTCTCGGCGTCGGGGCCGGCCGCCGACGGCACCCCCTCGAGCATCGACGTGCACGCCACGCTGCAGCAGGTGCTGCGCTACGGCGAGAACAGCCACCAGCCTGCGGCGCTCTACCGAATCGACGGCTTGCCGGGCATCGCGCAGGCGACCCAACTGCACGGCAAAGAGATGTCGTACAACAATTTTGTGGATGCTGACGCCGCCGTGCGCGCCGCCTACGACCACGAGGCTCCCGCAGTGGCGATCATCAAGCACGCGAACCCGTGCGGCATCGCGATCGGGTCGTCGATCGCGGATGCTCACGAAGCGGCCCACGCGTGCGACCCCGTCTCGGCCTTCGGGGGAGTGATCGCCGCCAACCGCGTCATCACGCGCGAGGCTGCCGAGTCGATCGCGCCGATCTTCACCGAAGTCGTCGTGGCGCCGGGCTTCGAGCCCGGTGCGCTTGAGGTGCTGATGGAGAAGAAGAACATCCGGCTGCTGCAGTTGCCCGACGGGTTCGCGCTGCCGGACGTCGAGTTGCGGCAGGTGAGCGGCGGATGGCTGCGGCAGAGCGCCGACCGCGCGTTCGCGTCAGCCGACTCGTGGCAACTGGTCTCCGGCCCGGCCGCCTCGGCCGAGCAACTGGCCGACCTCGAATTCGCGTGGCGCGCGTGCCGCGCCGTGAAGTCGAACGCGATTCTGCTGGCGTCGGGCGGAGCATCCGTCGGCGTGGGCATGGGTCAGGTCAACCGCGTCGACTCGTGCCACCTCGCAGTCTCGCGCGCGGGCGACCGGGCGCGCGGCTCGGTCGCGGCGAGCGACGCGTTCTTCCCCTTCGCCGACGGCCTGCAGGTGTTGCTCGACGCAGGCGTCGCGGCGGTCGTGCAGCCCGGCGGCTCGGTGCGCGACGA
>DIUS01000058.1:10898-11809 GCA_002423075.1 Microbacteriaceae bacterium UBA6152
GCACCCATCGGTCACGAATGACCGTCGTCACCTGCGCTCCTCGCAATACGGGACCGATGGATGCGATCGATACACACTGCTCGCTGGGTCAGGGCCGACGATAGCAATCGATCAGCACCACCGCCCGAGAGGCGTGGGTAACGTTGAGTGCGTGACTCGCCTCTTCGAAGTGCCGCTCTGCAGGGCGCTCGGTGCCCGAAGCGCAGTGTCTTTCCCGCGCCTCGGTCGAGGTCTGGCGCTTTCGGTGACGGCGGTCGTCGGGCTGGCGACGCTCTCGGCCTGCGTCGCCTCGGATGCCGGCCGCCTCGTGGAGTACCAGGACGGTGCGGGCGGAGTGGTAGCGATCGACGAGACGAGCGCCGGAGAGGTCTTGTCCTTCGACGATATCGTCTTGTGCAAGACGGGTGAGGGCGTCGTGAAGATCGAGAAAGTGGAGCTCGTCGAACCGACGGGGGAGCTCACTGTCGTGAGCTTTTCGGTACTGCCAGCGGGTCGCGGCGGGCAGAGCCTGACCCACCTGACGAATCCGCGGCAGCAACTTGCTGACGCCGGATACCCGACGACCGGTCCGATGATCGTCGATCTCGTCTGTCCAGCCGATGACCTCGACAGTCACGACGGAGAAGCCGAGGGCTACAGCGTGCTTGGGTTGGAAGTGTTGAGTAAGGGTGACGCACCGGGAACTGCGCGGGGAGTGCGTGTGCTCTACTCCTCCAATGGCGAGAACCATGCGGCGGTCTACCCGTTGGGGGTGGTGCTCTGTGACGATCTGTATCCGAACGGTCCCGACGGCGAGACCAACCAGGATTGCGTCGTCGAGCAACTGAGTTCGTGGTGAGTCGTCCGACCGCCATCACCGTCGCGGCGGTCGTTCAGCCCGGTGGCGCGGTGCACGACGAAGAAGTCATCGC
>DIUS01000028.1:0-5983 GCA_002423075.1 Microbacteriaceae bacterium UBA6152
TTCTGCCTCGTAGTCGAACCATCCCCCGGCGCCGTACCGTTCGGCCAGGGCCGGAAATCGCTCGCGCCAGTCGACGTCGGCGACTTCGCCGAGCATCCAGTCGATTGCCGGGCCGATGGTCGTGCGGTGGCCGCCCGTGGGCGCGTACCCCAGCTCATCGCGAGCCGCCTGCATGCTCAGCACGACGGGTGTGGGCACGGCCCATGGGTGCGCGCCGACCTCGCCCGCGGCCTCGCGCGGCAGCAGATCGAACTCGGCTTCGTGGCCGAGGTGGGCGAACACCGCCTGGCCAATGTCGAGGGCGGTCGGTCCGGGCTCGTCGGCCGCGTTGAGCACGCGCGCTCCCGGATGCTCCGCCGCGAGCCGCACCAACTCAGCGATGACCGTGCTCGCCGTCGTCGCGAATCGGCTCTCGCCCCGGTCGGTCAACGGCACCCGGCGGCGGCCGTCGAGCGCGCGCTTGATGAAGTACCACTCGCGCAGCGCAGGCGACTCGGGGCCGTGAATCGCGCCGGGGCGCAGCACCGTCACCGGCAGCCCGTCGATGCCGAGTAACGCGCGCTCGAGCGCGGCCTTCTGCGTCGAGTAGCCCTCGCGCTCGTCGGTGACGGTCGGGTGCTGCTCGGTGACGGGCACCGCGAGCACCGGAAAGGTGTCGGGGCCCGTCGCGATATCCATCCAGGTGCCGTTGCTGCCGAGGTACACGGAGGCTGTCGAGATGACCACGAGTGATCCGAGCTCGCCGACCAGTCGCGCGTAGGGCTCGGCATCGGCCGGGCCGAAGGCGATGCAGTCGAGCACGAGATCGTGGCCGCGGGCGAGCGTGGCGAGAGCATCCGGTTCGCTGCGATCGAACGTGACCGTCTTGACCTCGCCGACTAGATCGCGGGGGAGCGGTCGGGTTCCGCGATGCGCGATGGTCACGAAATAGCCGAGAGCGAGCAGGCGTCGTGCACTTGCGGTGCCGATCTGGCCAGAGCCGCCGACGAGCAGCGCGGTCTTCTGCATGCCGACACTCTAGGCGCTAGATTCGCTGTCGAGCCCACGAATCGAGGAGCACCCATGGCTGCCACACCCCTCACCCGCAACCAGACGCAGAGCGCCGTCATCGCGGGCGCCGTCGCGCACACGATCTTTCAGACCGGATGGTTCGCGTTCGGCATGTCGCTCGCAGCACTCATCGCCGCCTCGCTCTTCGGCGGCCTCGTCGGTGCCATCTCGAGCGCCCTCGGCGGTGAGGATGCCAACGCCGTTCTCGCGGCGATCGGCGTCGGCTCTGACATCTTGTTCTGGATCGTCATCGCCTTCCTCATCGGCAGCCTCATTCTGATCGGTCTGTCGATTCTGGTGAGCGGGTGGATGCTCTCGGCCGCGGGTCAGCACCGCCCCTGGCGCACGACCATGGCAACCATCGGTGTCGCTGCTCTCGTCGACATCGCTCTCTTCTGGATCTATCTCGGAATCGCCAACCTGCTTACTGACAGCGGTATTGCCGGACCGGTCTTGCTGACACCGGTGATCGCTCTCGTCGGGGGCATTCTCGTGGGCTCGCTGCTCTGGTGGCTCATGGCCCTCGCGAATCGCGAAAAGCTGCCCGCGGTCGGCATCGCCACCGATGGCTCGTCGGTCTCGGCACTCACGCCCGAGGGTGCGGCTGCCGCGGAGGCCGGGCCGAGCACGGTGGCCGTGCCGGATGCGGAGGCAGAGCCGGTCGCTGCCGAGCCCACCAAGCCTGCCTCGCGCAAGAAAAGCTAGCGCACCACCTCGCCGAGCAGGCGAGTGAGTTCGTCGCGCATCTGCGCGCTCGTCATGGTGCGCACACCGTCGCCCGACTGGGCTCCGTAGTCGCCGAATGCTGCGTGGTTGGCGCCCTCGATGACGACGAACCGCGCGTCGGCGGGCAGAAGCGGCGCCGCGCCCTCGATGGTGGCGAGATCGCTCAGCAGGTCGTTCTCGGCCGCGATGCTGAGCACCTGCAGTCCCGACTCGCTCAGGTCATGGGCGCAGTAGCTACCGAACAGCACGAGCCCCTCGAGGTCGGCGCCGGGCGTCATGAGGCACGCGCGCACCCCGCCGAGCGAGTGGCCGCCGACGAACCACCGGTCGACCTCGGGCGCGGCGGTCGTGAAGTCGTCGACACGGCGCGTATCGAAGAACGCGAGGTTCAGCGTCGGCCGGGTGATGAGCACCGTGACCCCGTGTTCTTCGACCACGCCGCTCAGCTGGAACAAGTAAGCGTAGGGCTCGACGCGCGCGCCGGGCACGAAAATGAGCCCGACCGGGTCGGAGGGCAGGTCGATGCTGTCGCCGACTGGTTGCATCAAGATTCCCTCGTCGACAGTTGTCACCGTGATGTTCCCGTTGCGGAACACTTCGAGCGTCGCGCCGCGGTCAGCGCGGTAGGGCGTGTTCGCCCAGATCAAGAAGCCAAAGACGGCGACGAGCAGTGCGCCAAGGGCGCCGAGTCCGATCGCTCGCACCCGACGTCGAGCGGGGCTGGCGGGTCGGTGACGAGCCGGAGCGGCAGCAGAAGAGGTCATGCGTCACTATCTCCGCGAGAACTGGCAGAATGAGAGCACCATGAACATTCTTGCCGTGATCGTGTCCATCGCCCTCTTCTTGGCGTCGTTCTTGCTCTTCGCGTATGCGTTCGCGGTGCCGGAAGAGTTCGCGGCGCTGACCTTCTTCATCGGCATCATGTCGGTGACTCTGTCCATGGCGATTCCATTCAAAATCTTGGGTCACCGCGAGCGCTGACGCTCGTCGGGGTGCCGCTCTGAGGCGGCCGGGGTGCCGCCCTTAGGTGGTCGTGAGAACGTTGGCCGTGAACGCGGTCACGCGCTGTCGCAGCCCCGCGGCACGCCGCGCGATGAGCTCGTCGCGGTGCACGTTCAGCTCGCTCGTCGCCGGCAGAATGCGGATCATGATCGAGCACGCCAGGTCGGTGCAGATATAGGTACCGATCGAGTTGCCGTCACGGCCGGCCTCTCCGCCGCGCGGTGCGCTGAACATCACCACTTGCGTCGAGGGCTGCGGTGTGTGGCAGAGCGAGCACATCGCGCCGATGCCGGGCCGAAGCGGCGAGCTCGCGGCGCGCACCATGATGCCGACGGGCCGGTCGTCGACCCAGTGCACGATGTAGCCGCGTGCTGAACCGGCGGGGTCGCGCCAACCCAAGAACTCGCGGTCACTCCACACGGTCTCGTGCAGGCCCGGCAGGGTCATCCGTTCGATCTCGGCGTTACTCGCGTTCACGAACGAGGCCCGAATCTGCTCGGCGGTCAGTTCTCTCATCGTCTCTCAGCGTACGTCACCCATCGCTGAGCGTTCCGTCGCGCAACGTTCACCTGCTGTTCACGACGCACTGCCGATGGTCGGCGGGCGTGCGGGCGATGCAACGGCTGGTGCACGGGCACACGGACGGTCGACCTCACCGACGGTGTGAAGATCAACGGCGCCAACGTCGTCACGGCTGACATCGTGTGCGACAACGGCGTGATTCACGTCATCGACGCGGTGCTGCTGCCGTAGTCACGACGCGCAACGCGCGAACGGGGCGGTCCCTTCTGGGGCCGCCCCGTTCTGCGTGGGGGAGGTCGGGGCGCGCGGCGCCCCGCATCCGTTCGTTATGCCTGCAGTGTGAACTGCGCCTCGATCATCAGGGTCACGTCGTCGCCGAGCAAGAAGCCGCCGGTTTCGATCGCCGCGTTCCAGCTGACGCCGAAGTCGTGGCGGTTGATCACGGCGGTGCCGCTTGCGGCCGCCTTCGTGTTGCCATACGGGTCGGTCGCGATGCCACCGAACTCACCCTTGAGGGTGATGGGCTTGGTGACGCCGCGCAGCGTGAGATCGCCATCGAGCAAGAAGTCGTCGCCGTCGACCCGAAGGCCGGTCGAGACGAACGTCATGGTCGGAAACTCGTCGGGTGCGAAGAAGTCGTTCGTGCGCAAGTGCGCGTCGCGGTCGGCGTTGTTGGTGTTGATTGAGGCGACCTCGACCGTGACCGTCACGCTCGAGTCGGCCGGGTTATCGGCTGCGATCACCTGAGCGTCGAAGCGCTCGAAGACGCCACGCACTTTGCTGATGGCGAGGTGGCGCACGCTGAAGCCGATCTCGGTGTGCGCGGGGTCGATGACCCAGGTGCCGGCGCGGTAGCCCGGAATTCTGTCGGCAGTGATGGTGGTCACGAGGGGTTCTCCTTCGTCGTGGGCGGTCTGAGCCGATCGGCTCTGGTCTATGCGATTGCATAGACACTTTCACCCCAACGCGATGTCCGTGTCAGAATTCCCGCCGGTCGGCAGTGGGGGGTTGGATGAGGGGTGGATGCTGCGCTCGTGACCCTGCTGCGTGCCGACTTGCTCACGGCGCAGTACACGGTCGACCGTGCTCGCCTCGCGCTCGCTCCGTCCGGCACCTACTCAGCGTGGTTGCATCACGACAATCGCCTCTGGCCGCACACCGGCCCGGCGGGCTCACGCCCTCCGCCCGCGCGCGCAACCGCACGAGAAACAACCATCTAGCCCTGCGATGGCGTCGCCCGGCGCAGGATCGCCCAGGCGGCGAGCCAGCACAGCGCCGTGAGGATGAGGCTCCAGGCTGCCGAGCCGAGCACGCCGGCCCACACGAAGAACGCGCCGACCTGCCCCCAGGCGCCGAGTAGCGTGACGAGGGCCGCTCCGCCGATGCCGAGAAAAACGAGCCCGCCCCAGAACGCGTACATGCCCAGGGTCTTCCAGCGCACGTAGACCGATGCCGTGGCCGCACCGATCGAGAAGAAGAGCAGGAAGGCGATCATGCTGAGCGTGAAGCCCTCCCACCACTCCGTCCGCCACAGTTCGTCGGTCGTAAAGAAGCTGTGGCCGATTCCCCACCCGCCCGTTGCGCGCTCCAGCAATGACCCGGCAACCAGCAGAACCGAGTATCCGAGGGAGAGGATGAGCGCGAAAACGCCGAACCCGAGAACGAAGTCGCGTCGCGTGCTGCCGTAGCCGAGCGCGAGGGGGAAGGCTTGGTTCACGCTCTGCACGGCAACCACGAGCATGTAGATGAACAGGAAGAGCACGCCGCCGTTGAAGGACGGGGCCATCTCACCCTCCGGCGGGATGCTGGCGCGCACGATCCCCCAGATCGCCATGTTCATGAGGAACACGATGCCGAGAATGAGCAGCGGCGTGTAGATCGCCGTCCATGGGTTGGCGAATAGCAGGCGCACAACGATGGCGACGCGCGTGGAGAGCGGTCGCGGCGCCAGGGTCAGCGGGGCGGGGGTGGTAGTCGTGGTCATCGGGTGACCTCCTCGTGCTCGGTGGGGGTACCCCCGGTCTGACGGATGATGAGCTGCTGCAGTGAGACGGGCCCGACCTCGAGGCCTGCGGCGCGAGCACGGCGGACGGCGGCCTCGGTATCGCCGGTGACGGTCGCGCTGATGAATCCGCCCAAGCGCTCGCGGTGGATCACCTCGAGCCCTGTGACCGCTTGCTCGACGGCCTCGGCCGGACCGGCGATGGTGGCGGCCTGCGAGCGGAGCGCATCCACCGGGGAATCGATGAGGATGCGGCCGTTGTCGATGACGAGCGCGTGCTCGAGCAGGTCGGCGACCTCGTCGATGAGGTGGGTCGAGAGGATGACCGTGCGCGGGTGCGCGGCGTAGTCGGCGAGCAACCGGTCGTAGAAGGCCTGGCGGGCGATCGCGTCGAGGCCGAGGTAGGGCTCGTCGAAGATCGTGATCGGCGCGCGCGCGGCGAGCCCGACGATGATGCCGACGCTCGATAGCTGACCGCGCGAGAGCTTCTTGATGCGGCGATCGACCGGCAGGCGAAACTCGGCGGCGAGCTCGTGAGCGAAGTCGGCATCCCAGTGCGGGAAGAAGCCGGGGGCAACCGCGAACACGTGTTTCGGTTTGAAGTCGTCGGGGTAGCGTTGGCTCTCTTTAATGAAGCAGGTGTGCTGCAGCACGCGCGGGTTTTCGACGGGGCTTTCGCCC
>DIUS01000028.1:6038-30488 GCA_002423075.1 Microbacteriaceae bacterium UBA6152
GTGAGGCCGCGCGCCTCGACGATGGTGGTCATGGGGTTCCCTTTCGGATCATCTCGATCAAGTGGTCGGTGGTGAGGCCGAGCGCGCGCGCCTCGATGACGAGGGGCTGCACGAACTCGGCGGCGAAGCGCTCGCGCCGGTCGGCCAGTAGCCGATCGCGGGCGCCCTCGGCGACGAACATGCCGATGCCGCGGCGCTTGAAGAGCACCCCGGAATCGACGAGTAGCGTGATGCCTTTGAGCGCCGTCGCGGGGTTGATGCGGTGAAACGCGGCGAACTCATTGATCGAGGGAACCTGCTGACCTTCGACGAGCGACCTGTCGATGATCTGGTTCTCGATCTGCTCGGCGAGCTGCCGGAAGATCGGTCTGCCTTCTTCCACGCTCACCTCCGTTCTCTGTATTGGTTACTTAGTAAAGTAACTAACCAGAGAACCGAGAGCGTGTCAAGCGTCGCAGCGAAGGTCGGTGCCGAGGCGATGGATTCTGCGCCCTCAGCGCGGGCGGCGCCTCCAGTCGGGCACGGTGAGCAGAATGGCTGTCGCGCTCAGGGCGACGCCGGTGAGGCCGAAGAGCAGGCTTCCGGTGCTCTGGGCTCCGCTCGCGAGGACGGGCAGGTCGTCGGGAAGGCTGATGCCGATGCTGACGTACGGAAAGACAGCGGCCACGACGATCGCGCTGCCGGCGATGCAGGCCGCAGCGAGCATCCGTCGCACGGTCAGTAACTGGTCGGCGGCGATCGAGGGCAGCAGGGCGAGCACGGCGACCCCGACTACGACCGCGAGCGACAGCAGCACCCAGATGCCGAGCGTGATCGTGAAGCCGATGCGCGATGCGGCGCCCCACGCGGCGTAGACCTCGTCGAGCGTCAGCATGCCCTGTGCGATCGCGAGCGGCTGCTCAACGGCGAGCGTGTAGGCGCCGACGGCGACGAGGCCCAGCAGGGCGGCCGCCGCGCCGAGGCCGACGCGACGACGCAGCCCCGGGTCGGGCACGGGGTCGGGCTCGGGAGGAAAGATGATGCGCTGGCGCGGCACGATCGGCTCGGCGGGGCGCGGCGCGTCGGGCCCCACCTGCGCGAGGTCGACGCCGTCGAGGTCGGCCAGGAGCGCGCCCGAGCCGATGCGCTTCACCCCGCGCACGATCGCCGCCGCATTGAGAGCGCCGCCGAGAAGTACGAGCGCGAGACCGAGCCACGCGAAGGCGGGCTCACCGCCGGCCACGAAGGCGCTGAGAAAAGCGAGCGGGGCGAGCAGCAGACTCGTGAGCCCCCAGCGGAACAGCTGACCGGTCGTGCGCATGCGCGTCTCCTTGTCGTCGCGAGTCGTCGCGGCCACCCTACTGACCACAACCCTGCGCAGACTACGGCGAGGCGACGCGCTTGTTGTGGCGCGACCTCATAGCCTCGCGGGGTGCGTGACTACGGCGACGACGTGCTCTCTGGCGATTGGCGTGCGAAAGGGCGCACGGTGTTGTCCGAACGGCACGCTGACAAGGGGCTCGTGGTCGAACTGCCCGAGGGCGACGCGGCAGACAACGCCGCCGGTTTCGTCGGCGCAGTGGTGCTCGTCGACGCCGGCAACGTGCACCTCGAAGATCGCCATGGTCGGGTGCGGGTGTTTCCGCTCGGGCCGGGGTTTCTCGTCGAAGGCGAGCCCGTGCGGCTCGTTGCCCCCGTCGCGACGGTCGCGCTGACGGGGCGAGCGCGCACCGCCAGCGGTTCGTTCGCGGTGACGGATGCTCGCGCCCGCATCGCCCGCGCCAGCCGCATCTGGGTCGAGGGCAGTCATGATGCCGAGTTGGTCGAGCAGGTGTGGGGTGACGACCTGCGCATCGAGGGTGTGGTGGTCGAGCACCTCGAAGGCGCCGATCACCTCGCCGACAGGCTGGTCGAGTTCGGGCCGTCTGCGGGGCGGCGGGTCGGCGTGCTGCTCGACCACCTGGTGGCCGGCTCGAAAGAGTCGCGGCTCGCCGCCGATGCGCTCGCGCGGGTCGACGCGGCGCACGTGCTCGTGGTGGGGCATCCGTTCATCGACATCTGGCAGGCGGTGCGTCCGTCGTCGGTGGGTATCTCGGCGTGGCCCGAGGTGCCGCGCGGCATCGACTGGAAGACAGGCACGTGCCAAGCCCTCGGCTGGCCGCACGAGTCCGCGGCCGATCGCGCAGCAGCCTGGCGCCGCATTCGCGGCAGCGTGCGCGGCTACGCCGACCTCGAGCCTGCTCTGCTCGGGCGGGTCGAGCAGCTCATCGACTTCGTGACCGCCGAGTAGGTGCACCGCGGGCGTTTCTCACGGTTTGCGACGTTTCGCACGCTTGCGAGCGTACGAGGTGTCGCTTTCAGTGCGACGAGCGCGACCCACGTCATCGGGCGAGGGGTTCCGTCGGCTGAGAACGACCGGGCGACGAAACATCGCTAGGAATGACGAGAGCCGCCCCACGCCATCGGGGGGCGGCTCTCGTGTGTCTCAGCTCGAGCGGACTCGAGAAGACGGGAGGGAACTAGAGCGGGCGGATGTTCTCGGCCTGCAGACCCTTGGGGCCCTGCGCGACGTCGAATTCGACCTTCTGGTTCTCGTCGAGCGAGCGGTACCCGTTCGACTGGATGGCGGAGAAGTGCGCGAACACGTCGGCGCTTCCGTCATCGGGGGTGATGAAACCGAAACCCTTTTCGGCGTTGAACCACTTAACAGTGCCTGTCGTCATTGCTGACTCCTTGTTACTCACGGAGTTTCGACTGTCGAAACCACCAGTCGAACCACTCGTGAATCCTGCTCTATACGAGAGCACGCACTGCTTGCACGGCACGTTCGGATCGCCGAGGCGTATCAACTTCACTGCCGAGAGTAGTGCACCCAGCAGAGAACGGGGCGATCTTCACCGAGTTGTTACATGACGAGTGCACAGCCGTCGCCGAGCGAAGAGCCCTACCGTTGAGCTCTCGACCCCCAGGAGTGACTGCATGAGCTTCTTCGACCGCCTCTTCGGCGCCCCCGCGCCCGAGCCGGAGCAGCGCCGAGCGGCCCCCCGCACCGACGACGACCGCGCCGTCGAGCGCTACCGCTACCTGCTGCAGACGGCCCCGCCCGAGACGATCGAGCAGATGCACGCCGAGGCCTTCGCGAAGCTGACCCCCGAGCAGCGGCGGCTCGTGTTCGACGAGCTCGCGCGCACCGCCCCTGGGGGCGAAGCGCCCGCCGACGACGAACCGGCGACCCTCGCGCGCGCCGCGACCCGCTCAGAGCTGCGTCAGCCCGGCACGATGGAACGCTCGCTCGCCGGCCCCTCGTTCGGCCAGATGGTCGGCGCCTCGCTGCTGGGCACGGTCGCGGGCTACGTCATCGGCTCGGCGCTCGCGAGCGCCTTCTTGCCGCCGTTGGATACGGGTGTGACGGATGCTGGCACGACGGATGCCGCCGGCGCCGAGTCATCCGACCCCGGCGCTGATGCGTCGGGCGGCGGAGAAGACCTCGCTGGTGGCGACTTCGGCGGCGATTTCGGAGACTTCGGCGACTTCGGCTTCTGACGATGGCGAAGCGGCAGCGCATCGAGCCCGGCCCGGGTGAGGAGTCGGTCTGGGACTACCCCCGGCCGCCCCGCGTCGAGCCCGTGCAAGGTCGAGTGACGATCGAGCTCGGCGGGCATGTGATCGCCGACACGACGAGCGCGATGCGCGTGCTCGAGACGAGCCACCCGCCGGCCATCTACCTGCCGCCTGAGGCTTTCGTCGAGGGCGCCCTGCAGCCCGCCGAGGGCACCTCGTTCTGCGAGTTCAAGGGTCGCGCCGGCTACAGCGACGTCGTGAGCGGCGACGTGCGCGCCCCGAAGGCGGCGTGGCACTACGCCGCCCCGAGCCGGGGCTTCGAGTCGATCGCGGGCTTCGTCTCGGTCTACCCCGGCCGCATGGACCGGTGCACGATCGACGGCGAGACCGTGCAGCCGCAAGAGGGCGACTTCTACGGCGGCTGGATCACCGCGAACATCGTCGGCCCGTTCAAGGGCGGCGAGGGCACCTGGGGCTGGTAGCGGCACTCGCGCCCGAATTCTAGCTCGCACCCGTTTCGGGCCGCCGAACTGCGGGCTGTGCGCGGCGCTGGCACACTGTCGACGTGACCGAGCACGACTCCACAGCGCCCACCGATGCGCCCGCGCCCCCGACGTCGGCTGACCTGCGCCGGTGGCGCGGCTACCTCGCCGACGAGCGGGCCGAGGCCGCCGTCTACCGCGACCTCGCTTCGCGCCGCACGGGCGAAGAGCGTGCAATTCTGCTCGCCCTCGCCGAGGCCGAAGCTCGGCATGAGGCGCACTGGGTCGCCCTGCTGGGCGAGCACGCCGATCGGGTGCCGGCCGCCTCGGTGCGCACGCGCATCCTGTCGTTCTTCGCTCGTCGCTTCGGCAGCGTCTTCGTGCTCGCTCTGGCCCAGCGCGCCGAATCGCGATCACCCTATGAGACGGATGCTCACGCGACGGCCGCGATGGCCGCCGACGAGCGCATCCACGGTGAGGTGGTGCGCGGGCTCGCCGCACGCGGACGCCAGCGGCTTTCCGGCACCTTCCGCGCGGCGGTGTTCGGCGCGAACGACGGGCTCGTGAGCAACCTCGCCCTCGTCATGGGCATCGGTGCGGCGGGCCTCGGCCCGGGCACGGTGTTGCTCACCGGCCTCGCCGGCCTACTCGCCGGGGCGCTGTCGATGGGGGCGGGGGAGTACGTCTCGGTGCGGTCGCAGCGCGAGCTGCTCGACGCCTCGACGCCCGACCCCCAGGCGCACACCGCTTTGCCGCATCTTGACGTCGACGCGAACGAGCTCGCGCTTGTCTATCGCGCTCGCGGCATGGACGAGGCCGAGGCCATTGAGCTTGCCCGCGGCGTGCTCGCCGACTACGACCCCGCGGTCGCGGCTGCCCGCGCGGCCGAGGCCGAAGCCGAGCAGCACGTCGCGATCGGCTCGGCCTGGGGTGCCGCGCTCTCGAGCTTCGCGTTCTTCGCCTCGGGGGCGATCATCCCGGTGATTCCCTATCTGCTGGGGCTGGAGGGCCTCGCCGCGATCGTGACGGCGGCAGTGCTCGTCGGCGTCGCTCTGCTCGTCACGGGCGCGATCGTCGGCGTGCTCTCGGGGGCTTCGCCGCTCAAGCGGGCACTGCGCCAACTGGCGATCGGCTACGGCGCTGCGGCCGCCACCTACTTGCTCGGCCTCGCTTTCGGCACGACGCTCGCCTGATCGTTCGTACCCGAAACAGGCGATTCACAGGTTCGTGAGTCACGCTGGAGTGTTGGCGCCGACGCTGACAGGGGCGAGTGCCGCCGGTGTGAATAAGGCCACCGGGCGGGTGCTGTGACCTCCTGACCTCTTGGGTCGCCTCCTCATTGCGAGCGCGGCGAGGTCGAATCGCGCAACGACGTGCACTCACCGTGTCTCCGGCCTGACCGCCGCCACCAGGAAGTGTTTTTCTTCTCATGCTCCACTTGGTTCACCCTGCTCTGCCGCGCGTCGCGGCCCTGAATCCTTACCGTCTTCGACAGACCGCGCTCGTCGCGGCGGCCGCCCTCGTGGCACTGAGCGCACTGCTCGTCAACACCGTGCCGGCAGCGATTGCCGTGGCGAGCGAGTCGTCTGACGAGGCCGCGCCGCGCACGCAACTGTTGTCGGTCGCGACGATCGAGGCGGCTCCACTCGAGGCACTCGAGTACACGGTCGACGTGCGCCCTGCCCTGCAATACCCGGTCGGCATCGGAGCCCCGGTCGGCAGCGGCTTCGGCCCACGCGATGCCGCGTGCGGTGCGTGCTCGACCATGCATGAGGGCATTGACTGGAACCCCGGTCGCGGCTTTCCGATCGTGGCCATCGCCGACGGCATCGTCAGCAAGGTCGTCACCTCGGGCAGCTCGCTTGGCGTCTATGCCGTCATCGACCACGTCATCAACGGTCAGGCGATCTCGAGCGTCTACGGGCACATGGAAAGCGGCTCGCTGACTTTGAGCGTCGGCCAAGAGGTGCGCGGCGGCGACCAGGTCGGCACGGTCGGCAGCACGGGAGTCACGACGGCTCCGCACCTGCATTTCGAGTTGCGCATCGGTGGTCGTGCGATCAACCCCGCGGCGTGGCTGGCGGCCAACGGCGCGCAGTAGCGGCACCCGGCGCACAGTCCGAACTCCTCACGCACAGCGCGAACCGAAAGCCCCCGCGCGCTGTGATTGCTGGATGCGGTGCGCGGGCAGTCTCCGCCGGCCGTGTAGATCAAACGGCCTGATGCGACGAGATCCACCTCGCCGCCTACAGCGGCCGGCCCTTCTGCTTCGAAGGGCTCAACTATGCATTGTATAGAAACAATGACTATGGTAGTTGCATGTCGCAGATCGCAAGCCACACCGTCATGAACCGGGATGCGTGCCCTCTGTTTCACACGGCGATCGAACTGCTGGGATGCCGATGGAATGGACGGATCCTGCAAGTACTGATTACTGGGCGAAGGCGTTTCTCCGAGTTGCGCAACGCAATTCCCGGCGTGACCGACGCCATGCTCTCGCGACGGCTCAAGGAACTCGAGTCTGCAGGGATTGTCGTGCGCGATGTCAGGGCCGCGAGACCGATTGAAGTCCACTACGAACTCACCGACGTCGGCGCGCACCTTCTTCCCGTGTTGGACGCGATCGCCGACTGGAGCAATGTCTGGGCGCGAGCGCGCCTCGATGTCGCCGAGCAATGACCGACTAGGCAGAACAGGGAGCACATGGAACTAGGCATCTACACCTTCGGCGACTTGAAGGCTCACCCGCTCACGGGCGAGCGGGAGTCAACGCATGCGCGCCTGCTTCGCTTGATCGAGCTTGCGAAGACAGCCGACCGGGCGGGCTTGGACGTGATCGCGCTCGGTGAACATCACCGGAAGGACTACGTCATCTCAGCGCCCGAAGTGGTGTTGGGTTCGATGGCCGCGGTCACCACGCGCATTCGCCTGAGCACGTCCGTGACCGTATTGTCGACCCAGGACCCTGTGCGCGTGTACCAGCAGTTCGCAACCATCGACCAGATTTCGGGCGGACGGGCCGAGATCATGGCTGGGCGGGGCGCGTTCGTCGAGTCCTTTCCGCTGTTCGGCTACCACCTGGACGACTACGAGGAACTCTTCGATGAGAAGATCCGGTTGTTGTTAGAGCTGAGAGACAATGAGGTCGTCACATGGCAGGGCAGGTTGCGGCCCTCGCTGGACGGGGCGCTGATCTCGCCCAGGGCGTTTCAGGACCGACTGCCAGTGTGGATCGGCGTCGGCGGCACGCCGCAGTCGGCAGTGCGCGCCGGCGCGCTCGGAACCCCGATGTTCATGTCGTTCTTCCAGGGCCCCGATTCCGGGCGACGGCTCGTCGATCTCTACCATCGCGCTGCGGCGTCTGCCGGGCATGATCCAGGCTCGCTGAAGACGGCCAGTGGCGGTCACCTCTACATATCACGCAAGTCGCAGACTGCGCGGGATGAGTATTACCCCTACTACTCCGACTACTTCACGCAGCTGCCTCAGTTCGCGAGAGGGATGCCGCGAGAGGTGTTCGAGCAGTGGGTCGACAGCGGGCTCATCGTGGGAAGTCCGCAGGAGGTCATCGACAAGATCCTGCGCCATCGCGAAATCCTCGGCGTCGACCGCTACGTCGGCCAGATCGAGGTCGGCAGCCTTCCCGGCGAACTGGTCAACGCGAGCCTGGAGCTGTTCGCAGAGGAGGTGGCCCCGGTGTTGCGGCGCGAGACTGCGGTCACCCCGAATCCGACGTGAGCGGCGGGGAGCGGATCGAGCGCACAATCGGGATACTGGGAGCCGGAAAGCTCGGCACAGTGCTCGCGCGCCTGGCGACAGCCGCAGGGTATCGAGTGCTGATCGCCGGCTCCGGTGCCGTCGATCGGATCGCGCTCATTGTTGAGGTGATGGCCCCGGATGCGATCGCGACGACCGCGGAGGGGGTCGTCGCCGAGGCGGACGTCGTCATCCTGGCGGCGCCGCTGGGCAAGGTTCGGTCGCTGCCCCTCGACGCTCTCTCCGGTGCCGGTGCCATTGTCGTCGACGCTACGAATTACTGGTGGCCGGTCGACGGGATACTTCCTGATTTCGAACAGGCCGAACTGTCATCGAGCGAGATTGTCCGCAACCTCATGCCAGGAGCCCGGCTCGTGAAGACCTTCAATCACATGGGCTATCACGAACTCGACACCGAGGCACGGCCGGCCGGGCATCCGGACCGCAAGGCCCTCGCCATCGCATCGGATGATCCGACCGCGCTCATGATCGTTGCCGAGGTCGTCGACGCGATGGGTTTCGACACGATAGACGCCGGGGCATTGGCTGAGGGTGTCCGGTTCGAACCGGGCACCTCCGCATTCGGTGCGACAGCCAGCCGGGTGGCACTGTTGACGATGCTCGAAGCCGGTGACAGCCCGGCGGTCGCACGAGGCCGCATGAGCCGCTGACGGTGCGACAGCCGAGCGAGAGTATGCGGGGGTTGCTCGAGCGGGGAGGCAGCGGCTGCGGTCACGGGCCGAGAGTCTCGCTCACCGTGGTTGTTAGCCTGGGGCGTGCTCATTCGCCCCCTCACCGCCGCCGACGCCGACGATCTCGCTGTGCTTAACGATGCGGCTACCCCCGCCGTGCCGATCACCGAGCCGGCGGGCCTGGCCCGCCTCATCGATCTCGCCGAGCTGGCTCTCGGCCTCGAGCGCGACGGGCAGCTCGTCGGATTCGTCATCGCAATCGGCCCCGGGTCGCCCTACGAGAGCGAGAACTACGCCTACTTCGAGTCGCGCGGCGTCGACCACCTCTATGTCGACCGCATCGTCATCGCCGAGAGCGAGCGCGGCAACGGCCTCGGCCCGATGCTCTACGAGCAGGTGTTTGCGGCCGCGCGCGCGGCGGGTCGGCGCGAAGTGACGTGCGAGGTCAACCTCGACCCGCCCAACCCGGGCAGCCTGGCCTTCCACGCGCGCCTCGGCTTCGAGCAGGTCGGCGTGCAGTCGACGAAAGGCGGCACGGTGACGGTGTCGCTGCTCGCCGCGCCCGTGGCCTGAGCCGCGCGACGGGTTAGCGCCGCGGGCTATTCTTGGGCATCCACTCGGCAGCCAGCACGGCTGCCTGCGTGCGCCGTTGCATGCCGAGCTTCGAGAGAATGCCGCTGACGTAGTTCTTGACCGTCTTCTCGGCGAGAAACAGTCGCGCGCCGATCTCGCGGTTCGATAGCCCCTCGGCAATGAGCGCGAGAATCTCGGTCTCGCGCGGGGTCAAGCCGTCGAGCGGTGACGCTTCACGGGCGCGGCTCAGCACGCGCTCGGTGACGGCCGGGTCGAGCAGCATCTCGCCGGCCGAGACGCGGCGGATCGCCTCGATGAGGCTCGTGGCCCGCACCTCTTTCAGCAGATAGCCGTTGGCGCCGGCGAGCACCGCAGCCAGCACGGCCTCATCGTCGTCGTACGACGTGAGAATGAGGCAGCCGAGCTCGGGGCGCTCTGACTTGAGGTCTCGGCAGACGTCGATGCCGCTGCCGTCGGGCAGTCGACCGTCGAGCACGGCGACCGTGGCGCCCGAGGCGAGAATCGCGTCGGCAGCACCCGCGACAACACCCGCTTCGCCGACCACACGGATGCCCTCCTCCTGCTCGAGCAGGTCAGCGATTCCGCGGCGCACGATCTCATGATCGTCGAGCAGGAACACGGTCACAGGAAGGCTCATCGTGCCTCCCAGGGTACGCTCCACCGCACGAGAGTTCCCTGAGGTGACGCCGTTTCACTCGAGAATGTTCCGCCGCGTTCGCGAGCCCGCGCTTCGAGGTTGGCCAACCCGCTGCGCCGGTCGGTCTCGGGCATGCCCACGCCGTTGTCACGCACCGTCACGACTACCTCCGCGCCGCGCACCGCGACACTCGCCTCGACGACCGAGGCCTGCGCGTGTCGCACAGCGTTCGAGAGCGACTCGCGCAGCACGGCCGCGACCTCGTCGCCGAGCTCGGTGTTCACGAGGGTGTCGACGGGGCCCGCGAACTCGAGGCGCGAATCGAGGTGTTCGCCCTCCAGCGTCTCGCGCATGAGCGTGTTGATGCGCGCCCGCAGGCTGTGCACGCCCGCGCTCGCCGGGGTCGAGAGCCGGTAGATCGCCTGACGGATCTGCCGGATCGTCGAATCGATCGCGTCGACCTGCCCCGCGATGCGCGCGCCGGTCGGCGTCGAGGGATCGCCCACGACGCTCTGCAGGCTGAGCCCGACGGCGAACAGGCTCTGAATCACGTGGTCGTGCAGGTCGCGCGCGATGCGGTCGCGCTCATCGGCGAGTGCGATGCGCTGCTCGTCGATGCGCGCCCCCGCGAGCTCGCGCGCGATGGCCACTGAGCGTGCGAAGCGCGTGATGGTCTCGCGCTCGGCGGCGCTGAACGGGTGACCGTGCGCTCCGCGCGCGATGCCGAGCTCGCACGACTCGCGGTCGGCGCTGCCTTGCATCGGCACCACGAGCGTGGGCCCGGGGTCGGTGTCGCCGGCCAGGCGGATGAGCTCGCTGCGGGCATCCGTCGCCGCGTGATCGGCGTTGACGATGACCACATACGGCGCGTGCGAGAGCTGGCGCACGACGTCGACAATCGCGGGCAGCTCGTCGGCGCCGATCGCGCCCGACAGCAGGTTCTGCGTGAGCTGCTCTGAGGCCGTCAGCCAGCGGCGGTCTTCTTGCGACTGCTCGTAGAGCCGCGAGTTGGCGATCGCCGTGCCTGCCATGGCCGCGAGGGCCGCGATGATCGACTCGTCGACGTCGTCGAAGGCGCCCTCGCTGCGCTCGGTGAGGTAGAGGTTGCCGAAGACCGTGCCGTCGACGTGAATAGGCACGCCGAGAAACGCATCCATGGGCGGGTGGTGGGGCGGAAAACCGACCGACCGCGGGTCGTGCGACAAGTGATCGAGGCGGATGCTCGCACCCTCGGTGATGACGGCCCCGAGAATGCCCTTGCCGCTCGGTGGCTCGCCCAGCAGCCGCACTTGCTCGTCGCTCAGGCCCGAGTGCAAGAAGCGCTCGAGTGCGCCGTCGGGGCCGATGACGCCGAGCGCGCCGTACTGCGCCCCGACGAGCTCGCGGGCGACGGCGACGATGCGCTGCAGCGCGGCCGTCAGCTCGAGGTCTTCGGTGACGGCGCGGGCGGCCGAGACGAGTAGCCCGATGCGCTGAAAGCCCTCATCCGTGGTCGACGCTCGGTCGAGAATGCGGCGCACGAGCGCATCGACGACCGGGCTCTTCGCCGCGCCCGCCTCGACCGTGCGCGCCCGCTTCTCGGCAGGGGTCACGGTGCGCCATCGGGGTGATCCATCGGGTCGGCCGCCGGGCGTCGAACGCCGCGAAGGGGCACGGGGGTGACGTCACCCGAGACCTCGTCCTTGACGAGGAAAGGCCGCAGTTCGACCGGCTCGATCGACTCGGCGCGCTTCTTCGCCTGGCGGTTGCGGTACATGAGGTTGAGCACCTCGACGCCGATGGCGAAGGCGATGGGGCCGTAGATGAGGGCCTTGTCGATGTGCACGTCGAAGCCTTCGGCGATGAGCGTTGAGCCGATAAGCACGAGAAAGGCGAGGGCGAGCATCTTGACCGTGGGGTGGCGGTTGACGAAGTCGCTGATCGCCTTGGCCGTGAAGAGCATGAGCGTGATGGCGACGACGACCGCCGCGATCATAATCCACAACTCGTCGACCATGCCGACCGCGGTGATGACCGAGTCGAGCGAGAACACGATGTCAATGAGCAGAATCTGCACGATGGTGCCCGCGAACGTCACGGTCTTGCCGGTCGACTGCTGATGCCCCTCGGCGCCCTCGAGCTTCTCGTGAATCTCGACGACGGCCTTATAGACGAGGAAGAGCCCGCCGAGAATCAGGATGAGGTCGCGACCCGAGAAGCCCATGCCGAAGAGCTCGAAGAGATCGTTCGTGAGGCTGATGATCCAGCTCGCGGCGAAGAGTAGCAAGATGCGCATGATCATCGCGAGCGAGAGGCCCACTGTGCGAGCCTTGTTCTGCTGCTCGGGCGGAAGCTTGTTGGCCAGAATCGAGATGAAGACCACGTTGTCGATGCCCAGCACGATCTCAAGCACGAGCAGGGTGGCAAAGGCGATGAGCAGCTCGAGCGAGAAGGCGAATTCCATGCTCGCATCCTAGTTCGCTCGCCTGACCTGACCGTAGGCCGCTGTCGCGCATCCGCGAGGCGTACACTGATGCTCGTACACGGGAGTCCGGTGAACCGGGCTGAGAGGAAGCGCACTCACGCTTCGACCGTCGAACCTGATCCGGATCATGCCGGCGCAGGGAGGACTTCTCGCACCCGTGCCGACCGAAATCGCGGGCCCCATCGCCGAGCCCGCGCTGAGCGAAAGGCACGATCATGGTCAGCACCGCATCCACCACCACCCGCCCCAGCATGCGCTGGCGCGTCGTCGACATCGTCGTCGCGAGCGTCCTTGGCGTCGCCGGGGGGCTCGTCTTCACCCTGTGGAACCTCGTCTACTCGCCCCTCACCGCGCCCATCGAGGCCGTGCTGCCGGGTCTGCAGGCGCTCGTCTACGCCGTGTGGCTGTTTCCGGCCGTGCTCGTCGGCCTCATCGTGCGCAAGCCCGGCTCCGCGCTCTACGGCGAACTCGTCGCCGCCGCCGTCTCAGCGCTGCTCGGCGGATTCTGGGGCTGGACCGCTTTGGCCTGGGGCCTCGTGCAGGGCCTCGGTGCCGAGCTCGTCTTCGCGATTCTGCTCTATCGTGCGTGGGGCCTCGTTCCCGCGATCCTCGCGGGCCTCGGTGCCGGAGCCGGCCTCACGATCATGGACCTCACGTTCTACTACGCTGCCGCACGCCCCGAGTTCATGGTCGTGTATGCCGTGAGCGCCATGCTCTCAGGTGCGGTCATCGCGGGGCTCGGCAGCTGGTTCATCGTGCGGGGGCTCGCGCGCACGGGGGCACTTTCGCGATTCGCTGCCGGTCGCGAGGTCGCCCGTCGGTCTGCCGTTGAGCTCGCGTCGGCAGTCGAACCGGGGGAGCGCGCATCGACCTCGTGACGACCGCCGCCGCAGTGCTTGGGGCGCATGACTGGGGCTGGACCCCCGCTGGCCGCTTGACGCCTGTGCTCGACGGGGTCGACCTCAGCATCGCTCCGGGCGAGCGCGTGCTGCTGCTCGGCGCCTCAGGCAGCGGCAAGTCGACGCTGCTGCAGGCCTGGGCGGGCGTGCTCGGCGGGTCAGACGAGGGCGACCAGCGCGGCCGCCTGACGGTCGACGACCGCACGGTGGCCGAGTCGCGTGGTCGCGTCGGACTGCTGCTGCAGGATCCGGATGCTCAACTGGTGCTCGCGCGCGCCCGAGACGACGTGGCCTTCGGTCCGGAGAACCTCGGGGTGCCGGCCGCCGAGATCGCCGAGCGCGTCGACTCAGCGCTGCGGGCCGTCGGGCTCGACCTGCCCCTCGACGCCGAAGGCGCCCGTCTCTCGGGCGGACAGCGTCAGCGGCTCGCGCTCGCCGGAGTGCTCGCGCTCGAGCCCGCCGCCCTGCTGCTCGACGAGCCGACCGCGCAGCTCGACCCGGCCGGAGTCGAGCAGGTCGCCCGCGCCGTCGCCGTGCTCGTGCGCGAGCGCGGACTCACTCTCGTCGTCGTCGAGCACCGCGTCGAGGTGTGGGCCGCGCTCGTCGACCGGGTGATCGTGCTCGACGGCGGCCGCGTCGTGGCTGACGGGCCCGTCGACGAGGTGCTCGCCGCGCAGGGTGAAGGGCTCGCGGCGCGCGGGGTGTGGGTGCCGGGGCGCGAGCCCGAGCATCCGGCCGCCGCGCCAGCACCGCTCGGCAAGGTGCTCGTGCAGACGGCCGGGCTCGACGTGCAGCCGGCCGGGGGCGAGCCGATCGCACTCGGGCTCGACCTCGACGTGCGCGCGGGCGAGGTCGTCGCGCTGACCGGGCCGAACGGCAGCGGCAAGAGCACGCTGCTGCTCACCCTCGCGGGGCTGCTGCCGCCCGCCGCCGGCTCGATCGAGGCGCTCGAGGTGGGCACCCCCAGCACGTGGAGTTCGGCCGACCTCGCATCGCGTTTCGGCGTCGTGTTTCAGAACCCCGAGCACCAGTTCGTCGCGGGCACCGTGCGCGACGAGCTCGCCGTGGGGCCCGCCGCGCTCGAGCGCGCGCGTGGCGCAAGCAGTACTGCCGCGCCCGCAGTGGGCCGAGTCGATCGTCTGCTCGACTGGCTCGGGTTGCGCCGGCTCGCGGGCGTGAGCCCGTTCTCGCTCAGCGGCGGCGAGCAGCGACGGCTCTCGGTCGCGACGGCCCTCGCCTCGGCGCCGCCCGTACTGCTGCTCGACGAGCCCACGTTCGGGCAAGACTCGCGCACGTGGGCCGAGCTCGCCACCCTGCTCGCCGAGCACCGCGACGCCGGGGGAGCCGTCGTCATGGCGACCCACGACCGCGCCCTCGTCGAGGCGCTCGGCGCGCGCGAGGTCGCCCTGCCCGCACGCGCTCCCGCACCGTCGGCTCGTGCTGCGCAGACAGCTCGGGTGCCGCTCGGCGAAAGGCTCAACCCGGTCGCGTCGATCGCGGCATTGCTCGTGCCGGCCCTGCTCCTCGTCACGACGATCGACGTGGTGTCGGCCGCAGTCGCGCTCGGCCTGCAACTGCTGCTGATACCCCTGCTGGGCATCCCGGCCCGTCTGTTGCTGCGCCGCATCGCCCCCATTCTCATCGCGGCCCCGTTCGCCGCCCTCACGATCGTGTTCTACGGACAGCCGGGCGGCACGGTCTACGTCGAGTTCTGGCTCGTGAGCATCAGCGACGGCTCGCTCGAGCTCGCCCTCGCCACGCTGCTGCGCATTCTCGCCATCGCCGTGCCCGCGATCGCCCTCTTCTCGCGGCCCGATGCGACGCGGCTGGGGGATGCCCTCGGTCAGAACCTGCGCCTGCCCAGTCGCTTCGTGCTCGGGGGAGTCGCCGCCCTGCGCCTGCTGACCGTGCTGCGCGACGACGCGCGGCTGCTCGAGCGGGCGCGCCGCGCGCGCGGCCTCGGTGATCGCGGCCGGGTGCGGCGTGCCGCGGGTCTGGTGTTCGCGCTGCTCGTGCTGTCGATCCGTCGGGGGTCGGCCCTCGCGATCGGCATGGAGGCGCGCGGCTTCGGAGCCCCGGGGCCGCGCACGTGGATTCGGCCGTCGCCGTGGCGAGCATCCGATACCGCTGTCGTCGTGATCGCCGTGCTCGTCTCCATCGTCGCGGTGACCACGGCGGTGCTGCTCGGCACCTTCAATCCCGTGATCGGAGTGGTCGGTGGGTAGAGAGCGCATCACGCTCATCGACGGGCGGTCGGGTTCGGGCAAGACGACCTTCGCGACCGAGCTGGCCCGCCGCACCGGGGCCCAGCTGCTGAGCCTCGACGACGTCTACCCGGGCTGGGACGGCCTCGAGGCCGGCGAGGCCCACGTGCTGCAGCACGTGCTGTGCGCGCTGGCGGCGGGGCAGCCCCCTCGCTGGCGGTCGTGGAACTGGGCGGATGCTCGTCCCGGCTCGTGGCACGATCTCGACCCGGCGCGTGCGCTCGTCATCGAGGGCTGCGGAGCCGTGAGCCCAGCGGCGCGCGCTCTCGCCGATCACGCCGTCTACCTCGAACTGCCTGACGACGAGCGCCGCCGGCGCGCGATCGCCCGCGACGGCGAGCAGTTCGCGCTCAACTGGCAGCGCTGGGCGCGGCAGGAGGAGTGGCACGCGCGCCTGCACGACCCGCGCGGCACCGCTGATGAGGTCATCGAGGGCTGATCGCTCGCCGGGGTTGCCGAGCTGGCTGTGCCCGTTCAGCCGAACCAGCGACCGAACACCGTGGCGGGGTCGGCGAAGCGCCAGGCGACGCCCGGCTCGGTGATCGCGCTCACCGATTCGAGTCGCACGGTCTGCTGCTCGCCTCCGGCGGTCACGATGAGGCTGCCCGCGTCGGCACCGCGGAAGATCGTGGATCGCGAGGCCGTCTCGATGCGCACTCCGAGGCCGTCGAGCTCGGTCGAACTGACCGTGATCGATTCGGTCGCGACGAGATCGGTCGATTGACCCCACGCAGAGCGCGCGACGCCAACGACACCCCCGGCGGCGACGACCTCGACCTCGCGCACGGTCTCACGCACGTCAGCGACGAGCGCACTGGCCGCCGATTCGGCGGCGGGGTAGCTCGGCTGGCCGAGCGTCGCGATGACGATGGTCTCATCGCCCACCGGAACGGCGAGCAGCACGCAAACCCCGGCCGCGTCGGTGTACGAGCGCACGAGTCCTACGGTGCCGAGCCCGGGCAAGAAGGCAGCCTGGTCGCTGAAGCTCGAACCGGCCGAGGTCGTGCGGGGGCGAGAGTCGAGCAAGTCGGCGAGGGCGGGGGTCGCGAGCGCGAGCTGGCCGAGTCGTGCCAGATCGGTCGCGGTCGAGCGCGAGCCGGGGTCGAGGCCTGTTCCGTCGGTGACCGTGGTGTCGGCCAACCCCTGCTCGTCGAGCCAGGCGGCGGCAGCCGCGAGATAGCCGTCGAGGTCGCCGAACACGGCGTCGATGAGCAGTTCGGCCGTGTTGTTGCCCGACCCGAGCAGCGTCGCGGCGATGAGGTCGCGGCGCGTGAGCGTCTGAGCGAACTGCACCGGCACGGTGCGGGCACCCGCGGCATCGAGCGCTCGATACCGGTCGACCGCGGCCTGGTCGATCGTGATCGCCGGGCCCGTGCCTCCCGGCGCGAGCGGCTCGGCGTCGAGCACGACGCTGACGAGCACGAGCTTGGCGGCGCCCGCGATCGGGCGCGGCTCGGTACTGCCGCTCGTCACGATCGAGCCACTCTCGGCGAGCGCGGCCGTTGAGCCGGCCTCGGGCAGCGTGAGTGCTTCGGTCCAGCTGCCGTCAACGGCCGAGCTCAGCGTCTGCTCGACGTGCAGGCGCGGCAGGGGGCTCAGCATGGCGGCGGCCGCATAAGTCAGTACAGCGACGATCACGACGGCGAGCATCCCGCCCACGATGCGGCGCACCCGCCGCGCGCGACTCATGCCCACCCCAGGCGATGCAGCTCGTCATCGTCGATTCCGTAGAAGTGGGCGATCTCGTGCACGAGCGTGACGTGAATCTGGTCACGCAGTTCGTCGAGGTCGGCGCTCATGGCGAGCAGCGGCTCGCGGTAGAGGATGATGCGGTCGGGCAGCTCGCCGAAGCCGTACTGCCCGCGGTCGGTGAGCGCCGTGCCCTCGTAGAGCCCGAGCAGGTCGAGCGAGCCGTCGTCGGGGCGCGCCTCGGTCACGAAGACGACGTTCTCGAGCCCCTCGACCATCTCGTCGGGCAGCGCGTCGAGTTCGTCGACGACGAGCTCTTCGAAGGCGGCCTCATCGAGCTCGAGCGGTGGCGCGGCGGTGTCGTCGGTCACGGTGACTCCGAGTCAGGAGCCTGCTCGGCGTTCTCGAGCACCTGCACGAGAGCGTCTTGCATCCAAGCGAGCAAATCGTAGACATCGCGCAGGCCCGGTTCGGCGAAGGTGCCCTCGTCGCCATCGACGACGATGCCCATGCGGTCGGCGATGACGAGGCGCAGGTCGCCGATGCCGCGCACCCAGTCGAGCGCAGCATCTGTCGACAGCGGAACGGTGCGCGCCTCGTCGCTGCCGACTCCGGGGGCGAGCGCGCTCGACAGCGTGTGCGCGAAGCCGATCTTCCGGTCGACGAGGCCTCGGCGGCTCAGCCGACGCCACTCGTCGGCGAGCTCGGGGTCAGAGCGGTAGGCGTCGGGCAGCAGGCGGCGCACCGCCGTGTCGTCGGTCACCGGCGACTCGAGCGACTCGGCCAGCAGTGCCTGCAACTGATCGGCGAGCGAGACGAGAATGCTCGCCTCGGCGGGCTCGACGACGGCAATGCCGACGACGTCGTCGCCGTCACCGGGGTTCGGGCCGCTGATCCTCATCGCGGCGCCCGCTCGACCGTCGCCCACAGGCCGTACTCGTGCATCGCCTCGGCATGGCGTTCCATGTGCTCGCGGTTGCCCTCGGCGAGAGTCGCGCGCCCCGCGGTGTGCACCTGCATCATGAGGTGCTCGGCGGTGCGAGCATCCACCCCGAAATGACGGCGGAAGACCCACGAGACGTAACTCATGAGATTGACCGGATCGTTCCAGACCACGATCTGCCACGGCACTTCGGCGGCGTGCACCGGCTGCTCGACGAGCTGCTCGTCAAGCGTGGGCGATGCCGCGGCCACTGTCGTCACACGGCCAGTCTGCCGGTCAACGCTGAATCGCCCCGCAGAACGGGCCGATGAGATCAAGATGGAAAGAATTTGGGGTGAGTAACGGGGCTTGAACCCGCGACCTCCTGGACCACAACCAGGCGCTCTGCCAGCTGAGCTATACCCACCATGCAGACCCTCTCGCGAGAGCCGACACGACAGTCTATTACAGCCGAGACTCCCACTTCGCAATGACCTCTGATGCGATCAGTTGCGCGTCGTCAGAACTCGGCCCAGGCTCACCCGTGAACCCCGCACGGCGGTAGTAGTCGAGCTCGCGGATCGACTCGAGAATGTCGGCGAGGGCCCGGTGCCCGCCGTTCTTCGGCGGAGCGTTGAAGTACACGCGCGGAAACCAGCGGCGCACGAGCTCTTTGATGCTCGACACGTCGACCGAGCGATAGTGCAGGTGCGCGTCGACGCTCGGCATGTACTTCGTGATGAAGGCCCGATCGGTGCCGATCGTGTTGCCCGCGAGGGGCGACTGCCCGGCCGTCGGCACGTGCTCGGCGATGTAGGCGAGCACCTGCTGCTCGGCATCCGCGAGCGGAACCCCTTCAGCAAGCTCGGCCAGCAGCCCGCTCGACTCGTGCATCGCGGTCACGAACTCGCCCATGTTCGCCAGGCCTGCGTCGGTGGGCGCGATGACGATCTGGAAACCCGGATGCACGGGCTCGAGCTCGTAGTCGGTGATGACCACGGCGACCTCGATGAGGTCGTCGATCTCGACATCGAGACCGGTCATCTCGCAGTCGATCCAGACGAGACGATCGGTCGTTGAGCTCACCGAGGCAGTCTATCCACGCGATCTGACTGCCCGGCCGCGCACTCAGTCGACCGGCGTAGCCTGGGGGAGTGCGCCTCGATCTCTACACCTCCGCCTTCTGCGAACCGTGCCACCGGGCGCGCGAGATCGTCGCCGAAGCGCAGCGCCTCGTGCCCGGGCTCGAGGTCACTGAGCGCGACATCGCGGCTCATCAGGCGCTCGCTGCCGACCTGGGGCTCACGAGCACCCCGACGACGATCATCTACGGCGCCGACGGCTCAGAGGTGCTGCGGGCGAGCGGCGTGCCCACCCTGCCCCGCCTGCTCACGGCGTTGGCGCAGGCCCTCGACTGAGGTCGGCCAGCGCGGCGCGCACCGCGACACCGAAAGCGCTCACCGAGCCGTCGAGCGCGTCGAGCGCCGCCGCATCGAGCAGTGGATGGAGCATCCCATCGCGATCGACGAGCACGACCGGAGCGCTGTCACCAACAGCCGCCGCCTCTCGCTCGTCAAGCTCGTTGAGGTGGCGCAGGTCGACGGGAATCCCCAGTTCCGTGACGAGGGCATCCCACTCGCGCTTGCGGCGGATCGGCGAGTGCGTGATGTCGCACAGCGAGCAGTGAACTGTGCCGAGCACATGGCCCACGATGTACTTCAGCTCGCCGACAATGCCACCATCGGCGTTGTAGACCCCCAGAATGCGATCGACCACGCGCGCCTCTTTCTCTCGTGGCATCAGCGTGCCGGGCACGCCTGGGGGGCGGCCGAGAGAGCGCCGCGATACCCTGGAACCTGACCCTCCGTAGCTCAGTGGATAGAGCAAGAGCCTTCTAATCTCTTGGTCGCAGGTTCGATTCCTGCCGGGGGGGCTGGCCTTGCTGAGGTCGTACGACCCCGAACGACCTGGCGGTAGACTCGCGCGCACAACCAACCTCACAAAGGAGTGCGGCGTGAGCCACAAGCGAGCCGTGTCACTGAGCGAGCTGCTCGACCAGCCGATTCAGGGCATCCAGACCCTCAAAGAGACCTTCGGCGAGTGGGATGTTCATCCCAGCCAGCACGTCGATCCCGACCATGTGCAGGCCGTGCTCGGCGAGCTTGTTGAGCGCCTCGACGTCGATTTTCCGTACTTCCACCCGCAGTATGCGGGGCAGATGCTCAAGCCGCCGCACCCCGTCGCCGTCGCCGCGTACGTCGCCACGATGCAGTTGAACCCCAACAACCACTCGATCGACGCGAGCCGCGCGACCACGGCCATGGAGCATGAGGTGCTCGACCAGCTCGCCGCCATGTTCGGGTACCCCGCTGACTACATGGGCCACCTGACCTGGAGCGGCACCACCGCCAACCTCGAGGCGCTGTGGGTGAGCCGCGAGATCGCGCCCGGCAAGGCGATCGCTCACTCGACGGATGCGCACTACACGCACTCGCGCATGGGCGAGGTGCTCGGCATCGACACCGTGGGCATCGCGACCGAGGCCGACGGGCGCATGAGCCTCGACGCTCTCGAGCGTGAGCTCGCTACTGGGCGCATCGGCGTCGTGGTCGCGACGCTCGGCACGACGGGGCTCGGCGCTGTCGACCCGCTCGCGGAGATCATCCCGCTCGCTCGAGAGCACGGTGCCCGCGTGCACGTCGACACGGCGTACGGCGGGTTCTTCTCGATCATCGCCGACGAGCTCGACCCCGAGACCGCCCGCCACTTCCGGGCCATCGCGCAGGCCGACTCGGTCGTCGTCGACCCGCACAAGCACGGGCTGCAGCCCTACGGCTGCGGCGCGGTGCTCTTCAACGATCAGTCGATCTTGCGGTACTACCACCACGAGTCGCCGTACACCTACTTCGCGAGCACCGAGCGGCACTTCGGCGAGATCCAGCTGGAGTGCTCACGCGCAGGCGCGAGCGCGGCGGCGCTGTGGGCGACGCTGAAGGTCTTTCCCCTCACGATGCAGGGGCTCGGCGCGATCGTGCTGCCCGGCTACCGTGCGGCGCAGACCTGGCACGGGCTGATCGCCGAGAGCGACATCTTGCGGCCGTACCAGCGCCCCGAGCTCGACATCATCACGTACCTGCCCCGCGTGCACTCGATGGCCGAGCTCGACCGCGTCAGCCACGCGATCTTCGAGATGGCCGCCGACACGACGCGCCCCCAGCAGACGCACCTCGCCACCTACGTCGTGACGCCGGCCCAGCTGCAGGCGCGCGGCATCGAGCTCGAGCAGGATGCCGAGCGCGCGCGCATCATGCGCAGCGTGCTCATGAAGCCCGAGCACGAGCCGTTGATTCCCGAGATGCACCACCACGTGTCGATGTGGTCGAGGCGGGCGTACGACGCCACGCACTGAGCGCGCGGCCTGCTGAACTCTAGACCGAGCCGGGCACCAGCCGATCGCGCACGCTGCTCGCGGGCCTCGGGTGCGTGATGATGAGCGGCATCGTTCCCGTGTGCGCCACGACAGAGGTCGGTGGCTCGGGCGTCAGGGGCAGGTCGTCCAGCGCTCCGGGTGACGAGACCCACGCTGCTTCTGACGGGCTCGTGGGCGACGCGACGGCAGATCCGGCCGGGTTCGTGGGCGCGTCGTCAACGACCTCGTATGACCACCGCTCGAGGTCGGCCCCGAACAGCTTCTTTGCCGACTTGGGCTTCTCGCTCCACCCGACCAGCCGGTCGCGGTATTCGGCGAGGGTCTGCTGCGCACGAAAGCGGAAGCCCGACGAGTCGCGCTTCATCGACTCGAGCTGATGCGAGGCCCACGACGCCGCGAGCGCCGAACCCGCGATTGGCAGCAGCCGAATGCGCGTCTCGCTCTCGGCCGCCAGATGCTCGAGTTGCGAACGCTCGACCTCGGTGAGGTCGTGCCACTGTGCCGACTTGCGCCCGGCGAGCATGAAGCCGCTGATGGCCGCAGCCAGAGCATCCTGCCGGTGCAACGCGATGAGGCGCCGGTTCGCACCTCGCCCGATGAGTGCCGCGATGATGCCGGCCGTCAGAATCGCGAGCGCAGGAATCACCGCATCCGACAGCACGCGCCAGCCGTCGTCCGACGCCCACCACGCGAGAAGATCGTTCCCCCATGTCATGCACCGCAGAGTACCCCCCGTCTGGGGGCAGACACTATTTTCTGTCACCCTCTTGTCGCTGAGCGATGGTCGTGATAGGGCCCGTATCGAGCGCCAGATCGGCGTCGATCACCTTTCCGACGCGAGCGGTCTGGGCCAGGATGATGCCCAAGAGCACGATGCATGCCCCGATGATCTGCACCGGCTCGAGGGCTTCGCCGAGCCAGACCCAGGCCACGACGAAGGCGAAGACGACTTCGCTCGAGGCGACGATGCCCGCGGCCGTGGCCGGCAGGTGCCGCAGGGCGGCGAGGCTCAGCAAAAAGGGCGCGAACGAGCCCATCACGACGTTCCAGGCCAGCGGAAGGGCCATCGGTACCTCGAGCACCGCACCCGCCCTGCCGATATCGACGGGCGTCGAGAAGATGCCCGGCGAGAGCTCCCACCAGCCGCTCACGAACGACCAGAAGATCGCGGCGATCGTCATGGTCCAGAACGAGACCGCCAGGGGAGAAATGAGCGAAACCTGCCGTTCGCCGACGAGGAAGTAGAGCGCGAGGCAGACGGCGGCGGCCAGCGCGAGCACGACGCCGAGTGCGTCGAGCGTGCTCGCCCACACCTGGGCGACCACCGCGAGGCCCACGAGCACGAAGGCGATAGCGACCCACAGGCGAGCTCTCACGGGCTCTTTCAGAAAGAAGTAGGCGACGAGCGCCACCATGAGCACGGCCGTGTACTCGAGCAGCAGCGCGATGCCCACGGGCAGCAGCTGCACGGCCGCGGCGTACGTTGCCTGCAGAAGGGCGACACCGAACACGCCCAGCACGATCATGATGAGCCACTGGTCGCGCGGCAGCCGGAAAGCACGACGGTCGATCACGAGCAGCACGAGCCCGGCGATGACCGCCGTGCCGACGAGTCTGAACTCGGTGACCTGCGCGGGAGAGAGCCCCGCCTCCATCGTGATCTTGGTGACCGAACCGTTGGCTCCGAAGAGCACCGCTGCGAGCAGCGCGTAGACGTATCCCACCGACGTGGCTAGCGCGTGCCGGTGCCGTGCACCGCGTGGGGTTCGATGGCGGCGAGCTCGTCGGCGGTGAGGGTGTCGCCGTGCAGTGCGTCGAGGCTGTCGTCGAGCTGGCGCACACTGCTTGCGCCGACGAGCGCGCTCGTGACCTGCGGGTGGCGCAGCACCCACAGCAGAGCGAGCTGCGCGAGCGACTGGCCGCGCGCCTCGGCAATGGCGTTGAGCGCACGCGCCCGGCCCAGATAGGCATCGTCGATGTTGTCGGCGTTGATCCAGCGGCCCTCGGCTGCGCGAGAGTCGGCGGGTATCCCATCGAGGTACCGCCCGGTAAGCAGGCCCTGAGCAAGCGGCGAGAACACGATGCTGCCCAGGTCGAGCTCGGCGAGAGCATCCAGCAGGCCGTCTTCCATGCGCCGATCGAACATGTTGTAGCGGGGCTGGTGGATCAGCAGGGGAATGCCCAGATCGCCGAGGATGCGGTGCGCCTCGCGCGTCTGCTGCGCGTCGTAGTTCGAAATGCCCGCGTAGAGCGCCTTGCCGCTCGTGACGGCCGTGGCGAGGGCGCCCATGGTCTCCTCCAGCGGCGTCTCGGGGTCGGGACGGTGGCTGTAGAAGATGTCGACGTAGTCGAGCCCGAGCCGCGCCAGGCTCGCGTCGAGCGAGCTCAGCAGGTACTTACGCGAACCCCACTCGCCGTAGGGGCCCGGCCACATGTCGTAGCCCGCCTTGGTCGAGATGATCAACTCATCGCGGTACGGCCGAAGGTCATCGCGCAGCAGCCGACCGAAGTTCTCTTCGGCACTGCCCGCCGGCGGGCCGTAGTTGTTCGCCAGATCGAAGTGGGTGATGCCGCGGTCGAACGCGCGGCGCACGATCGCGCGCTGCATCTCGATCGGGCGGTCGTCGCCGAAGTTGTTCCAGAGGCCGAGCGAGATGCGCGGCAGACGCAGACCGCTGCGCCCGACCCGCGCGTACTCCAGCAGGTCGTAGCGGTCAGCAGCGGCGATGTAGGCGTCGTGAGTGTCAGGCATGAGTACAGCGTATGACCGGCTGACACCCGGTCAGCACACGCGGTTCGGCCCTAGTATTCGGCCATGCGAACCTTTCATCTCGCCGGCGGTTGCTTCTGGTGCCTCGACGCGGTCTACCGCGTGCTCGACGGTGTTCACGACGTCGTCTCGGGCTACACCGGCGGGCACGTCGAGAACCCCTCGTACGAGCTCATCTGCACCGGGTCGACCGGCCATGCCGAAGCGGTCGCGGTCACGTTCGACCCCGATGTGATTCCGGCCGACGTGATTCTCGACGTGTTCTTTACTCTGCACGACCCCCGTCAGCTCAACCGTCAGGGCAACGACGT
>DIUS01000106.1 GCA_002423075.1 Microbacteriaceae bacterium UBA6152
AGAAGGTGCGCCGCAAGCCGTTCAGTGTCGTGCTTTTCGACGAGATAGAGAAGGCGCACCCCGACATCTTCAACTCACTGCTGCAGGTGCTCGAAGAGGGCCGCCTGACCGACGGTCAGGGCCGCGTCGTCGACTTCAAGAACACGGTCATCATCATGACGACCAACCTCGGCACGAAAGACATCACGGGAGGCCCCGTGGGCTTCACGCTCGAGGGCAACGCCGCGGCGTCGTACTCGGCCATGCGCTCGAAGGTCGTTGAAGAGCTCAAGAAGCACTTCAAGCCCGAGTTCTTGAACCGCGTCGACGAGACGATCGTCTTCCCGCAGCTCAACGAAGAAGAGCTCATGCAGATCGTCGGACTCTTCATCAAGCGGCTGCGCGAGCGCCTGCTCGATCAAGACATGACGATCGAGGTGTCCGACGCCGCGAAGGCTCAGCTCATCAAGATCGGCTGGGACCCGACGCTCGGGGCCCGACCCCTGCGCCGCGCGGTGCAGCACGAGATCGAAGACGCCCTGAGTGAGCGCATTCTGCACGGCGAGCTCAACGGCGGCGACCACGTCGCGGTCGACTTCATCGACGGCGAGTTCACCTTCGTGACGACGCGGAAAGAACTCGCGGCGGTCGAGGCGGGGCCTTCGGCCTCTGCTGCAGAGCTTCCGGTCGCAGACTGACGCACAGTGGGCATCCTGCACCGGATGCCCACGTGGCGTCGCTCGATTCGCGACGGCCGCGACGGCTCTAGGCTGGTGCGGTGACGGCGAGACAGTTCAGCGTGCGCGAAGCCCGCACGGGCGACGTGCGGGCGATCAAACGGCTCGTCGAGCCGCTCGTGCAGCAGCGCATTCTGCTCGGCAAAGAGCTCGTCGTGTTCTTCGAGTCGCTGCAAGAGTTTCGCGTCGCCGTCGACGATGCAACCGGTGAGGTCATCGGGTGCGGCGCACTGCACGTCATCTGGGAAGACCTGGGCGAAGTGCGCACGCTCGCCGTCACCGACGCGTGGCGCGGAGCGGGCGTCGGGCACGCGCTACTGACCTCGCTCGAGGCCGAGGCGACGCGACTGGGCCTACGGCGTCTCTTCTGTCTCACCTTCGAGGTCGATTTCTTCGAGCAGCACGGCTTCGCGGAGACCGACGAGCAGTTGCTGGTCGACCCGGAGGTCTACAGCGAGTTGCTGCGCTCGCCCGATGAAGGCATCGCCGAGTTTCTCGATCTCTCGCGTGTGAAGCCCAACACCCTCGGCAACACCCGCATGCTCAAGTCTCTGACCGACTAAGCACGACCTGCGAGTACGGGCCACGCCGCGCGAGCATCCCGCCGCGGCCGCCCCGCTGGCCTACCCTGTGGTCATGTCGACGCTGCGTCATCCGGTAGGACCGCAGCCGCCCGAGGTCTACTGGCGGCGCCGCCTCATCGTGGGCCTGGGCCTGCTCGCGGTTATCGTGATCATCGTGCTCATCATCGTGCGCCCCGGGTCGGGAGACCCGGCTGCCGAGCCGACGCCCGAACCCGAGTCGAGCGAGACCGCCGAGCCCGGTGTCGAGACCGACCCGACCGACGTGGTCGCGTGCGCCGCCACGCAGGTCGTCGTGACGCCGGTCACCGACGCGGCGAGCTACCCCGCCGACCAGGAGCCGCTGCTGTCGTTCACGTTGCTCAACACGGGCGCGGCGGCGTGTTCACTCGAGGCCGGATCGGACGTGCAAGAGTTTCTGATCGTCTCAGGCAGTGACCGCATTTGGGCCTCGACCGATTGCCAGGAGCCCGGCGTACCCGCGCCGCTCGTGCTCGAGCCCGGCGTCGAGGCCGAAAGCACGGCCTTCGCGTGGAGCCGCACCCGCTCGACCCCCGACGACTGCGCCACGGCCGACGATCGTCCGAGCGTCACCGCGGGCGGGGCGACCTATCGACTGAGCGTGACCGTGGGCGAGTTCGAAAGCGTGGAAGACCGCCCGTTCATCTTGAACTAGGGCGGCGTAGTCTGGTCGGAGTGAGCCCCAAGAAGAAGCCCCCGAAACGCTCTGGTTCACCCGCTCGACGAGCTGCCACTGCCGCGTTGCCGCCCTCGACTCTGCCGCCCGAGCAGCGACTGGATGCCGCCCTCGAGCGTCAAGATGCCGCGGCCGTGGCGTTCGCCCTGCGCAACGATCACGTGATCGTGCCGCTGCTGCCCGTCGACGGGCCGCCGCAGGTGCGTGTGTTTCGACGGGGCGAGGCCGACAAGTACATGCTGTTGCTCTTCTCGGCGCCCGAGCACTATGCCGCGATGACCCCGAGCGAGCCCGAGCACCGGGTTCTCGCCTACGACGGTGCGACGCTCGCCGAGTTTCTTGAGCAGAACCTCGGCGTGCTCGAGGCCGTGTGGTTCGACGTCGCTGGCCCGCACGCCATGCAGGCCGAACCGCAGGACGTGCTCGACGCGCTGCGGATGCCGCGCGAGTAGCTCAGAACTCGGGCACGTCGAGCTTCTCGTCGTGCGCGCTTGCGAACGCGCGCCGCACGGCTTCGCGCAGGTGCAAAGCTGAAGCGTCAATCATCGTCGTGTAGCCGAGGCGAGCGCCTTCGGCGGCTCGCTGCGAGGCGCCCGATACCGCGCGGATCTCGCCCGCGAGACTGATTTCTCCGATGGCGGCGAGGTGAGCATCCAGGGCCTTCTCGCGTCGGGCGCTCGCAACGGCCAGCGCGATCGCGAGGTCGGCCGCGGGCTCGGTGAGGCGGATTCCGCCGACGGTCGAGACGTAGACGTCGAACCCGCTCAGCGGCATGCCGCAGCGGCGCTCGAGCACGGCGAGCAGCATCGCCACACGTGACGAGTCGACGCCGTTGACGACGCGGCGCGGTTGGGGGGCATTCGAGGCGACGATGAGTGCCTGCACCTCGACGGGCAAGGCTCGGCGGCCCTCCATGGCGATGGCGACGCACGTGCCGCTCACGGGAGTGGTCGAGCCCGAGCGGAACAGGATCGAGGGGTCGGCAACCTCGGCGATGCCGTCGCCGGTCATCTCGAAGCACCCGACCTCGTCGGTGGGGCCGAAGCGGTTCTTGAGCGCGCGCACGAAACGCAGCGCCGTCTGGCGGTCGCCCTCGAACTGGCACACGACGTCGACGAGGTGCTCGAGCAGGCGCGGGCCGGCGATCGTGCCGTCTTTCGTCACATGGCCGACGAGCACGACGGGAATGTCGCGGTCTTTCGCGACCCTGATGAGGGTGGCCGCCACTTCGCGTACTTGCGAGACCCCGCCGGCGAGCCCGTCGACGAGCGACGAGGCGACGGTCTGCACCGAGTCGACGATGACGAGGGCGGGCTGCACCTCATCGATCTGGCCGAGAATCGTCGCCAGGTCAGTCTCCGACGCGAGATAGAGCTCGGGCGTCAGCGCGCCCGTGCGACCGGCGCGTAGTCGCACTTGCGCCACCGACTCTTCGGCCGACACGTAGAGCACGCGCTGGCCAAGCTTCGCGGCGCGGGCGGCGACTTCGAGCAGCAGGGTCGACTTGCCGACCCCGGGCTCACCCGACAGCAGAATGGCGGCGCCGGGCACGATGCCGCCGCCCAGCACCCGGTCGAACTCGGCGATGCCCGTGGGCGTGTGGCTCTCACCTCGCGGCTCGATCGACGTGATGGGGCGTGCGGCCCGGCCCTCGGCAACCCGGGCCGGCGCGGTGTGCCGCGTCGGCGCATCCTTCTCGATGACCGTGCCCCACTGCTGGCACTCGCCGCAGCGGCCGGCCCACTTCAGGGTCGACCACCCGCACTCGGTGCAGACGAAGTTCGCGGTGGGCTTGGCCATGGTGGCTTCAGAATACGGGGATGCTCTGACCCTGACGGCGCACGGTCAAACGGTCGGCAGCTGCCTATCGATCGGCACGGTGCGCTCGACGACGTCATCGCCCGTGTGGGCCGTCGTCACGGTCTTGATGAGAACGATCTCGATCTCCTCGGTGGCGACCGGGTTGTGTCGCACGCTGCGAGGCACGACATAGAACTCGCCGGGGTGGAGCACGACCTCGTCGCGGCTCTCGAGCTGCATGCGCAGTCGTCCCGAGACGACTCAGAAGAGTTCGTCTTCGTTCTCGTGCGCGTGCCAGACGAACTCGCCCGGCAGCGTCGCGACCTTCACATACTGGTCGTTGACTTGGCCGATGACTCGCGGAGTCCAGTGCTCCGTGACCTGCGCGAGCTCGGCCGAGACGATCGTCTTGTCGAGCATGGGCTCAGTCTCCCCGAGCAACCAAGGCTCGACTACACAAGGCTGAGCACCGCGAGCGACAACGCTCCGAACACCACGATGAGCACGATGTCGGGCACACGCCCGATGCGGTGGATCAGGGGAACGAGTGCGGCGAGCACGACACTGCCGACGATGGCCGCGATCGGAGGTACTCCTGCGTCGTCGGCGATGCCGGCCGATGCGTGCAGTAGCGACAGAGAGGTCGCTGCGAGGAGCCCGCAGATCACTGGAAGGATGAACGCCGAAATATTGCGCACGAAGAGCGAGTTGCGGGCGCGGTCATACCCGGCCAAGAGGAGCAGAGCGACGGATGCGCTGCCGCCGACCGTGATGAGGAAAGCGGCGAGGGCGAACACGACACCTGCGAGTACAGAGCCCGCTTCGACGCCCGCACCATAGGCGACTCCTGAGGCGATCTTCACCAGGATCGGGCCGGGCAGGGCGTTGGCGACGGGCACAATCTGCCCGTAGAACTGGGTTGCGTCGATGAGGCCAGAGGCGACGAAGAATCCGTCGGCCACGCCCACGTAGGCCTCGCCGCCGCCGAACGACGACACGGTCGAGACGAGAATGAGCCCGAAGAGCGAGAGGGTGGAGGCGTCGGGAACAGCGGCGAATGCCGCACCGAACCCGATGACTGCGATGAGCGCGAGCACGAGCGCTCCCCGCAGGGCTCGCCGAGCACCAACCGGCACCGCGACTCCCGCGACCGCGTCGGCCGCCACCGCCCGGCCGCCGCGCACGAGCTGCCACACCGTCACGAGCGCGATGCCGGCGAGCGCGACGAGTACCAGACCGAGTGCCGAAAGCTCGGGCGGCGCCCACGAAGGTTCAGCATCCGCCGCATCGACGACGAGCTGCACTGCGCGCGCCGCACCGGAGAGCAGGAAAGCGACCACGGCGATGACGACCCCGGTCCAGTGAATGTGACCGCCCGGTGCGAGCACCTTGACGATGTAGTGGGCCAGCAAGTAGAGGATGAACGCTGAAATGCCGAGTGAGGCATATTCGACCACCGAGATCGCCCCGGGCCCGAGCGCCGAGAACAGGGCCAGCAGAGCGACAGTTGCCACGGCGCCGGGCAGCGCGACGGCGACTGCACCGCTGGCGGCGGCAGCAGACGTGCTGAGCTGCGTGCCTGAGAGTGCTGCGATCTTGACCGGCAGCGCGCCCGGAGTGATGTTCGCGATGACGGTGTCGTGCGTGAACTCATCGTCGCGCAGACTGCCTTCACGCACCAGCTCGCGCTCCATGACCGGGATCAGAGCGCTCCCCCCGCCGAAGCCGATGACCCCGATCTTCGTCATTGACATGGTGTGCTGAAGCACGCTGCGACGGCGGGAAGGTAGGGGCATGGTCATACGTCTACTCTTCCAGGGCACGCGCTCGCTGCGCGAGTGCGCCAGCGAACGCCGACTCACATGCTCGATAGCCCAACGCCGAGGGTGGAACTGGTCCCACGAGAACTCGGGGAACGACCCCACCCGCGCCGCTTCTCAGTGACCCGGTGCAGCGGGGCGAAGTGCACGCCTTGGGCGAGCACGACGTCGGCGATCATGCGCGAGGAGATCACAGCATCCCGTTCGCGTTCTCCGACATGGAGGCACGTCGCCGCGCATACGTGAACGGAGCGCGCAGCGACCAGGCCATGCACGCATCGTAGGCACGACGGGTGGATGCTCAGCCGCGGTCGCCGCCGGTTCGAACCGCCCGCGCACCTGCGCTAAACTCTCCCGCGGTGACGTGTCCGAGCGGCCGAAGGTGCAACTCTCGAAAAGTTGTGTGGGTGTTGAGCCCACCGTGGGTTCAAATCCCACCGTCACCGCCAAGTTGTTCACGTGGGAACCCCTGGAATGCGAAAGTGAGCCGGGGGCTACCATGTTTTTCGCCCAGTCGGCGAGGGCTTGGGAGACGAACTCGGGCCCGTTGTCACAGCGCAACACTCTCGGCAAGCGACGGTGGGCGACAATGCGCTCCAGCTCGTCCACGAGCCGGTCGGCAGTGATCGAGCGCTCCACCAGCACACCCACGCATTCGCGGGTGTGCTCATCGGCGTCTACAGCCTCGCCCATGCCCGGGTCGTGAACGGTGACTGGAAGCAGGACTACAACCACGGCCGTCGCCACTCCGCGTTGGGCTACCGAACCCCGGCGGCCTATGCTCGGACCTGCACGCATCGAAACCCCTGACGACTCCCAAACAGAGTGGACCGATTCACGGGGTCAGGCCACCGCTCGATCACGACTGTCATCGGGGGCACATGCGGCTGAAGGGTGAGGAAGCAGACCATCTCGGTGCACGCAGTCGCACGCCCAAGGGAGTCGTGGAGAAGCTCGAGCACACTCGGGAGGGCAACAATTTGTTGCGAAAGGTAGCGTTTCGCGCACGGACGAGACCCTTGGCGAACTTGCGCGAGCGCGACTGATTCCGCGGCTGGAGCTCGCTCTCCTCGCGGAGTGAGAGCAACGCGAGGCCATCGTCGGCGTCGTCTTCGACTTGCACAATCTGATGGAGGAACGCGGCGCCTACAGAGAGTCCCGACCAGTGGAAAGGGGCGTTCTGGTGTGTACGTTGGTCATAGATGAGGGGAGGATCCATGGCACGAAATGAACCGCTACCGGTCGACCCGATCGCTGAGGCGAAACGTCAGTGGGAGCTGCACGGTTGGATGGACGCCGCAGTGGGCATGTCCGCTGTCACGTCGGTCATGCGAGCACAGCAGATCATGCTCGGCCGGGTCGAGAGGGAGTTGAAGGCATACGGGTTGTCCTTCGCACGGTATGAGTTGCTCCGGCTGCTTGCCTTCACCCGAGAGGGCCGCATGCCCATGGCGAGTGCAATCGCGCGGTTGCAGGTCCACCCCACGAGTGTGACGAACACCGTGGACCGCTTGTCACGAGATGGCCAGGTGAGGCGGGAGCCTCACCCTACGGACGGTCGTGCCGCGCTGATCGCCCTCACGGATAGCGGGCGCGAAACGGTCGAGCGCGCCACCGCCGCCATGAATGCGCTCTTTGCCGACGTAGGCCTTCCCGCCGACGATCTCGCGGAACTTGTCCGCATACTTGCGCGATTCCGCAAGGACGCTGGCGACTTCGCCGACCCCGAACCACGACCTGACCCGCTCTGAGACTTGACTGGCACTGGAAGCGCAGTGTGTCGCACAACCGGAGCACCACAGGCTCACCTGCCGTGCTGACTTGGGATGGTGGGCCCTCTTTACAATGAGGGTGCTACTGAGAGAGAGCAGGATGTCCATATCGCGTAGACGATTCACGCAGGAGTTCAGAGACGAGCTGTGTCGGGAGGTGATCTCGACTTCGAAGCCGATCCAGGACGTCGCGACGGCGTATGGCGTTGGCCCGGAGACGTTGCGGAAAGCAAACGGGGGGACCGAGACCGAACTGACCGTGTCCGAGCGGGCCAGGCTGAAGGAACTCGAACGCGAGAAGGTGGCGTTTCCAGTTCCCGATCGCTTGCTCGGAGACCTTCTCACGGCGGACTGCGTCGGCGATCGTGACCGCACCCTGCAGCACGGACAACACAATGCGGAGCTTCTTTTCCGTGGGGATCGTGGGTGGACGACTCATGACATTCAGACTTTTGAGCTGGGACGTTGCATCAGCAACCAACTACCCCTGCCAAACAGTCAGACGAGCGACACCCTGAGTCGACGCGAAAATTAGTTGATAGTCAAACTTTCTGGTTATCATCGATCGCGTGAGGAGAGCCGGATGAAGATTCTCGTTCTAGTTAAAGAAGTGCCCGACACCTGGGGTGATCGTGTGCTCAACCTCGAGACTGGGCTTGCTGACCGTGCGGCATCGGAGGCGGTTCTCGATGAGATCGGTGAACGCGCGATCGAGGTTGCGCTGAGCTACGCCGACGAGCACGACGACACCGAGGTGGTGCTGTTGAGCATGGCGCCGGAGTCGGCCGCGGCCACGATTCGCAAGGGATTGGCAATGGGGGCGGGATCGGCCGTGCACGTTGTTGACGAGGCACTGCACGGCGCTGATCTCTCGCTGACCTCCGAAGTGCTGGCGGCCGCGTTGCGGAAGTCTGGCTTCGATCTGGTCATCACCGGCAACCAGTCGACCGACGGTGTGGCGGGGGTTCTTCCCGCGATGATCGCTGAGCGATTGGGTCTTCCGCAGCTGACAGCTCTCACTGAGGTGACGATCGAGGCGGAGCGTGTCTCGGGTCGACGTGTCACGGATGTCGCGACGATGCAGGTGAGTGCGCCCCTGCCCGCACTGGTCTCGATTACCGAGGCACTTCCCGACGCCCGTTTCCCGAATTTCAAGGGCATCATGGCGGCGAAGAAGAAGCCTTGGGAAACGTGGTCGCTCGCAGACTTGGGCATCGATGGGGAGCACATGGGTGTGCCGCGCTCGATCATGACGTCGATCGCCGAGCGTCCGCCGCGGCAGGCGGGCCAGAAGATCGTTGATGAGGGGGATGCAGGTCAGAAGCTCGCTGACTTCCTCCGTGAGAACAGACTCGCCTAGGGGGCCGAAGGTCATGCCGACATTTGCGAACGATACGATTCTGGTTCTTCTTGACACCACGCCCGACGGGCAGTTGGCCGCGAGTTCTGCGGCGCTGGTGGGCGCCGCCAGTCAGGTCGGCACTCCCGTGGCCCTCGTCGTGGGTGAGGGGGCCGACGGAGCCGGAGCGCTCGGGGCGGTGCAGGTTCTGCACGCTTCCGCCGGTGACGGACTAACGGTGCCGATTGTCGACGCGGTCGCGGCTGCGGTCGAGCTCGTGCAGCCGGAGGCCATCCTGATCTCTAACTCGATCGATGGTCGGGACGTCGCGGGGCGACTGGCCGCACGTCTGGGTCTCTCGGTGGCGGTGGATGCTGTCGACATCAACCGCGACGACCAGGGTCTCGTGGCACACCACTCGGTGTATGGCGGGGCGTACAACACCCAGTCGGCAACCACGTTTGGGCCGCTTCTCGCCACGCTCCGTCAGGGCTCCATTGAGGCGAGGGCAGCGGCGGTGGAGGCGGAGATTATCCCCCTGGAGGTCACCAGGTCGGGTACCCGTGCCGCTATGGTGGAGTCGATCGAGCCGGTCGTCGTGTCGTCGAAGCGGCCAGAGCTACGCAGTGCCGCTCGTGTCGTATCCGGTGGCCGGGGTTTGGGTTCTGCCGAGAACTTCGCACTGGTTGAGTCGTTGGCAGACGCGCTCGGGGCGGCGGTCGGCGCCTCGCGCGCGGCTGTGGATGCTGGTTATGTGCCGCACGCTTTGCAGGTCGGCCAGACCGGGGTCTCGGTGTCGCCCCAGCTGTACGTGGCCGTGGGTATCTCCGGTGCCATTCAGCACCGTGCCGGCATGCAGACCGCGAAGACCATCGTGGCAATCAACAAAGACCCTGACGCTCCCATCTTCGAGGTTGCCGACTTCGGGATCGTCGGCGATCTGTTCACGATCGTGCCGCAGTTGCTCGAAGCGCTCGAGGCGAAGAAGGGCTGAGCGGCGTGGACGCCGAGAGCAGAACCCTTCGTCGCGGATTGCCCCGAGTGCCGGGGGGCGAGCCGTGGCCGCCATCGAGCGGAACCACACCGGCGGCCGTTGACGACGCGCCCGGCAGCATGGCGGTCGTCGACGAGTTATCCGATGCGCCCGCTGCCTCTGTCGTCGCACCCGCCGATGCCGCCGATGCGCCGTCGGTCGAGCAGGTCACGACGGCACCGGTGCAGAAAGCCGCCGCCGCCGAGAGTGTCAGCACGGTGGCCTCGGCAGGGATGCTCCGCCGCGGACTGCCGCGCGTCGCTGGTGCTGCTCCCTGGCCGGGTGAGGTCGCTGCTCCTGCGTTTTACCCCGAGCGAAAGGCTGCTGCGCCAGTGCCGGCCGCCGCATCTTCCACGTCTACGCAGTCCAGTCCCGCAACCCCCACCCCCCAGCGCGCCCCACGCGCGCCGCGCGCCGCGCAGGCAGAGGTCGCCCCGCGCGAGCAGAAGCGTTACGGCCGCTACACCCTGAAGCAGTGGGTCGGAGTCAGCGCCGTGCTCGCGATCGTGCTCGGCGCAGTGGCCGCGATCGCCGTGCTTGCCGCCCGATGGGCCCTGACCCTCGAGCCGGTCGCTGACTTCGTGCAGACCTACTCGGGCGAGTACCACCTGCCCGAGGCAGCGCCCGTGGGTATTCCCGCATGGTTGGCCTGGCAACACTTCTTCAATGCGTTCTTCATGCTGCTGATCATTCGCAGCGGTTGGGGTGTGCGCACGCAGAAGAAACCGCCCGCCTACTGGACTCCGCGCAACCGCCCCGAGACGAAGGTCAGTCTCACGGTGTGGTTCCACCAGAGCCTCGATGTGCTCTGGCTGGTCAATGGTGCACTGTTCATTGTGCTGCTGCTGGTGACGGGCCAGTGGATGCGCGTTGTGCCGACCTCTCTCGAGGTCTTTCCGAATGCGCTGTCGGCCCTGCTGCAATACGTCTCGCTCGACTGGCCGACAGAGAATGGATGGGTCAACTACAACTCGCTGCAACAGCTGACGTACTTCACAACGATCTTCATCGCCGCCCCACTGGCAGCGATCACCGGCTTCAGGATGAGCACGCTCTGGCCCGCCCGGGCGGAGAAGCTCACTCGCGCGTATCCCATCAAGTGGGCGCGTGCCGTGCACTTTCCGGTGATGCTGTACTTCGTGGTGTTCATCGTGGTGCATGTTGCGCTGGTGTTGTCGACCGGCGCCTTGCGCAACTTGAACCACATGTATGCCGCGCAGGGCTCGGTCGATCCTGACGCTTTCGCCGACAATTGGACCGGTTTCTGGATGTTCGTGCTGTCGCTGGCGGTGTTCGTTGCGGCCTGGGTGGCGGCACGGCCCATCGTGCTGGCTCCGATCGCGCGACTGTTCGGTTCGGTCTCGGCTCGCTGAATTGCGATTCGATTGTCCGGCGAAGTAGGTTCACGGCATGACTGATCCGGCTTCGCTGGCGATCTGGCCGACAAGTATCCCGCAGCGAGAGGCCTGGGATGCGGGCGTGACAGGCGAGCCCGAACTGGTTGCGGACGGAGTGTGGGCGATTTCATCGCCAACTCCAATCAGTGGTCTACCGTGCACGTTGACGTACGTCTTGGCGTCGTCAGACGGGTCGTTGCACGTCATCGACCCTGGCTGGGGCGGCGATGTAGGTATGGAGGCGCTGACACGCTCCATCGAGCGCATTGGTTACTCCATCGGCGCCATCCAAACTGTGGTCGCGACCCACTTTCACGCTGATCATCTTGGATTGTGTGGTGCGTTGAGGGACGAGGTCGGAGCGCAGATCCTGCTGTCACGCACAGAACGTGCGGTGCTCGCCCAAGAGACGGCGCAGTCGAGGGCGGCGGTCACGGAGGTGCAGGCTCAGCTCGACGAGTGGGGCGTACCCGAGGCTCGCCGAGCAGAGTTCGGGGGGGCATTCGGCAACGCTTTTGGGGTGACTGACATCGAACCCGACAGGCTGATCTCCCACGGAGATCGTCTCGAGTTTGGCGGTCACACTCTGGAGATTGTGGAGACCCCCGGACACACCGAAGGACACGTGTGCTTGATTGACCACGACCGTCAGCACGTTTACTCGGGGGATCACGTGCTACCACGGATCTTCTCGGGGGTCGGCCTTGGCGCCTTGCCCGGGAGTGACGCTTTGAACGACTACTTCACATCGTTGGTGAATTTGGCGACTGTGGACGAATACGAGGTGCTCCCGGGGCACGAGTACCGGTTTCGTGGCTTGGCAGCGAGACGCCGCGAGATCATCCACCACCACCTCCAACGTACGAGAGAGGTCGCTGATCTCATCCCTCGGCTCGGTAACGCGCCGATCTGGGAGTACGCGCGCCAGCTGAGCTGGACGCTGACATGGGGCGGGATGAAGGGGCACTCGCTGCAGTCTGCGTTGCGTCAAACAGAGCGCCACAAGGCGTTTGTCCTCAGTGGGCGCGCAGAGCCGTGGTTGGTGAGTGACTCGCGCTCATTCAGCTGAACACGACCACCGCGCCGAGCGGATTGCTCGCTCAGACCTCCAGCAGTACGCTTCTGGCCGTGCCGCGGCCCGCGAGTGCGGCCTGAGCGGCTCCGACGTCGGCGAGAGGGCAGCGGGCGCCGATGCGCACGTCGGGCGTTCCGGCGTCGAGCATGCCGAACAGCTCACGGTACAGGCCCGAGCGCTCGGCGGGAGTGCGCACGAAGTGCCCGAGCGAGGGTCGCGTGACTCTGAACGACCCGCCTGCGTTGGTGACGGCGCTCAGCGAATTTCCCAGATTTGGCCGGCGGATTCCAGGCATCATCGCAATACCTGAGGTAAGGAGGCGGGTATGAGATATGGTTCGATGCGTCGTCCGGGACGACAGCCGATGGTGGACAAGCAGCGGGCGATTGCGACGTTGTTGCAGCAGTGATTCGGCCTGGGTTTAGTGCCGTCCTCTCCTCCAGGATGGATCACGATGCCTAGGAAGTTGGGCGTGAGGAACGAACTGGTGACAGGTTCGGTTTAGGCCGCGAGGACTCGCGACTCGGATAGCTTCGCTTCGAACTCGATCGGGGTCAACCCTCCGAGGGTGTCCTGGGCGCGTTGCCGGTGATACTTCCTCTCGATCCAGACCACGATCGCCAGGCGCAACTCTTGCCTTGTCGCCCACCGTTGCTGGTTGAGGACGTTCGTTTGCAGCAGCGACCAGAAGCTCTTCATGGCGGCGTTGTCTCCGGCGGCGCCGACGCGGCCCATCGAGCCGACCATGTCGTGGCGGCGCAGCTCCCTGGCCATCGCTCGACTGCGAAACTGACTTCCCTGTCGACGTCGCGTGAATACTGACCCCGTGGCGACGGGTGAATGTTGACCCCTCCGACACTCTTGGAGGGTGATTTCAGTGGAAGATTGGGCGGAGATCCGCCGACTGCATAAGGCCGAGGGCATGCCGATCAAGGCGATCGTTAGGCATCTCGGGATCGCTCGGAACACGGTGCGTGCGGCGTTGGCATCCGAGGTGCCGCCGTTGTATCAGAGGCCCTCGAGAGGGTCGCTGGTCGACGCCGTCGAGCCGGAGGTGCGGAAGCTGCGGATGGTGGATGCGAAGATGCCGGCGACGGTGATCGCGGAACGGATTGGGTGGGAGCATTCGATCACGATCCTCAAGGACCGGCTGCGGCAGATCCGTCCCGAGTATGCCGGTCTCGATCCGGCCGACCGGCTCGTGCACGAGCCCGGCATCGCGGCGCAGATGGACCTGTGGTTCCCTGAACCGCGGATCCCGGTCGGGTTCGGGCAGGCGGCAATGCTGCCGGTGCTGGTGATGACGCTCACGTTCTCGCGCTTCCTCACCGCGGTGATGTTGCCGTCGCGTCAGGCCGGGGATCTGCTGGCGGGAATGTGGCAGCTGATCTCGCAGGTCGGTGCGGTGTCCAAGACGCTGGTCTGGGACCGGGAGGCCGCGATCGGTGGGAAGGGGAAGGTCACTGCGGCGGCAGCCGCCTTCGCGGGGACCCTCGCGACCCGGATCGTGTTGGCCCCGCCGCGGGATCCGGAGTTCAAGGGCATGACCGAGCGCAACAACGGCTTCTTGGAGACCTCGTTCCTGCCCGGCCGGTCGTTCCTGTCGCCGGCGGACTTCAACCTGCAGTTGGGCGATTGGCTGCCGCGCGCGAACGCTCGAACAGTCCGCTCCCTCGGCGGGCGTCCAGTGGACGTGCTCGAACGTGACCTGGCCGCGATGACGATGCTGCCGCCGCACCCGCCCACGACAGGTCTGCAGATGCGGGTGAGGCTCGGCCGGGACTACTACGTCCGCGTCGATGGCAACGACTACTCCGTTGATCCCCGGATGATCGGTCGGCTCGTGGACGTGACCGCGACGCTGACGCGGGTGATCGTGGTCGGCGACGGGGTTGCGGCTGCCGACCATGAACGGTCCTGGGCAACTGGTGGAGTGATCACCGATCCAGGCCATGTGATGACTGCCAGAGGGCTTCGATCGCAGTACTGGACCGCGAAGCGTGAGCGGGAGGGTGCGGGGCGGACAGCACCTCAACATCGGGTGATGTTCCGCGATACCGCCGACTACGACGAGCTGTTCGGTGTCCGCATCGACCCGACCACCGGCGAGGTGCTGTGATGGGCGCCGATACCGATACTGCCGCGACGCTGGGCTATCTCGCCCGGGCGTTGAAGGCTCCCACGATCGGGCGGGTCTGGGAACAGCTCGCCACCACGGCTCGCGACGAGGGTTGGACCCACGAGGAGTATCTCGCCACGGTGCTGGCCCGCCAGGTCGCCGACCGGGAAGCGAACGGCACGAGTCTGCGCATCAGCGGCGCCCACTTCCCCGCGGTGAAGACGCTGGAGGACTTCAACGTCGATCATCAGCCCTCGCTGCGCCGTGACGTGCTCGCTCACCTGGCGACGACGACCTGGATCGCGAAAGCCGAGAACGTGGTCCTGCTCGGCCCGCCTGGCGTTGGCAAGACCCATCTCGGGATCGGGCTTGGCATCAAAGCCGCCCACGCCGGCTATCCGGTGCTGTTCGACACGGCTACCGGCTGGGTCTCCCGCCTGCAGGCCGCGCATCGCGACGGACGACTCGAGCACGAACTCAAACGCCTCCGCCGATACCGGCTGTTGATCATCGACGAGGTCGGCTACCTGCCCTTCGATGCGGACGCGGCGAACTTGTTCTTCCAACTGGTCGCATCCCGCTACGAGCAAGGCTCGATCCTTGTCACCAGCAACATGCCTTCGGCCACTGGGGCGAGATCTTCAGCGACGACATCGTCGCCAGCGCCATGATCGACCGGCTCGTCCACCATGCAGAGGTCCTCACCCTCGGCGGCGACTCCTACCGGACCAGAGCTCGACGAGAGCTGCTCAAGACCCCGCCCACCTTGGGCGGAGACCAGTGACAACCAACCCAGAGGGGTCAACTTTCACACGACGAAAAGGGGTCAGAGTTCAGCCGACGTTGACATTCCCCTATCGGCATGCAGAATGCAGCCCGCGACGTCCCCGCGTGGGGCGACGGCGTTGCGCAGAGCGTCGACGGCAAGCTTGGCCGTCATTCGCTCGCTGATGGAGTAGCCGACGATCTTGTTCGAGAACACGTCCTTGATTGCGCAGCAATAGAGCTTGCCCTCCGTCGCCGTGCGGTGCTCGGTGATGTCGGTCAGCTATAGGCGGTTCGGAGCGTCCGCGCGGATCACGCGTTGCACGTGATCGTCGAATACCGGCGGACCGACCTTCTTGCCTTTGCCGCGCCTGCGTCGCTGGGCGGAGGAGAGAATCCCGGCCTGGGAACACAACTTCCACGCCGTCCGCCGGCTCATTCGCCAGCCCGCCCTGCGGGCCTCGTCAGCGAGGAATCGATAGCCGAACGTCGGATCTTCTGCGTGGGCGTCGTGGAGCACATTGATCCGATAAGCGCGCAGCACGTCCGCATCTCGAACGGGGTCATTCCGCCACCGGTAGAAGGGCTGGCGGGCGAGCTTCAAGACCCGGCACGACACCGTCACGGGGATCCCCGCCTCGGCGAGCTCAGCAACGAGCGGGTATGTCATTTTGGGGAGCCACCGAGTTTCAGGTTCGCTTGCGACAGATACGCCGCGGCCTTCCGCAGGACCTCGTTCTCCTGCTCGAGGAGACGATTCCGGCGACGCAACTCTCGCATCTCGCTTGCCTCGTCGGCCGTTTGACCAGGGCGGATGCCTTCTTCAATGTCGGCTTGGCGCAACCAGTTCTGCAACGTCGCTTCGCTGATACCGAAATCGGTGGCGATCTGGTTGAGCGTGACGCCGCTCTCGCGGCGCTTGGCGACCGCGACGACGTCCTCGCGGAACTCTCTGGGATAGGGACCGGGCATGATGACATCCTTCCCGTCAGCGCCATCCGGCACTAACGATCAGTTGTCACCGATTCATTCCTCACGCCCTCATCGTTCGACGACCCATAGCCGACGCTTGGACCAGCCACCGCTCGAACGGACCCGCAACCAGACAGCCATAACCTATCCGCGCGACCCTAAGGGCGTCAGTGAGCGGTCAAGCCCCTCACATAGATTCGGGCGAACTCGCGGCCGATTTCTTCGGGCGCGCGTGACCCCGATCGATACCAGCGGTAGATCCAGTTGATGGAGCCGACGATCGCCAGCGCGGAGAGGGTGGGGTCGACATCAGCGCGAACACTGCCGTCGTCTTGCCCCCGGCGAATGAGGTCGCTCATGAGTTGGCGAAAGTCATGGCCGGTCAGCTTCTCGCGTTGCTCTGGCTCCAGCCTTTCGAACTCATGAAGGTAGACTGTTGTCGCCGTGAGGTGTTCGACGAGGAAAGCCGCGTGGCCGATGATCGCCCTCTCCAGCACCTCGAGGCCAGTCCCCTCCTCCTTGCTGTACGCCTGGAAGCGCTCCAATCCGTCCCAGTAGACGCTCCGGATGACCTCGAAGAGCAGATCGCTCTTTGAACGGATGTAGTAGTAGAAGCTGCCCTTGAGGATTCCGAGCTCATCAGCGATCTGCTGCAACGACGTTGCTGCGTAGCCGTACTGGGCGAACATCCGGGCAGATACGTCCAGAAGCTCCTCCCAGCGCTCGTCACCAGTTTTGCGGGAGGGTGTCCGCGCAGGCTTACGGTCGTTTATCGGAAACGCCACCAAATCCTCTGGATTCACTCTTCCAAACTACCGTTTGACGGGCTACGTGCGCACACCGACGATGAGCCTGCGCGCCGATTTGTGCTCGAATTCTAGCAATCGTACGCTTGTGAGACACGCGACCGCGCGTCCTGTTGCATTCACGACGAAGTGAACACGAAGGAGTCGGTGAGAACCGTGGAACAAGCAGTTCACCAAAACACCATCCCCGCGCTTCTGCTTCGCGGCGTAGAGAAGTTCGCCGAGCGCGAGGCGTTCGTATTCGACACTGGCCGGGAACTCCAACGAGAGACCTACCAGGAGATATTTGAGCGCTCGTTGGAGTTCGCTCGCGCGCTGGTCGGGCTCGGTATCAAGCCAGGGGACCACGTCGGGATTGTGATGCACAACTCGCTGAACTTCATCCACGCGCTCTTCGGGAGCGCGCTCGCCGGAGCGGTGGCCGTGCCGATGAACACCCGTCTCGCACCACGAGAGACCGCCTACGCGGTGCAGGACTCGGGCGTTCGTGTGATCTTCGCCAATGACGTCGCTCGTGAGAACGTTGACCTCGTCGCCCGACTGCACGAAGCCCTGCCGGGTCTGTCAGATGCACCAGTCCGTGTTGCCGCAATGTCAGCGGCGGCCCCTGCCCTGTTGGGAGCTTTCCTCTTCGGAGAGTCCACCGCCGCTGGTTTCGGCACTTCTGAGTCATTCTTCGCCGCGGCCGAGGGGGTCTCAGGCGACGAAATCCTCGAGAGGGCGCGCCACATTGATCCGGACAGCGTCTACATGATGCTCTACACCTCGGGGACAACTGCGAACCCGAAGGGTGTCCGCCTGGCGCACCGCTCGATCGTAAGTACCGGCTACCAGGTCGGCCGCGAGCGCTTTGCCCTCACCCTGGCGGACCGCCTATGGAACGCACTGCCGCTTTTCCACGTCAGCTCGCAGGCACCGATGACGGGCGTTCTCGATGCTGGCGCGACCTATCTCTCCATGGTTCACTTCACCCCGGAGCGCGCGCTGGACATGATCCGGAAGGAACGGGCGACCGTTCTCTACCCGGCGTATCCCGCGCTGACTCAGCCACTTCTCAACCACGCGGCTGGCATTGAGGAGACATTCCGGAGCGTTCGCGCAGTGCTGACCGTCGGTCCGGCCGAACTCCTCATGAAGTACGAGAAGGAGTTTCCCGAGCACACGAAGCACATCAGTTGCTATGGATCGACGGAGCTGGGTGGCATCGCCGTCATGGGGCGTATGGATGACGCCGCCGAGGCTCGCGCAACGGCCGGCTATCCACTGGAAGGCGTGGAGATGCAGGTTCGCGATCTGACCACTGGTAAGCCGGTGGGCCCGAGGGTCGCTGGGGAGTTGTGGTTCCGCGGGTTCAACCTCTTCACGGAGTACAACAACGATCCAATCAAGACCGCGGCGGTATTCGACGCGGACGGCTGGTTCAACAGCGGCGACATCGGGAAAGTTGACGAGGACGGGTACCTGACCTTCCTTGGGCGCGTTAAGGACATGCTCAAGGTGGGCGGCGAGAACGTTGCGTGCATCGAAATCGAGGCCTACCTCATGTCGCACCCGTCGGTTGCGGTTGCTGCGGCTGTCGGAATGCCCGACGAGAAGTACGACGAGGTTCCTGTTGCGTTCGTGGAGTTCGTGCCCGGACAGGAGGTCGAACCGCAGGAGATCATCGACTACGCCGCAAAGGGTCTCGCCAAGTACAAGGTTCCCCGGGAGGTGCACGTGTTGACGGAATGGCCGATGAACGCTGGCACCAAGATCCAGAAGTTCAAGCTCAGGGAGCAGCTGCTGGACAAGTAGATCGGTCAGGATCGACACCGTGTCGACAGAATAGCCCTCGAGCCGTAGGGCTTGGAGGGGTGACGTTGAGCGGGCACGAGGCCTGTCAACAACAGATTTGTGAGGAATCTACTGGTCTCCAGGACACCTCGTGTCCGTCGTCCCATCATCGATCATTGACCCGCTGTGGCACCAGTTCGAAGCGCTCATTCCGGCCGTCGCCGATGAGCATCCACTGGGCTGCCACCGTCCTCGCGTACCGGACCGGATCGTGTTCGACAAGCTGATTCAGGTCCTCGTGCTCGGCGCCGCCTATGAGAAGATCGCCGACACGACGTGCTCGGCCACGACGATCCGCCGACGTCGTGACGAGTGGATCAACGCGGGGATCTTCACGGAACTGGAGCAACTGTGCTTGCGCTCCTGCGACAAAGTGATCGGTTTAGACCTTCAGGATTTGGTCGTCGATGGGTGCATCGTCAAAGCTCCCTGCGGTGGCGAGGCCGCTCGCCGGTGCCCTGTAGGAAGCAGGGCACGAAAGGCTCACTAGTCGACGGCAACGGCATT
>DIUS01000018.1:0-1933 GCA_002423075.1 Microbacteriaceae bacterium UBA6152
TCGGCTGGCTGCTGAGCCGCCCGGCCATGGGCTCGGTCATCGCCGGCGCAACGTCGGTCGAGCAAATCGCCCAGAACTCGGCGGCTGCCGGAGCATGGCAACCGACCGCCGACGACCTCGGTGAGCTCGACGAGCTGTTTCCTCCGGTGACCGCTCCGTCGGTCGACGGCGAGGAGTGAGGCGCTAGTCGGTCGGCTCGATCGGCTGGGGATCGATGTTGAGCGAGCGGTTGAGCGCGGCTGCCTGCTCGTTGAGCGCATCGAACTCGACGAGCAGTGTGTTGTAGGCGTCGATCGACGCGTTCGTCGCGTCGATCTGAGCATTGAGTGCGTTCTGGCGGGCGAGCAGGGCGTCGCGATCGCGCTCGAACGCCGACTGGCTGGTGTAGCCGCCCGGCCGCTCGGCCCGCGCGTTGAAAGCGCCGATGTCGGCTTCGAGCGCGGTCGCGTCGCGCTCGGCCGCTTGGCGCTCGGCGTCGATCTGCGCCGCGAGGGCCTCGAGTTCGGCGCCCAACCGCTCAAGTTCGGTCTCGAGCTCGACGAAGATGGCCTCGATCTGCTTCCAGACTCCCACGACGACCGAGCGGTCGTCGAAGTACTCGGCGTAGTGCAGTTCGAGCACCTCGGGAAGCTCGGCAATCTCGGTGCCGATGATGGCGTAGAGTTCGGGCACGCGCGAGGCGGGGTCGAAGGCTTCGTACGAGGCAATGCGCTCGACGAGCTCGTGGTCGGGGCCCAGCTCGGCGAACACCGACTCGAGCGGCGCCGCGAGGGCGAGTTGCTCGTCGGCGCTCAGGCGATCCCATGCCGCGTGCAGCATCTCGTGCGCGGCGACCACGACCTCGAAGGGCTCGAGATCGGCATCGGTGATGTCGTAGAGAAAGATGCGCCCCTCGGCGACGGTGAAGCAGCCAAGCACACCGATGCCGGGCTCATCGCGCGAGCAGAACAGATCGAAGCTCTCGGCCGGCACGAGTTCGGGAACGCTCGCGTAGAACACGAAGCGACCGCGCTCGCTCATGTCGGCGTCGGTCGCGAGGGCCGAGATATTGACCGGCGGTTCGAAGCGGTGCACCGTGACGGCGTCTGCGATGAGCCGGGGATTCGCGACCGCCCAGTCGGCACCCGCGAGCACGGCCGCCTGAGCGACGATGCCGACCGCGGCGAGGCCGAGGAGCACGCCGCGCCCGATGCGCGATCCTCGCGAGCGCGCGGGCACGGGGGGCGGATCAGCGAACGTCACGATGCAACGGTATCGGGCGACACCCGACTATCGGGCGAGCACGGCGATCGCGGCGTTGAGCGTCGTGGCGAACAAGGCCCAGAACCAGTACGGAATGAGCATCCATGCCGCCACCCGGCTGACCTCGGAGAACCGGATGATCGCCGCGAGAATCGCGAAGTCGAGAGCCACGATGACCCCGAGTGCGAACCACACGCCGGCCGAGCCCACGAGGGCGCCGAGCCCGAAGAACGCGGGACTCCAGAGCGCGTTCAGCGCGAGCTGCACGACGTAGGCACGCAGGGCTCTCGTGCGCTCGGCTGAGTCCGGTCGGCGCCACACGAGCCAGGCCGCCACGGCCATGGTGAGGTACAGCACGGTCCAGACGGGGCCGAACACCTCGTTGGGCGGGTTCCACATGGGCTTCGACGTGCTCTCGTACCAGCCCGAAATCGCACCGGCCGAGGTGAGCGAGCCGAAGGCCGCGACCGCGGCGACGATGCCGACGAAACCGGCGAGGGCGAGCAGCTGGTGGGTGAGCGGCACGCTCGATGCGGTCGACGACGACACGACCATGGTTGATCTACTCCTCGGAGACACGTCACCTCCCGTGCGCTCCGCTGAGAGTAGATGCCGATTCTCCAAGCCTCCTGCGTGTCGACTGCACGCCGAGCGAGCGAGGTCAGTGTCCGATGAGCCCGCCCATGGCGCG
>DIUS01000018.1:1956-2826 GCA_002423075.1 Microbacteriaceae bacterium UBA6152
AGCTCGGTGTCGCGCTCTGTGACGAGATCGGCGAGGGTGCGGCCCGCGAGGTTCGTGGTCGACAGGCCGTCGCCGACGTAACCTCCCGCACCTCCGATTCCCGACGCAGGGTCGTAGGTCACGCTCGCGTGCCAGTCGCGCGGCACCCCCAGCGGGCCGCCCCAGGCGTGCTCGATCTCGAGGGGCGGCAGCTGCGGAAAGAGCTCGTGCAGAGTCGCGACGAGATGCTCGAACACGCGCTCAACCCGGTCGTACTCGCTGCGGATGGCACTGCCCCAGTGGTAGCGCGCCCCGCGGCCGCCGAAGGCGATGCGGTTGTCGGCGGTGCGCTGGCCGTAGATCACGAGGTGTCGGCCGTCGGAGAACGTCTGTCCGTGCGCGATGCCCATCGACCGCCACACCTCGTCGTCGAGCGGCTGTGTCGCGACCATGAGCGAGTACAGCGGCAGGATGCGCCGTCGTGTCTGCGTCACCGTGGCACCGTAGCCCTCGAGCGCGGTGATGATGTGACGGGCGCGCACGATGCCGCGATCGGTGCGCACGAGACCGGCTTGCCAGCTTCCTACCGTCGTCTGCTCGTGGATGACCGCACCCTGCTGCTCGACAGCGCGCGCAAGCCCGCGCACGAGGGCGGCCGGATGCACACGGGCGCAGGCCGGGTCGTAGACCCCGCCCCGGGCATCCTGCGCCTGAACGCGCTCGGCGCCCCAGAGCTCGAGGGCATCGACGCCGTAGCCGCGCGCGTCGTCGACCTCGTGCTGCGCGGCGCGCCACTGAGTCTCACTGCGGGCATAGACGATGGTGCCGCCGCGCTCGTAGTCGCAGTCGATGCCGGCGGCCGCCGCAGCGCGGCCGACCTCGTCGACCGTG
>DIUS01000018.1:2940-6064 GCA_002423075.1 Microbacteriaceae bacterium UBA6152
GTGCCAGAAGCTCAGGCCCCGGTAGTCGTCCCCTCTGCTGTGATCACCGCGGCGGGCAGGGGAGTTCGTGCTCAGAGCAGTTTTCCGGCTTCGGTCAGCACGCGCCGCAGAATGCCCTCGATCTCGTCGAACTCGGCGGGCCCGATCGTCAGCGGGGGAGCGAGCTGGATCACGGGGTCGCCGCGGTCGTCGGCACGGCAATAGAGCCCGGCGTCGAACAGCGCCTTCGAGAGGAAGCCGCGCAGCAGGCGCTCCGACTCGGCCTCGTTGAAGGTCTCTTTCGTCTGCTTGTTCTTGACGAGCTCGATGCCGAAGAAGTAGCCCTCGCCGCGCACGTCGCCGACGATCGGAAGGTCTTTCAGCCGTTCGAGCGCCGCGCGGAACTTCGGCGAGTTCTCGCGCACGTGCTCGAGAATGCCCTCTTCTTCCATGATGTTGAGGTTCTCGAGGGCCACGGCGGCCGACACCGGATGCCCGGCGAANNCGATCATCGCGCCGAGCGGCGAGTATCCACTCGTGAGGCCCTTCGCCGAGGTGATGATGTCGGGCACGTAGCCGAGGGCGGTGCACGCGAACATCTCGCCGATGCGGCCGTAGGCGCAAATGACCTCGTCGCTCACGAGCAGCACGTCGTACTTGTCGCAGATCTCGCGCACGCGCGTGAAGTAGCCGGGGGGAGGCGGGAAGCAGCCGCCCGAGTTCTGCACGGGCTCGAGGAAGACGGCCGCGACGGTGTCGGGGCCCTCGAACAGGATCGCTTCTTCGATGCGGTTGGCCGCCCACTGGCCGAACTCTTCGAGTGAGCCGTGAAAGCCCATTTCTTCAGCGCGGTAGTAGTTGGTGTTCGGCACGCGGAACCCGCCGGGGGTGAGCGGCTCGAACATCTCCTTCATGCCGGGGATACCGGTGATCGCGAGGGCACCCTGCGGCGTGCCGTGGTAGGCAATCGCGCGCGAGATGACCTTGTGCTTCATGGGCTTGCCGGTGAGCTTGAAGTACTGCTTCGCGAGCTTCCAGGCAGACTCGACGGCCTCGCCACCACCGGTGGTGAAGAACACGCGGTTGAGGTCGCCGGGCGCGTAGTCGGCGAGTCGGTCGGCGAGCTCGATAGCTGTGGGGTGCGCATACGACCACAGCGGGAAGAACGCGAGCTCTTCCGCTTGCTTGCGCGCGGCCTCGGCGAGGCGCTCACGACCGTGGCCGACCTGCACGACAAAGAGGCCTGACAGGCCATCGATGTACTTCTTGCCCTGCGAGTCGTAGACGTGGTGTCCTTCGCCGCGCACGATGATGGGCACGCCGTTGCCGGCCTCCATGCCCGACTGGCGGGCGAAGTGCATCCACAGGTGGTCTTTCGCCTTCTGCTGCAGATCTGCCTCGGTGGCGGCGTCGAGCGCGACGCCCGAGGGCGCCACAGCGGTGTCGATGGTCATGGTGTGCTCCTTCGTGGCCTTGTGAGCCGTGGTGCGCTTCGTGGTGCGGAAAATACTCATCGGGTCCCCCAGTTGTAGAACTGCTTCTGCAGACGCAGATAGACGAATGTCTCGGTCGAGTGCACGCCCTCGATGGTGCGGATCTGCTGGTTGAGCAGATCGATCAGGTCGTCGTCGTTCTCGCAGACCACCTCCGCGAGAATGTCGAAGCTCCCGGCGGTGAGCACCACGTAGTCGACGGCGCGAATGTTGCTGAGCTTCTCGGCCACGTGCGCGGTGTCGCCCACGACGCGCACGCCGATCATGGCTTGACGGTAGAAGCCGAGCTGCATCGGGTCGGTGACCGCCACGACCTGCATGACGCCAGCGTCGGTGAGCTTCTGCACGCGTTGACGCACGGCGGCTTCACTCAACCCGACGGCCTTGCCGATTTCAGCGTACGAACGGCGACCGTCCGTCTGCAGCTGTTCGACGATCGCCTTGGAGACGTCGTCGAGGTGCACGGGCTTAGAACGGGTGGCCATGAGCCGATTGTGTCAGTGATCGAGAGCCTTCACAAGCGATTCCGCAGATTTCACGGGCTAAGAGCGACGAAATCCGTCGCATAGTGCTGCTCTCGGCCGCGCGTGCCGCGCTACAGTGTCGGCATGACCGTACGCACTCTGCACAACGTGATCGGGGGCGAGGCCGTGCCGAGCACGGCCGAGACCCACCTCGAGCTGATCGACCCCGCGACCGAGCAGGTCTATGCACACGCGCCGGTGAGCACGGCGGCAGAGATCGATGCCGCCTATACAGCCGCAGACTCGGCCTTTCGCGGGTGGGGTCGCACGACCCCTGCAGAGCGGCAGCTCGCGCTGTTCCGTCTCGCCGACGCGATGGCCGACCACGCCGAAGAGTTCGCCGATCTCGAGTCGCAAGATACCGGTAAGCCGCGTGCGACGCTCGTCGCCGACGAGATCGATCAGTCGATCGACCAGCTGCGCTTCTTCGCGGGGGCCGCGCGTGATCTCGACGGTCGATCAGCGGGCGAGTACCTCGCTGACCACACCTCGTGGGTGCGACGCGAGCCGATCGGCGTCATCGGGCAGGTGACGCCCTGGAACTACCCGCTCAACATGGCGATCTGGAAGGTCGCGCCGGCCATCGCTGCCGGCAACACGGTGGTGCTCAAGCCCTCAGACACGACGCCCCTCGCGACGGTGCGCCTCGCCGAGCTCGCGGCGGGCATCCTGCCCCCTGGCGTTCTTAACGTCATTCTCGGCGACCGCACGACCGGCGCGGCGCTGCTGCAGCACCCCACCCCTCAGATGGTGGCGATCACCGGGTCGGTGCGCGCGGGCATGGAGGTCGCGAAGGCCGCCGCGAGCGACCTGAAGCGCGTGCACCTCGAGCTCGGCGGCAAGGCGCCCGCGCTCGTGTTCGCCGACGCCGACCCGCAGAAGGTCGCCGAGGGCCTCGTGCTCGCCGCGTACTTCAACGGCGGGCAGGACTGCACGGCTGCGACCCGGGTGATCGTGCACGAGTCGGTGCACGACGACGTCGTCGCGGCGCTCGTCGAGCGCGCTGGCAGCCATGGCCGCACCGGCGGCCCGCGCGAGGAGGGCATGCTCTACGGTCCCTTAAACAACGCAAACCAGCTCGAACGGGTGAGCGGCATCGTCGACCGCCTACCCGATCACGCTCAGATC
>DIUS01000032.1 GCA_002423075.1 Microbacteriaceae bacterium UBA6152
GGGCATCTCGTCGTCGGCAAGTCGACCGTGCCGGTGGGCACGGCGGAGCGACTCGCCGCCCGCGTTCGGCCCACAGGCGCCCGACTGGTCTGGAACCCCGAGTTCTTGCGTGAGGGCCGCGCCGTCGACGACACGCTCCACCCCGACCGGCTGGTCTACGGCATCGATGACGGCGACGACACGAGCGTCGCTCTGCTCGACGCCGTGTACGCCACGCCTCTCGCCACGGGCACGCCGCGCATGGTGACAGACCTCGCGACCGCGCAGCTTGTCAAGACGGCCGCCAATGCCTTCCTCGCCACCAAGATCTCGTTCATCAACGCGATGGCCGAGGTCGCCGAGGCCTCGGGTGCCGATGTGACGCAGCTCGCCGACGCGATTGGTCTCGATGCCCGCATCGGTCGCGCCTTTCTCAACGCGGGACTGGGTTTCGGCGGCGGGTGCCTGCCGAAAGACATTCGCGCCTTCCGCGCCCGCGCCGATGAGCTCGGCGTCGGGGAGGCGCTCGCCTTCCTCGGCGAGGTCGACAGCATCAACCTTCGTCGTCGTACGCGCGTGGTCGACGTGCTCGAGCACGAGCTGGGGCCGCTCATCGGGCGTCGCATCGCCGTGCTCGGCCTGGCGTTCAAGCCCGACTCTGACGATGTGCGCGATTCGCCGGCGCTCGCCGTCGTGCGGTTGCTGCGCGAGCGCGGCGCGGTCGTCGTGGCCACCGACCCGGTCGCGATCGAGACCGCCCGACTGCGCGACCCGCTGCCGACCTACGTCGAGACGGTCGAGCAGGCGCTCGAGGCTGCCGAAGCCGTCGTGATCGCGACCGAGTGGGCCGAGTACCGCGGTCTCGACCCGGTGGTCGCCGGTTCAGGCGTGGCGAATCGGCTCGTCGTCGATGCCCGCAATGTCCTCGACGTCGACCGGTGGCGCGACGCCGGCTGGGTCGTGCGCGGTCTCGGTCGGGCGCATGCGTCGCGCATTGAATACCCACGAGCGGTACAGCGCGAACCGGAACACGCTGCCGAGCGCCAGCCCGATCACGTTTGACGCGATGTTGTCGGCGAGCAGGCTCGTGAAGCCGAAGGCGTAGTGCGAGATCGCCAGGCATGCCACGGCGATGAGCAGTCCGCCGATGCTGACGAGCGCGAACTCGACCACTTCGCGGCCGGCCGGGCGTCGGTGCTCGAGCCGGAAGGTCCAGTAGCGGCTGCCCACCCAGTTGACGATGATCGCGACCGACGTCGAGATCGTCTTCGCGATGAGGGGACCTTCGGCGATGATCGCCGGGTCGAGCACGGTGAGCCGCAGCACGTTGAACAGTGCGATGTCGACGACGAGCCCGACCAGTCCGACGGCTCCGAAGCGCGCGAGCTGGGTGACGAGTACGGGCATCTCACCTGGGCAATCGGTCGGTCGGCGGGCGGGCTGCGAGGCCGGCCACCCCGAATCGTGTCACCGGTGCCGCCTGTCTCGGCCAGAATGGGCTCAAGAGCTCGAAGTCTATAAGGAGTCGCATGCCCGTCGTCGGCGTCATCGGTGGTGGCCAGCTCGCGCGAATGATGATCCCCCCGGCGGTCGCGCTCGGCGTCGAGCTGCGGGTGCTCGCCGAGGCGCCCGATGCCTCGGCTCGTCTCGCCGCCACGGCTGTCGGCGACTACCGCGACGAGGCCACGGTGCTCGCGTTCGCACGCGAGTGCGACGTCATCACTTTCGATCACGAGCATGTGCCGCAGGCGGTGCTGCAGGCACTCGTCGCCGCGGGCTCGGCCGTGCATCCGGGGCCGGATGCTCTTCTCTACGCGCAAGACAAACTCATGATGCGCGAGCGCCTGTCGCAGCTCGGTGTGCCACAGCCCGACTGGACGCGGGTCTCGACCGCTGATGAGCTCGCCGGATTCCTCGCCGACCACGGTGGCCGCGCCGTCGTGAAGACGCCGCGCGGAGGCTACGACGGCAAGGGCGTGCGCATGGTCTCTCAGGCGCACGAGGCCGACGACTGGCTCGCGGACGGACCGGTGCTGGCGGAGGAGCGGGTGTCGTTTCACCGCGAGCTTGCTCAGCTGATCGCCCGTCGGCCGAGCGGGCCGACCCAGTTGTGGCCGCTCGTCGAGACGGTGCAGCGCGGCGGAGTATGCGCCGAGGTCATCGCTCCGGCGCCGCAGCTGACCGATGCCGTTGAGCGCGCGGCGGCCGAGATCGCGACGACGGTAGCGAACGGCGTGGGGGTGACGGGTGTGCTCGCGGTCGAGTTGTTCGAGTCGACCGATGGTCGAGTTCTGGTGAACGAGCTGGCGATGCGCCCCCACAACAGCGGGCACGTCACGATCGACGGCTCGATCACGAGCCAGTTCGAGCAGCATCTGCGTGCTGTGCTCGACTGGCCGCTCGGCGACACCGAGCCGCGCGCGCCGTGGGGGGTCATGATCAACGTCTTCGGCGAGTTGCCCTCGCCAGCGATCGCGGCGGCTCTGGGTCACCAACCGGCGGTCAAGGTGCACGCATATGGCAAGGGCCCGCGCGAGGGTCGCAAGGCCGGCCACGTGACGGCGATCGGCGACGAGCTCGACGAGACCGTCTATCGCGCTCGCGCGGCGGCGGCTCACTTCGACTAGGTGCGCCGCCACCCCGCATCGGGTCAAGCCCGTTCCGGCCCGCTCCGGCTCACTCCGGCTCACGACGCACCGGGCTCACCCCGCACCCGACTCACCTCGCTCCCCGCCCGCCCGCACCCGGCCCGCCCGCACCCGGCCCGCGCCGCACCGGGCCCGCCCTGCTCCCGGCCCCGCGTGAAGCACACGGGTCAGGCGACGCGAGAGGGCTCGAGCGCTCGCCGCGTTACGAGCGAGCGAGTCGGCAACTCGATCGACGCACTCGGTTCGGTGCCGGTGTGAGGAGGCACTGCTCGATACTCGTCGAGGCCGTCGGGCCCCCGGCGCCGTTCGATGCGCCAGCCGTTGTTGTGCACGAGCAGATGATGGTGTCGGCAGAGAAGTATTCCGTCAGCGACATCTGTTCGACCGCCCTCGGTCAACCACGGTTCGATGTGGTGCGCTTCGCACCATGAGGGTGGCCGCTCGCAGCCGGACCAGCGGCACCCTCCGTCTCGGGCTGCGAGCGCGATGCGCTGGCGTGAGGTGAACAGCCGCTGCGATCGACCCACGTCCAGCGGCTGCCCCGTCGGCGAGAGGAGTATCGGCGTCTGCGAACCAGCGCACAGCAGACGCTGCACGGTCGGGAGGGAGACGACCTCGGTCTGGCCTTCGATCTCGCCGGCACCGGAACCCTCGCGCAGGTCTCGAGCCGTGACGACCACTCTCACCGACGGAGCGCCGCTCGACAGCAACTGCGACGAGTCGGTTCCGGCGCCGACCCGCAACAGATCAAGAAAGACGTCAGAGGCGTACTGCTCGGGGTTGCGGTCATCAGCGCGCATGCGGTCGACGAGCGCTGCGTCATCAGGGGCTAGAAAGGTGGGCCCGCCTCGCCGGGGAGACGTCGCGCGATCGTAGAGCTCGGTCACGAAGGCCGCCGACTCGGGGTCGAGCAACCAGGTGGCCCGGGTCATACCGTCAGCGCCGCGATGGATGCGTAGCGAGCGAGCGTCGCGTCGAGCAGCTTCGCGCTCGGCGACACCGGCCGTGTCGAGCTCATCGCGCAACTGGCGAGCACGGCGGTGCAGGCGGTCGACATCGAGCGTGTCGATCTCGGCGAGCAGCAGCGTCACCGCGGCACGCAAGGCCTCGGCACTCACGGTCTCGCTTTCGTCGCCGAGTCCGGTACGGATCGACTCGAGCGCAGCGGTCGACAGCCGACCTTGCTTGACAGGATCGATCAAGGCGCTAGCCCACAACGGAAGTGCCGGTTCGCCTGAATCGCTTGCGTCGTCGGCCGCCGTGGTAGTGAGCATCGACCCGGCACGCACCGCGATGCGGGCATCGTGTCGCGATGACCCGGTCGTCACGCGCACCAGTTCTTCGGGCGTGCGGTGCCCGCGCCGCTGAGCGAGGCCCGAGTGAGCGAGCTGCGGAGCCGAGCGTCGGGCGACTTCGCCAGCGAGCACAGCCGAGCGCGCATCCACCAGCCGGCGCACCGTCGCCGCGCGATCGAGTGCCTCGAGGAGGGCGCCGTCGTCCAGACGCTCGGGCGTCTCGTCGGCGCTCTCGAGCAGCGCATGCAGCGCCGCGTCGAGTGAGCCGAGGAGGGAGGAAGCCATGGGTCAATTCTCTCAAGTGTCGAACATATGTTCTAGACCCGGGCAGCAATCTTGGGATAAGTCATCGCTGGGGTCGCCTGTGGAGGAGGGGCCGTGGAGGGGCGAGGGAAAGGAGGCGGGGCAGGGGATGCCGCGGGGCAGGGGGGCCGCGGGGCGGGCATGAGGAGGCGGGGCAGGGAGGCCGCGGGGCGGGCGTGAGGAGGGGGCGCGGGGCGGTCGTGAGGAGGCGGGGCAGGGGGAGGCCGCGGGCGGGCGTGAGGACGTGAGGCCGCGGTGGCCGACCGCGAGCGTGACGCTGCGGCGCCCGGCAGGCACGGCAAGACGGGCCCCTGGGGCTGGCACCACCCGGGCCAGGTAGGGCGCGCCGCCGCCCCCCGGGCCCGCCCCGCGCCTACCCTGAAGACATGAAGGCTCCCCTCGTCGCCGTCGTGATGGGCTCTGATTCCGACTGGTCGGTGATGCACGACGCCGCGACCGCGCTGACCGAGCTCGGCATCAGCCACGAGGTCGAGGTGTTGAGCGCCCACCGCACTCCTGACGCGATGATCGCTTTCGGGCGCGCGGCCGCGGGCAGGGGCATCCGGGTCATCATCGCCGGAGCCGGCGGTGCTGCCCACCTGCCGGGCATGATCGCGAGCGTGACGACGCTGCCGGTGGTCGGGGTTCCCGTGCCGCTGAAGACGCTTGATGGCCTCGACAGCCTGCTGAGCATCGTGCAGATGCCGGCGGGCATTCCCGTGGCGACGGTGTCGATCGGTGGGGCGCGCAATGCGGGCATTCTGGCAGCGCGCATCATCGGGTCGACGGATGCGGCCGTCGCCGCCCGGCTCGAAGCTTTCGCCGCAGAACTCGAGCAGACGGTGGCCGGCAAGAATGCTGCGCTGAAGGCGTCGATCGCCCAGAGCGCCGCGTCGCCGAATCCCGGCGCCGCACCCGCGCAGTGAGCACCCGCACGTCGAGCGCAGCCGCGCAGCCTCGGGCGGCGCAGCACACCGCCCCGCTGAGGAACCCCGACCCGCGCGACCCCGACCTCATGGCGCGCCGGGCGTGGTGGTTGCTCGGCCTGAACCTGCTGGTGCCGGGCAGTGCGCAGCTGCTCGCGGGCAGTCGCCGTTGGGGGCGTTTCGCGGTCGGAGCGACCTTCACCCTCTGGGTGGTGGCCCTCGTCGCCCTCGCGCTGCTGATGCTGTGGCGCCCGGCAGCGCTGACGCTCGCGACGAGCCCTGTCGTGCTGTGGATCGCCCAGCTGGGCCTGCTGTTCTATGCCGTGCTCTGGTTGCTGACAACGGTCAACGCCTTTACGCTCGTGCGGCTCGTGAAGGCCCGCCCGTCGGCGCGGGTGCCGATCGCGGCATTCGTGGCGCTCAGCATCGTGCTCGCGACCGGATCCGCGGGCTACGCCGCCTACCTGACGGGTGTGGGGCGGGATGCTCTCGGCGGCGTCTTCGCGGGCGGCGGCATCGAGCAGCCGATCAACGGGCGATACACGATACTCCTGCTGGGCGGTGATGCTGGTGACGACCGCATCGGCTTGAGGCCCGACAGCATGACGCTGCTGAGCATCGATGCGTCTTCGGGTGCGGTGTCGATGGTGGGGATTCCGCGCAACTTGTACGACGCGCCGTTCGTCGACGGCTCGCCGCTGTGGCAGGCCTGGCCGAACGGCTTCGACTGCGGCGACGAGTGCCTGCTCGCCTACCTCTACCCGTGGGTCGAAGAGCACCCCGAGCTCTACCCTGACGCTGAGCGCGAGGGCAGCACCGCCGCGATCGAGGCGATGAAAGACGCGGTCGGCGGGGTGACCGGGCTCACGGTGCAATACGCGGTGCTCATCGACATGGCGGGGTTCGAAGACCTGATCGATGCTCTCGGCGGCGTCGTCGTCACGGTCGATGAGCCGGTGACGCTCGGCATCAACGGCGGGCCGGTCGTGGGCGAGATCGCTGCGGGCGAGCAGCGTATGAGCGGGTACACGGCGCTCTGGTACGCCCGCAGCCGTTACGACCTCACCGACTTCGACCGCATGCAGCACCAGCGCGATATTCAGGAGGCGATGCTGCGGCAGCTTGACCCGGCGACGGTGGTCACGCGCTTCGAGGCGATCGCCGACGCGTCGAGCGAGCTCGCGCGCACCGATATTCCGCAGTCGATGCTGGGTGTGCTCGGCGACCTGGCGGTGAAGTCGCGTGAACACGAGATCATCAGGCTCGAGCTCGTTCCGCCGGTCGTCGACAATCAGTTTCCTGAGTATGCGAGCATTCACGACCTGGTGCTCGAGGCGGTCGCCCCGCGGCCGACTGCGACGCCCGAGCCGTAGTGCGCTACAGGTCGGCGTGCAGCTGCCAGACTTTCTCGGCCGAGTCGCGCCAGCTGTAGACCCCGGCGCGGTCACGCCCGCGCACGCTGAGCTCGTCAGCGAGGGCGCTGTCGTCGAGCACGCGCTGCACGGCGGCGGCGAGGCGCTCGGGGTAGGTGGCGGGCGACGCGCGCTCGACGACCAGTCCCGCGTCGGCGCACACTTCGAGCAGCGCGGGCGCATCGGAGTGCACGACCGGGGTGCCGAGGCTCATCGCCTCGATCGCGGGTAGCCCGAATCCGGTAGCGATGCTCGGCACAACTGCGACGCTCGCGCGCGAGTAGGCGACGGCGAGGTCGGTGTCGTCGAGATCGACGAGGGCGATGATGCGGCCCTCGTCGAGGTGTGCGGTGTGCTCGAGCTCGGCGAGCTCGTCCGGCGTGACGCCCACGAGTACGAGCGGCGCATCGGGCGCGTGCGTCTCGGCCATAGCCCACACGAGGTCGATGATGCCGCTGCGCCGGTCGAGTGGGCCGACGGCGATCAGGAACCGCTCGGGCAGCCCCATCGCCGCCGAGCGCGAGTCGATGCTGGGGCCTGGGTTCAGCGTCGCACTGGGTGCACCGCCGATGACGCGCACACGTTCACCGAGGTCGAGCACGCTCGCGAGCTCGTCGGCGACCGCGTGCGTCGGCACGACGATGGCGTCGGCGTACCGCTCTGCCCGGCGGGCCATGGCCTTGACCCAGCTGACGCGTCGGCTGGGCAGGGTCTCGGGGTGGGTCCACGCGACGGCATCGTGAATGGTGACGACGAACTGCTCGCCCGGGTTGTTGACCGGGTCGTGGCGGTAGAGCGGGGCCAGCAGGCTCGGCGCGTGCACCATGCCCGTGCCGGGTAGGCGCGAGAAGCCGTGTTGCCAGGCCGCTGCCAGCTGGCGGCGATCGAGCGCGCTCTTGGCGAGCGAGGCGAGGCCCGGCAGGGCAGCCTCGATGCGGTCATAGTTGGCTTCGGGCGACGAGGGCACGAAGCCGGTCACGGTGCAGCCGCGGGGCGCGGTGGCGATGAGCTCGCGCGTGAGTTCGATCGCGTAGCGGCCGACGCCGTGCGGAGTCTCGGCCCCAGCGCCGTCGAGCACAACACGCAGCGTGGTGGCACTCACCCGAACATTCCCTCCGCCATAGCCTCGTCGAGCGCAACGCGCCACGGTCGCATCGGGTTGAGCCCGATGCGTGCCCAGCCGTCATGGCCGAGCACCGAGTGGGCGGGCCGCCGTGCCGGCCGCGCGAAGCGGGCGCTGTCGGTCGGCTCGACTGTAGCAGTGTCGCCGCCCAGGTTCTCGACGATGGCGCAGGCGAAACCGTGCCACGTGGTGGCTCCCGAGGCCGTGCCGTGCAGGGTGCCTGAGCGCAGGCCGGTCGCGAGCATCCGCATCGTCTGCTCGGCGAGGTCGCGCGTGAAGGTCGGCTGCCCGTGCTGGTCGTCGACAACGGTCAACCGGCCGTGCTCGCGGTAGAGCCGCACCATGGTGCGCACGAAGTTGCCGCCGTGCTCGCCGTAGAGCCAAGCGGTGCGCAGCACGATCGTGCCGTCGGGGTGCGCGAGCCGGGCGCGACGCTCGCCCTCGGCCTTGGTGCGGCCATAGGCGCTCGCCGGGGCGAGCGGAGCATCTTCGGGGTAGGGCTCGGTCGCGTCGCCTGCGAAGACGTAGTCGGTCGAGAACTGCACCATGACAGCGCCCGCGGCGGCGGATGCTCGCGCAAGGTTCTCGGCCCCTAGAGCGTTCACGGCCATCGCTTCGGCCTCATGGGTCTCGGCGTCGTCGACCCGGGTNNGCGGCCGCGTTGAGCACCGCATGGTGGCCCGAGACAGCCTCGAGGCACGCGGCGAGGTTGGTGATGTCGAGCGCACCGCGATCGAGCGCGGTCACCTCGTGACCCGCGAGCTCGGCGGCGTGTCGCAGGTCGGTGCCGAGCATGCCGCCGGCTCCGGTGATGAGGAATCGCGTCACAGAGACCACGCTAGTGGTGACCAGTCGTGGGTCTGTGCGCTCATCGCGCGACTAGGTTCACCTCACTGACAAGCTGATGCACGCGCTGGTACGAGACGCCGAGAATGACCGCGGCATCTCGTTGCGATAGCCCGTGGGCGATCAATTCGCGAGCACTCCGCCTCATGTCGTGCGACACGCTCACTTCAAGCTCTCGCGCACGTCGTCGCAGCGACAGTGTTGAGGCGACGAGCTGCGCCACCTCGTCTGGTAGTCGCGGTTCTACCCGGATGGCAATGGATTCAGGGTCAGTGCCGGCTACGAAAGCGATCGCTTCAACGATCTGACTCGCTTGGTCAAGTCGTCGCACCTGTGTGATCGCACCGGGATGCTCGCGGCACTGCAAGACCCACCATTCACCAGTGTGCTCCGCGTCGACGATGTAGGTCGTCATCTCCACCACCCCTTTCCGAGCTCGACCGCGAATTGGTCGAAGAAGCGTCGAGCCGTCACCTCGTCGATTTCACGATGTCGTCCCAGAGTCGAGCGCGTAGACCCCACGATGACTCCGGTGTGATTAGTGAGTTCGACTTCGCGATACTCCAGTTGAGCGGCTCGAGCAGCGGCCCGAACCCGTGCAAGCACAGCGCGACGCTTCATGTCCAGAATCTAGGGTACTAGACATCGGGCGTCTAGCGACATAGTCGAATCGGTGTAAGGCGCTGGTCCGTCAGCAAGAGTGGAGGAGCTACTGCCCTTGCGCGCGGTAGCGCGCCTCGGTGGCGTCTTTTTGCGCAGCCCACCAGGCCTCGTTGTCGCGGTACCACTCGATCGTGGCGGCGAGACCCGCGGCGAAGTCGCCGTACTGAGGCCGCCACCCGAGCTCGGCGCGCAGCTTGCTCGAGTCGATCGCGTAGCGCAGGTCGTGGCCGGGCCGGTCGACGACATGGTCGTAGGCATCGGCCGGCTGACCGAGCGCGGTGAGGATGAGCTCGACGACGTCTTTGTTGCTGTGCTCGCCGTCGGCGCCGATGAGGTAGGTCTCGCCGATCGTGCCGCGGTCGAGAATCGTCAGCACGGCGGCCGAGTGATCGTCGGCGTGNNCGCTCGCCGCGCAGCACGTTGGTGATCTGGCGCGGAATGAACTTCTCGACGTGCTGGTACGGCCCGTAGTTGTTCGAGCAGTTCGAGATCGTCGCCTGCACGCCGAACGACCGCACCCAGGCGCGCACGAGCAGGTCGCTGCCCGCCTTGGTCGACGAGTACGGGCTCGACGGGTTGTACGGCGACGACTCGGTGAAGCGCGCCGGGTCGTCGAGCTCGAGGTCGCCGTAGACCTCGTCGGTCGAGATGTGGTGAAACCGGGTGCCGTGGCGACGCACGGCTTCGAGCAGCGTGTAGGTGCCAATGATGTTGGTGTCGACGAAGGGGCGCGGGTCATCGAGCGAGTTGTCGTTGTGGCTCTCGGCCGCGAAATGCACGACGGCGTCGGCGGCCGCGACGAGCTCGTCGACGAGCGCCGCATCGACGATGTCGCCCTGCACAAACGTCAGGCGGGCATCCGAAAGTCCGGCCAGCGACTCGCGGTTGCCGGCGTAGGTGAGCTTGTCGAGCACCGTCACGTCGGTGTCGGTGTGCCCGATCACGTGGTGAACGAAGTTCGAGCCGATGAAGCCGGCTCCGCCGGTGACGAGTAGGTTCACCTCTCGATTCTAGTGAGCGGCCTCCGGCCCGCTCCCGTCGAGCAGTGGCGGCTCGTCGAGCATCGGCAGAGTGATCGGCCCTGTCTCGGCCGGCACGAGGGCAGCTGCCGAGCGGTAGGCGACCCGATGGGCGGCTGCGAAGGCCTCGTGGCGGTGGGCCGCGGGCAGTACGAGCGCCTCGTCGGCCGGAAACGTCGTGGCCCGTTCGAGGGCGGCAGCCGTGTCACGGCCGGGCACGATGATCTCGTCGCTGATGCGCACGGCCGCGCGCAGGGCGAGTCGGCGCAGCGGTGCACGGCGGTGCACCGGCTGGCCCTTGTCGTAGAAGCCGAGGTCGTGCACCGTCACCACGCGCGGCCGGGTGAGCAGCAGCGGCACGGGCGGCCAGGGGGAGTGCACGGCGTCGACATCGTGGCGACGAGCGATGCGGGGCAGCGTGAACTGGCGCCACAGCATCCGCACCGCCCTGAAGCGCAAGCCCCGCGGGCCGCTCTCGACGATCGCGGCGGGGGCGAGGCGGCGATAGTGCTCGACGTCGCCGCGCCGGCAGGTGATCACGAGGTCGCCGTCGAGGCCGCTCGCGAGTGCGTCGACGTAGCCGGTTGCATCGCCGTCGCGCAGGCGCGCTGCGGTCGCATCGAGCAGCACGAGCACGCGTGCGCGGCGGGGGCCGTCGGTCGCCCTGGGCATGCCCCACTGTCGCACGCCGAGCCGCCGGGGCACCAGTACCCCGTTGCTAGGCTGTCGACCGTGCTGATCCGCGAGCTGGCGGTGCCGGGAGCCTTCGAGGTCACGCCCCGGCAGTTCGCCGACGACCGCGGGGTCTTCGTCGAGTGGTACCGCTTCGATGCGCTCACCGAGGCTGTCGGGCACCCCCTCGACCTACGCCAGGGCAATGGCTCGGTGTCACGCAAGGGCGTCGTGCGCGGCATTCATTTTGCGGATGTTCCGCCCAGCCAGGCGAAGTACGTCACGGTCATGCACGGTGCGGTTCTTGACTTCGTCGTCGATATCCGCGTCGGCTCGCCGACCTTCGGGCAGTGGGATTCGGTCTTGCTCGACACCGTCGACCGGCGCGCGCTGTACATCGCGGAGGGGCTCGGGCACTGCTTCGTGGCGCTCACCGACGATGCCGCGGTGACCTACCTCGTGAGCGAGGTCTTCGCGCCGCAGCGCGAACACGGCATCTCACCCCTCGACGAGACCGTCGGTCTCGATCTTCCGTTCGCACGCGACGAACTGCTGCTGTCGGAGAAAGACCTTGCGGCGCCGACGCTAGTCGAGGCCGAGCGTGACGGGCTGCTGCCTACCTGGCACGCGGCGACTGCCTTCACGCGATCGCTCGACGAGAGCTGGGCGGCGCGATGAAGGGCATCATTCTCGCGGGCGGCTCGGGCACACGGCTCTGGCCGATCACCAAGGGCATCTCGAAGCAGCTCGTGCCGATTTTCGACAAGCCGATGATCTACTACCCGCTGTCTACGCTCATGATGGCGGGCATCCGCGACATTCTCATCATTACGACGCCCGAATACCGCGCGCAGTTCGAGGCCCTGCTCGGCGACGGCGGCGACCTCGGCATCAGCCTCAGTTATGCCTCGCAGCCCTCGCCCGACGGGCTCGCGCAGGCGTTTCTCATCGGCGAGCAGTTCATCGGCGACGACAGCGTTGCGCTCGTGCTCGGCGACAACATCTTTCACGGTGCCGGTCTCGGCTCGGCACTGAGGCAGTATCGCGAGATCGACGGCGGCCTCATCTTCGCCTACCAAGTGGCCAACCCTTCGGCGTACGGCGTCGTCGAGTTCGACGCCGAGGGCCGCGCCGTCTCGATCGACGAGAAGCCGGCACACCCGAAGAGCGACTTCGCCGTGCCCGGTCTCTATTTCTACGACAACAGCGTCATCGAGATCGCGAAGTCGATCTCACCGAGCGCCCGAGGCGAGCTTGAGATCTCGAGCGTCAACGAGCACTACCTGCGCGAGGGCCGCCTGCAGGTGCACGCACTCGACCGCGGCACCGCGTGGCTCGACACCGGCACGTTCGAGTCGATGATGCAGGCGTCAGAGTATGTGCGCGTCATCGAAGACCGGCAGGGCTACAAGATCGGCTGCATCGAAGAGATCGCCTGGCGTGCCGGGTGGATCGACGACGCACAGTTGGCCGCGCTCGCCGAACCCCTCGCGAAGAGCGGCTACGGCACCTACCTGCAGCGTCTGCTGAAGCGCTAGCTCCTATGGCCGCGTCGTACGCCCGCGAGCTCATCGCCACGCGCGAGCTGCTGCTCAACCTCACGATGCGCGAGGTCAAGGGTCAGTACCGGCGCACGGCGCTCGGCCAGCTGTGGTCGATCATCAACCCGCTCGCGACGATGCTTGTCTACACGCTCGTCTTCGCCTTCATCTTCCGCGCCGAGCCACCACCCGGCGACCCGAGCGGGCTCGACCTCTACCCGCTCTGGCTCATGTGCGGCCTGCTGCCGTGGATGTACGTCACGCGCGTCATCACGGGCGGCGTGGCCTCGATCACCAACAACGCGGGCCTCATCACGAAGGTCTATTTTCCGCGGATGCACCTGCCGCTGTCGGTCGCCCTGTCGACCGGCATCACCTTCGGGGTCGAGCTCGGCGTGCTCACGATCGCCCTGTGGATCTTCGGCGGCTTCCCGCTGCCGTGGCTGCCGCTCGTCGTGCAAGCGATGGGCGTGCTGGCGATGTTCGCGACTGGCATCGCCATGCTGCTGGCGATACTCAACGTGCACTTCAGAGACACGCAGCACTTCGTGAGCATCCTGCTGCCGATGTGGATGTTTCTGACGCCGATCATCTACCCGATCTCGCTCGTCGAGGACGCCGCGGCACGGGCAGGGGAGTGGATCCTGCAGGTGTACCAGCTCAACCCGATGCTGCACATCGTCGAGGTCTTCCGCGCCCTGCTCTACGACAACCGGCTGCCCGGCGCGGTGGAGTCGCTCGCGGCGATCGGGTCGGCGTCAGTGGTGTTCGCGGTGGGGTATCTCGTGTTCTCGCGGCACGAGCGGCGATTGGCCGAGCTGCTGTGAGCGGGGTAGCAGACGACACGGCGGTTGTGGTCGATCAGGTCTCCAAGAAGTTCCGGCTCTTCCACGAGCGCAACCAGACGTTGAAGTCGGCGGTGATGCGTCGTCGCCGCATCGTCGCAGACGACTTCTGGGCCGTGCGCAACGTCTCGTTCGAGGTGCCCCAGGGCGAGACGTTCGGCCTCATCGGCCGCAACGGCTCGAGCAAGTCGACGCTGCTGAAGACGCTCGCGCGCATCTACGTGCCCGACGAGGGCCGGGTCGTCATGAACGGCCGCGTCTCGTCGATGCTCGAGGTCGGCTCTGGCTTTCACCCCGAGCTCAGCGGGCGCGAGAACATTTTCTTGAACGGCTCGATTCTCGGCCTCACCCGCAAGCAGGTGACGGCGCGCTTCGACGAGATCGTCGACTTCTCGGGCGTCGAGACGTTCATCGACCAGCCCGTGAAGAACTACTCGTCGGGCATGTACGTGCGGCTCGGCGTCGCGGTCGCGGTGCACACCGATCCCGACATCCTCATCGTCGACGAGATCCTCTCTGTCGGTGACGGCGCCTTCATCGAGAAGTCGCGCAAGAAGTTTCTTGAGTTCACCGGGCAGGGCCGCACCATCATCCTCGTCTCGCACTCGCTGCCCCAGGTGCGCGAGATGTGCCACCAGGTGGCGTGGCTCGACGGCGGTCGACTGCGCGCGGTCGGCCCGACCGACGAAGTCGTCGCGGCCTATGGGGCCTCGATCGAGGCCGAGTCGAGCTGAGCGGGCGGTTCGGTCAGCGTGCTGACGCGCGGCGCGCGCCGCGCTGCAGCACGGCCGACCGGGCCGCGAGCCCGACGCCGAGCACCGCACGCACCGGCCACAGGTGCCACCCGGCATACTTGCGGCCGATGAACCGGCGCGCCGAGTCGTGGTGGGCACGGATCATGACGCTCGAGTCGCGCGCCGCGGTGTGCGCTCCGACGTGCGTGACGGCCGCATCGGGCTCGTAGCGATTGCGGTACCCGGCCTTGCCGAGCCGGTAGCCGAGGTCGACGTCTTCGAAGTACATGAAGTAGTCGTCGTCGAAGCCGCCGATCGCGTCGAAGGCCTCCCGCCGCACGAGCAGGCAGGCGCCCGACAGCCACCCGGCATCGCGCGCGGTGACCGCTTCGCCGTCGGCCCGATAGCGGCGGGTCCACGGGTTGTCGTGCCAGAGGTTGACGAACAGGGCATGCCCGACGCCCGTACGCAGCGAGGGCACGCGGCGCGCCGAGGGGTAGACGGTACCGTCGGGGTTGAGCACCGCAGGGCCGATCGCGCCGATGCGGTCGTCGCGCTCTCCGACGGCGACGAGGGCGTCAATGACGCCCGGGTGCAGCACGACGTCTGGGTTGCTCACGAGCACCCAGCGCACCTCGGCCGGCAGTGTCGCGACGCCCGCGTTGATCGCGCCGCCGTAGCCGGGGTTGCTCGGCTGCGCCACGTAGACGGCGCCCATGCCGCGCGCCAGCTCGGCAGCCCGCGACGCATCGTCGGGTCGGTTGTCGACGACGACGGTCAACACGGGGGACACGCTCGCACCGGCGATCGAGTGGAGAAAGCCCGGCAGTACCTCATTCGAGCGGAACACGACCGTGACGACCGCAATGCGGGGCGCTGAGCTCGCGTCGCCCGCTGGCCCACCTGTCTGCTCCTCGCCCCCGGTCATGATGCTTCGAATCCTAGTAGCGCTGTCGCACGCCCCCGTAGGCTGGCCGGGTGGCAGACGCGAGCATCTCGGTGGCGATGTGCACGCGCAACGGCGAGCGGTTTGTCGCGCGGCAGGTGCAGAGCATCCTGAACCAGCGACCCGCCCCGGTCGAGCTCGTCGTCGGCGATGACGCCTCGACCGACGGTACGATCGCCGCGATCGAGCGCGAGCACGCCGCCGCCCGCGCGGCAGACGCCGAGCTACCGACGACGCTCACGATCATCCGCCGCGACCCGCCCCTCGGCGTCACGGCCAACTTCGCGGCGACGATCGACGCGTGCAGGGGCGACCTCATCGCGCTGAGCGACCAGGACGACGAGTGGATGCCCGGCAAACTCGCCGCGCTCTCCGCGGCTTTCGCGGCCGACCCCGAACTGCTGCTCGCCCACTCTGATGCGCGGCTCGTCGACGCCGACGGCACCCCGCTCGGGCTCACCCTGCTCGACGCGCTCGAGGCGACGAGTGCCGAGCGCGCCGGACTCGCCGCGGGCGAAGCGCTGCCCGTGCTGCTGCGCCGCAATCTCGTCACCGGCGCCACCGTCATGCTGCGCCGCTCGCTGCTCGAGCGCGCCGCACCAATTCCGGCCGAGTGGGTGCACGACGAGTGGCTCGCCGCCTTGGGCGCTGCCGTCGGTCGTGTGCGGCTGCTGCCTGAGCCGCTCATCGACTACCGGCAGCACGGCGCCAACGAGATCGGGGCGCGGCGCCCTCATCTCGCCGATCGCCTCGCTCGACTTCGTGAACCTCGCGGTGAGCGCGCCGCCCGACTCGCCGCCCGCACGGCGCTGCTCGCCGAACGTGGCCGAGCACTCGGTATCCCCGCCGCGGCGCAGGCGCAGCTCGACGCGAAGGCCGATCACGAGGCTCGTCGGGCCCGGTTGCCGCGCGTGCGCATCGCGCGAGTGCCCGCGGTGCTGGGTGGAGCGGTCACCGGGCGCTACGGGCGGTACAGTCGGGGCGCCATGGATGTGCTGCGCGATCTCGTGACTCCCGCCGGCGAGCTGCCGGTGATGACGCTCGCCGAGCCCGCAGACCGGGGCTCCGCATGACCCGCGTGCTCCTGATCACGGGCGACCCGCTCGCCGCAGCCATGGCGGGCCCGGCCATCCGCGCACTCAACATGGCGCTGACGCTGCAGAACGCGGGGCACGAAGTGCGGCTGGTGTCGACGACGCGCGCACAGCATCCGTCGCCGCCGGTAGCGATGTTTCACGTCGCCGCCGGTGACGAGCGCGGTATCGCCGTGCACGAACGCTGGGCCGAGGTCGTGGTGTTTCAGGGCTATGCGAACACCCAGTTCCGCACGGTCGCGCGCACCGACCGCATGCTCATCGCCGACGCCTATGACCCCATGCACCTCGAGATGCTCGAGCAGGGGCGCGAGCTGCCGCCGTCGACGTGGGCGCTGCGCGTCTCGACGGCGCGCGATGCGCTCAACGACCAGCTGCGGCGTGCCGACCTCGTGCTCTGCGCGAGCGAGCGGCAGCGATTGTTCTACCTCGGCCAGCTCGCCGGCCTCGGCCGCTTGAGCCCCACCACCTACGCCGATGACCCCGACCTGCGGGGGCTGCTGGCCGTGGTGCCTTTCGGGCTCGAGCCGAGCCCTCCCGTCGCCGACGCGGGGCAGGGGATGCGCGGCGCCGTGCCCGGCATCGATGCCGACTCGCGGGTGCTGATCTGGGGCGGTGGGGTCTACAGCTGGTTCGACCCGCTGACCCTGATTCGCGCGGTCAGGGTTGCGCGCGAACGCGTGCCGAGCATCCGCCTCTTCTTCCTCGGCACGCGGCACCCGGGCGTTGACGAGATGGGCATCGTACGCGAGGCCTTCGATCTGGCGACGTCGCTCGGTCTTGAGGGCCGCGAGGTCGTCTTCAACGACACCTGGGTTCCCTACGACCGCCGCGGCGCCTACCTCGTCGAGGCCGACGCCGGGGTCAGCACTCACCACGTGCACGTCGAGACGACGTTCTCGTTCCGCACGCGCATTCTCGACTACCTGTGGGCGGGGCTGCCGATGGTGGTCACCGAGGGCGACGGCTTTGCTGAGCTCGTCGAGGCTGAGGGCCTGGGCCTCGTGGTGCCGGCGAACGACGTGGATGCTCTCGCCGACGCCCTCGTACGCGTGCTCGCCGATTCGCCCGAGGTGCGGCAGTGGCGCGCGAACGTCGCCCGCGTGCGCGAGCGCTTCGTGTGGTCGGTCGTGCTGCAGCCCCTGCTCGACGCAGTCGCGAGCCCGCGCCGTGCCGCCGACGCGACGCCGGGGCGCGACGGCATGGGTGTCGGTGCTCGCGCCGCCCGCACCGCCGGATTCGCCCACACCGCGCGCATGACTCTGCACCACTGGCGAGCCGAGGGCGTGCGCGGCGTCACGTCGCGAGTGCGCAAGCGCCTCGGCCGTTCCTAGCGCGCTCGACGCGTTCCGACCTGCCCGCGTTCGAACCTGCTCGCGTTCCGACCTGCCCGCGTTTCGACCCGCCCGCCGCCTATGGCCCATTCGCTCTCGCAGACTCCCGAATTGAAGGAAGTCAACGAGCAGAGTCAACGCAAGTTCCTTCAATTCGGGAGTCTCCGAGAGGTGAAGGGTCAGGGGCGCAGATATCGGGCCGATGACGAGAAGACTGGAAGGCCCAGCGAAGTGTCTGCGAGACTTCTGCGCACCGCGCACGGCGCACCGCGTGGCGGGGGCCAAGAAGAGGGAGTGCTGGCGATGGATGCACACCGTATCTACTCGATGCCGTTCGCGACGGTCTACCCGCTCTATGTCGCCAAGGTTGAGCGCAAAGGTCGCACGCAGGCCGAGGTCGACGAGATCATCCAGTGGTTGACCGGCTACGACGCGCAGCAGCTCAACACCGTGCTCGAGAACAAGGTCGACTTCGAGTCCTTCTTCGCCGAGGCCCCCACCATGAACCCGTCGCGCTCGCTCATCACGGGTGTCATCTGCGGCGTTCGGGTCGAAGAGATCGACGAGCCACTCATGCAAGAGATTCGCTACCTCGACAAGCTCATCGACGAGATCGCGCGCGGCAAGCCCATGCAGAAGGTCTTGCGCGCGTGAGCGCAGGGTTGAGTGAGGGGCATCACGAGCCGGATGCCCCGCCCACCCCGGTACGCTGAACCGGTGCTGTCTGCCGCCCGTTCTGCCCTCGCCCTGCTGACGCCGAGCGAACGCCTCAGCTACTGGGCGCTCGTCGTTGCCCGGGCGATCGTGGGCTTTCTCGACGTGTTCGGCATCCTGTTGGTCGGTGTCGTGGCGGCGCTCGGCGCAACCCAGTTTGCCGACGAGGGCGGCGCGACCGTCGTCTTCGGGGTAGAGCTGCCGAGGTTCGACGGCCAGCAACTGCTGCTGCTCGTGCTCTTCGTGCTCGGCGTCTTCGTCGTCAAGGCCGGCATCGCCATCGGGCTCTCACGCGCACTGACCGCGTTCATCGCCCGCATCGAAGCGCGCAACGCCGCCGAGCTCGCGACGCACTTGCTCACAGGATCGCTCGCGCACGTGCGCCGGTTCTCGCGCAACGAACTGCAGTTCGCCCTCACCGAGTCGATCAAGTGGACCTTCACGGGCCTGCTCAACAACGTGGCCGGCATCGTCGTCGAGGGCTTCTTGCTC
>DIUS01000114.1 GCA_002423075.1 Microbacteriaceae bacterium UBA6152
CACTACGGCGCGCTGCAGGGCCTCAACAAAGCCGAGACGCTCGAGCAGCACGGCAACGAGCTCTTCATGACGTGGCGCCGCAGCTTCGACACCCCGCCCCCCGTGCTCGACGACGACGCCGAGTACAGTCAGGTGCACGACCCGCGCTATGCCGGCATCGACGGCGAGGTGCCGCGCACCGAGAGCCTCAAGCTCGTCATCGACCGCATGCTGCCCTACTGGCAGAGCGACATCACCCGCGACCTCGCCACGGGAAAGACCGTGCTCGTCGTCGCGCACGGCAACTCGTTGCGAGCACTCGTCAAGCACCTCGACGGCATCGCCGATGACGCGATCGCCGAGCTCAACATTCCCACCGGTATCCCGCTCGTCTACGAGCTCGGCAACGACTTCATGCCCGTGAAGCCTGCTGAGTACCTCGACCCCGAGGCCGCCGCCGCCGGCGCCGCCGCCGTCGCCGCGCAGGGCAAGAAGTAGGCCGAACGACGAGCGCCCCGCCGAAGCCGAAGGCGTTCGTCGTGAGATCAGTTCTCAGTCGGCGCCTGCACCCAGTCGCCCGTGGCGAGGTACTGCACCTTCTTCGAGATCGAGACGGCGTGGTCTGCGAAGCGCTCGTGGTAGCGCGAGGCGAGCGTGGCATCGACGGTGTCGACCGCCTCGCCCTTCCAGGTCTCACCGAGCACCTTGTCGAAGACGCTGAGGTGCAGGGCATCGATCTTGTCGTCTTCGTCGCGGATGTACTCGGCGATCGCGAGGTCTTCGGTCTCGAGCAGCTCGACGAGCTTGCGGGCGATCTCGACGTCGAGCGCGCCCATCTCTTTGAAGGTGCCGCGCAGGCTCTTCGGCACGACCTTGTCGGGGAACCGGTAGCGCGCGAGCTGCGCGATGTGCTCAGACATGTCGCCCATCCGCTCGAGCGAGGCGCTGATGCGCAACGCGCTCACGACGACCCGCAGGTCGCGAGCGACCGGCTGCTGCCGGGCGAGAATGTTGATGGCGAGCTCGTCGAGCTCGGCGGCCGCGATGTCGATCTTCGCGTCATCGGCGATGACCGTCTCGGCGAGTGAGACGTTCGATTCGTTGAACGCTCGCGTGGCGTTGTCGATCGAGTCTGCGACGAGACCCGCGATCTCAACCAGGCGCTCGCGAACCTCGCGCAGCTCTTGCTGGAACACTTCGCGCATTGAACTCAATCCTCATTTCGGTGGGGCTTCGGCACAATCCCCCTCACCGTCCCGTTCTTGCGTGAACGGCACGTGGCCCGCAGGTGAACTCTCTGACTTGGGCCCTGTCTGGCGCTCGAAGCGCGAAAGCGGATACCTGCTGGTCACTAATCTAGTGCTCATGGACTCGGCACTGCTCGTGCCCCTCGCTCTCGCCCTCGGGGCGCTGATCGGGGGCGGAGCTGTCGTCACGGTCGTGGCCGCCGCACGACGAGGTCGCATGGCCGCCGAGGTGGCCTCGACGACGGTGCCCGACGGCGTCGATCAGGTGGTCGAAGCACTGGAGTCGGCTGGGGTCGTGCTCGACCCCAGCAATACGGTCGTCAAGGCCTCGCCCGCCGCGTTCGCGCTGGGACTCGTGTGGCATCGCACGCTCGTGCACGCGCGTCTCGTCGAGCTCGTCGAACGTGTGCGCCGTGGTGGAGAGCCGATCACCGAAGAGCTCGAACTGAGCCGCGGGCCGCTGGGCGACGCCACCCTGCACCTCTCGGTGCGGATTGCCCGCCTGGGCAGCCGCTTCATCCTGCTGCTCGCCGAAGACCGCACCGAGTCGTATCGCCTCGACGCGGTGCGCCGCGACTTCGTCGCGAACATCAGCCACGAGCTCAAGACCCCGATCGGCGCGATCGGCCTGTTGAGCGAGGCGCTCGGTCACGCCGCCGACGACCCGGCTCAAGTGCGCCGTTTCGCCGAGCAGTTGAATCGTGAGTCGGCTCGGCTCGCCAGCATGACGCAAGAGATCATCGAGTTGTCGCGGCTGCAGGCGAAAGACGCGCTCAGCCACCCCGAGATGGTCGAGATCGATGCTGTCGTGGCCGCCGCAATTGACCAGAACCGGGTGCTTGCTGACGCTCACCGCATCACGCTCGCGAGCGGTGGTGAGCGTGGACTGCGAGTCTGGGGCGACGAGACGATGCTCGCGACCGCCGTGCACAATCTGATCGCCAATGCCGTGCAGTACTCGCCCTCGCCGTCGCGGGTCGGCATCGGTGTGAATTCCACCGACGATGTCATCGAGATCTCGGTGACCGATCAGGGCATCGGCATTCCCGAAGATGAGCTCGATCGCGTCTTTGAGCGATTCTTCCGCGTCGACCAGGCCCGTTCGCGCGCCACCGGAGGCACCGGGCTCGGCTTGAGCATCGTGAAGCACGTCGTGCAGAACCACGGCGGCGACGTGCGCGTCTGGTCGCAGCACGGCAGAGGCTCGACATTCACCATCCGACTGCCACGGGTCGACCAGCCCGCGGCGACCGCCACCGGAAAGGCCCGCGCATGACCCGCATTCTCATCGTCGAAGACGAACCGGCGCTCTCTGAACCCCTCGCCTATCTGCTCACTCGAGAGGGTTATGAGACCACGGTCGTCGCCGACGGTGCCGCCGCTCTGACGACGTTCGATCAGGCCGGGGCCGATCTCGTGCTGCTCGACCTCATGCTGCCGGGCCTGCCCGGCACCGAGGTCTGCCGCGAGCTGCGGCAGCGCTCGAGTGTTCCGATCATCATGCTGACCGCGAAAGACAGCGAGGTCGACATCGTCGTGGGGCTCGAGCTGGGGGCAGACGACTACGTGACCAAGCCGTATTCAACTCGAGAACTGCTCGCGCGCATCCGTGCCGTCATGCGACGTCAGTCCGACGAGGGCGACCTCGATGACGGCGTGCTGACGGCCGGGCCGGTGCGCATGGATGTCGACAAGCACCAGGTCACCGTCGACGGCCGTGAGATCGCCATGCCGCTCAAAGAATTCGAACTGTTGGAACTGTTGCTGCGCAATGCCGGGCGTGTGCTCACGCGCGGCCAACTCATCGACCGCGTGTGGGGCGCCGACTACTTCGGCGNNGTGCACGTCAAGCGCATCCGCTCGAAGATCGAGCCCGACCCCTCGAACCCGAGGATGCTCGTGACCGTTCGAGGCCTCGGCTACCGCTTCGAAGACTGAGGTCAGTCGCTGGAAGGAACAAGCAACTCATACTCGGGCAGACTGCCGTCGAGCACGGGCACGAGCAGTTCGACGCCGGGCACCGAGCCGTAGCTCAAGAAGAGAGGCACGAGGCCGCCAATGACGTCGGTGCTGCCCGTCACGAGCACCTGAGGTTGGTCGGGCCCGCCGAATGCCGTGCGGCTGTTGGCCGAAATCACGACGACTTCGGTCACGCGCTCGCTACCGTCGCTCCACTGCACCGACAGGCGCTTGTCGACGTCACTGGCGTTCACGACGGTCATGACCAGGTTCAAGTTCTCGGGGTCGTCGCCGATGAGCAGCGCGTTGCGCACAGCCAGCTCCCCGACCTCGGTGCCGACGCCGTCGCTCGGGTCGTACTCTTTTTCCGTCGCGATCGCGGCGCCGAACGTGCAGCCGGTCGTTGCCAGCAGAAGCGCTGCAGCCAGGGCGATCGACGCGGCCAGACGAGATTTCACGGGTTGCCTCCAGAGCACGGGGGATAGCGATCGATGAGCCGCGCGCGACTCTCAACGGCCTCTTCGCGTCAAGTCTATCCAGCGATCGAGGACCGCGCGCGGACGACAGGAGCGCCCGCACGACCGGTGAGGCTGAGAAACCGCTGTGGTAGACTGGCGGTTCTGCGGAAGGACCACCATCCATGCTTTTCCAGGTCGGCGAGACTGTCGTCTACCCCCATCACGGGGCTGCCACGATCATCGAAGTCAAGAACCGAACCATTCGGGGTGAAGAGAAGCTGTACCTCAAGCTCAACGTCACCCAGGGCGATCTGACGATCGAGGTTCCTGCTGAGAACGTCGACCTCGTTGGCGTTCGCGACGTTATCGGGCAAGAGGGTCTCGACAAGGTGTTCGAGGTGCTGCGCGCGCCGTTCACCGAAGAGCCGACCAACTGGTCTCGCCGCTACAAGGCCAACCTCGAAAAGCTCGCCTCGGGCGACGTCATCAAGGTCTCCGAAGTCGTGCGCGACCTGTGGCGCCGCGATCAAGACCGCGGTCTGAGTGCGGGCGAGAAGCGGATGCTCGCTAAGGCCCGCCAGATTCTGATCAGTGAGCTCGCTCTCGCCGAGAAGACCGACGAGGAGAAAGCCTCGACGGTTCTCGACGAGGTTCTTGCCTCGTAGCCGACTGAGCAGCATCGACCCCGCAGTGACCGACTCGGCCGCTGTGTCGTCGGCTCTCTCGCCCCGGCTCGCTGTCGTAGTGGTCGCCGCGGGCAGCGGCACCCGACTCGGGCGCGCTGAGCCCAAGGCCTTCGTCGCGGTCGGCGGTCACACCCTGCTCGAGCACGCCCTCGACGCGGTGTTCTCGCTCGCCGAACCGGCTCAGGTCGTCGTCGTTGCGCCCGCGTCGCACCGCGATGAAGCGCGCACGATCGCGCTGCGGTCGGCGGGCGCGGCACGTGATGCCGTGACCGTCGTCGTCGGCGGCGACAGCCGCCTGGCGTCGGTGCGCGCCGGAGTCGCCGCGATCGGTGCCGGCGTCGACACCGTGCTGATCCACGATGCTGCGCGCGCCTTCACCCCGGTCGAGGTATTTGACCGAGTGGTCGCTCGGGTGCGTGCTGATCGGGTCGGAGTGATTCCCGCGCTGCCGGTGGTCGACACGATCGCGCGGCGAGCGCCCGACGGCGCGGTCGTCGAGCAGATCGATCGCGCGCAGCTCGCGTCGATCCAGACGCCCCAGGGCTTTCCGCTCGACCAGTACCGCGCCGCACTCGAGGCGGTGGCGCCCGATGCCGAGCACACCGACGATGCGAGCGTGCACGCCGCGGCAGGGCATCCGGTCGTCACGGTGCTCGGCGACGACCGCGCGTTCAAGGTGACCACTCCGTGGGATCTGCGGCGGGCCCAGCAGCTCGTCGCCGACGACCGGCCTTCGCTGCGTACCGGGGTCGGCATCGATGTACACGCCTACGACGACGCGCGTCCGCTCTGGCTCGGCGGCCTCTACTGGCCCGATGAGCCAGGCCTTGCCGGCCACAGCGACGGCGACGCGATCAGTCATGCCATCTGCGACGCACTGCTGTCGGCGGCGGGGCTCGGCGACATCGGGTCGCGATTCGGCGTTGATGATCCCCGATTCGCGGATGCTCGAGGCGAGGTCTTTCTCATCGCGACCCTCGAGCTGCTGCGCGACGCGGGGTTCGACGTGCTCAATGTCGCGGTGCAGGTGGTCGCTCAGCGCCCGCGCTTCGCCGCGCGCCGCCACGAGGTCGAGGCTCTTCTCAGCCGCGTGCTCGGCGCACCGGTGAGCGTCGCCGCGACGACGAGCGACGGGCTCGGTTTTACAGGACGCGCCGAGGGTGTGGCGGCAGTAGCAACAGCACTCGTTCGATCCTGATCGCGCCGCCGCTCCTGCGGCGCGATACGCTCCGCCCGCCGAGCGCGGTCGCCGGGCTTCGCTTGCCGCAGCTCGGGCATGACCCGCCGGTAGGCTTGCCCGGTGACCGTGCGCCTTTATGACAGCCTGCAGCAGGCCGTCGTCGACCTCGCTCCGCGGGTCGAGGGCCACGTGGGCATGTATGTCTGCGGGCCGACCGTGCAGTCGTCACCCCACATCGGGCACGTGCGCAGCGCCCTCGTGTACGACCTCTGGCGACGCTGGCTGACCCACCGCGGGTATGTCGTCACCTTCATTCGCAACGTCACCGATATCGATGACAAAGTGCTCGCGCAGCAGAGCGACCTCGAGCCGTGGTACGCCGTGGCCTACCGCGTCGAGCTCGAGTTCACGGCGGCGTACCGGGCGCTCGGCATTCTGCCCCCGACCTACGAGCCGCGGGCCACCGCGAGCATCGCGCAGATGCACGANNGCTCATTCAGCGCGGTCACGCCTACCCGGCCGACGACGGCAGCGGTGACGTCTACTTCGACGTGCCCAGCTGGAGCCATTACGGCGAGCTCACCCGTCAGAGCCCCGACGACATGGAGGCGGCCGGTGACGCGCCGCCCCGCGCCAAGCGCGACCCGCGCGATTTCGCGCTCTGGAAGGGCGCCAAGCCCGACGAGCCCGCGAGCGCGCACTGGGCCTCGCCGTGGGGCCGGGGTCGACCCGGCTGGCACATCGAGTGCTCGGCGATGGCCGCTCGCTATCTGGGCGAGTCTTTCGACATTCACGGCGGCGGGCTCGACCTACGGTTTCCGCACCACGAGAACGAGCTGGCGCAATCGAGCGCCGCGGGGCACGATTTCGCGCGCCACTGGGTGCACAACGGGCTCG
>DIUS01000081.1 GCA_002423075.1 Microbacteriaceae bacterium UBA6152
GACGAGCGTCGCACCGAGTGATCGGCAGCGGGTCGTGATGAGCCTAGGCCGCGGGTAGCAGAACACAGCTCACACCCACCACCTCCACGACCAGGGGCAACTCTGTGCGGGAAAGTTGTGTGTTGCGAGGGCGACACGCCCGAGCGCGGGGGTCGGAGCGAAGCGGGTTCAACACGAGCCCGCGAGATGCAAGCGTTCGTTTGACAGAAGAACAGTGGTGCGACAGCGATTGCGCTCCGCGTGAGGTGCGCCCGTCAGGGGTGCATCACGTCTAAGAAGGAAGAGAGTTGAGCATGGCGGGACAGAAGATCCGCATCCGGCTTAAGTCGTATGACCACGCTGGTCTCGACGCATCGGCGCGCAAGATCGTCGACACGGTGACCCGTGCCGGCGCCACCGTCGTGGGCCCCGTGCCCCTTCCGACGGAGAAGAACGTCATTGCCGTCATCCGGTCGCCCCACAAGTACAAAGACAGCCGCGAGCACTTCGAGAAGCGCACGCACAAGCGTCTCATCGACATCATCGATCCGACGCCGAAGGCGGTCGACTCGCTCATGCGCCTCGACCTGCCCGCCGACGTCAACATCGAGATCAAGCTCTAGCCGAGCTGGAAACCACAAGGAACCCAGATATGTCTGCAATCAAGACGACCAAGGGTCTGCTGGGCACGAAGCTCGGCATGACGCAGGTGTGGGACGCGAACAACAAGCTCGTTCCCGTCACCGTGGTAGAGATCGCCCCCAACGTGGTGACGCAGGTGCGCACCCCCGAGATCGACGGCTACGCCGCCGTGCAGATCGCCTACGGCGCCATCGACCCGCGCAAGGTCACCAAACCCCTCACCGGCCACTTCGAGAAGGCCGGCAGCACGCCGCGCCGCCACCTCACCGAGGTGCGCACCGCTGACGCTGCCGAGTACACCCCCGGCCAGCTGCTCTCGGTCGACATCTTCGAAGCCGGCCAGCGCGTCGACGTCGTCGGCACCAGCAAGGGCAAGGGCTTCGCCGGTGTCATGAAGCGCCACAACTTCAAGGGCGTCTCGGCCTCGCACGGTTCGCACCGCAACCACCGCAAGCCGGGCTCGATCGGCGCCTCGTCGACCCCCAGCCGTGTCTTCAAAGGCATGCGCATGGCGGGCCGCATGGGTGGCGACCGGGTGACCGTGATGAACCTGACGGTCCACTCCGTCGATCTCGAGAAGGGTCTGCTGCTCGTCAAGGGCGCGGTTCCCGGAGCTCGCGGTCGTCTCGTATTCGTCCGCAACGCCGTGAAGGGAGCGTAATCGCCATGGCTACCTCGCTCGACGTTCTCGACGCCGCCGGCAAGAAGACCGGCTCGGTCGACCTGCCCGCCGCCGTCTTCGACGTTCAGACCAATGTTCCGCTGCTGCACCAGGTCGTCGTCGCGCAGCTCGCTGCCGCACGCCAGGGCACTCACTCGACCAAGGGTCGTGGTGAGGTCTCGGGTGCTGGCCGCAAGCCGTTCAAGCAGAAGGGCACCGGCCGCGCTCGTCAGGGCTCGATCCGCGCTCCTCAGATGACCGGCGGTGGCATCGTTCACGGCCCGACGCCGCGCAGCTACGCCCAGCGCACCCCCAAGAAGATGATCGCCGCGGCCCTGCTGGGTGCGATCTCCGACCGGGCTCGCGGTGAGCGACTGCACGTGGTCGAGTCGTTCGGCACCGATGTTCCCTCGACGAAGGCGGCAGCATCCGTCATCGCCTTGCTCACCACGGGTCGCAACGTGCTCGTCGTGATCGAGCGCGATGACGAGGTCAACCGCAAGAGCGTGCGCAACCTCAAGAACCTGCACGTGATCACCCCCGACCAGCTCAACGCGTACGACGTGCTGGTCAGCGACGACATCGTGTTCACGAAGGGCGCTTTCGACGCCTTCGTGGCCGCGAAGACGAAGAAAGAAGAGGTGGAGGCATGAGCATCCACGCTGCCGCTCAGAACAAAGACCCGCGCGACATCATCATCGCGCCGGTCGTCAGCGAGAAGAGCTACGCGCTCATCGACGACGGCAAGTACACCTTCGTCGTCGACCCGCGCGCGAACAAGACCGAGATCAAGCTCGCCATCGAGAAGATCTTCAACGTCAAGGTCGCCACGGTGAACACGCTCAACCGCACGGGCAAGACCCGCCGCACCCGCTTCGGCACCGGCAAGCGCAAAGACACCAAGCGCGCCATCGTCACGCTGAAGTCGGGCTCCATCGACATCTTCACGGCCGTCGGCTAGGCACGAAGGAATAACGACAATGGCTATTCGCAAGTACAAGCCCACGACGCCGGGTCGTCGCGGTTCTTCGGTCGCAGACTTCGCCGAGATCACGCGCTCGACCCCCGAGAAGTCGCTGCTGAAGCCGCTGCCCAAGACGGGTGGCCGCAACAACTCCGGCCGAATCACGACGCGTCACATCGGTGGTGGCCACAAGCGCCAGTACCGCATGATCGACTTCCGTCGCAACGACAAAGACGGCGTCAACGCCAAGGTCGCTCACATCGAGTACGACCCGAACCGCACGGCTCGCATCGCGCTGCTGCACTTCGTCGACGGCACCAAGCGCTACATCTTGGCGCCCAACAAGCTCGCGCAGGGCGACATCGTCGAGTCGGGCCCGTCGGCCGACATCAAGCCCGGCAACAACCTGCCGTTGCGCAACATCCCCGTCGGCACGGTCGTTCACGCGATCGAGCTTCGTCCCGGCGGCGGCGCGAAGATGGCGCGTTCAGCCGGCACATCGGTGCGACTCGTCGCGAAAGACGGCCCCTACGCCCAGCTGCGTCTGCCCTCGGGTGAGATTCGCAACGTCGACGCGCGCTGCCGCGCGACTGTCGGCGAGGTCGGCAACGCCGAGCAGTCGAACATCAACTGGGGCAAGGCCGGCCGCATGCGCTGGAAGGGCGTTCGCCCGACGGTTCGTGGTGTCGCGATGAACCCGATCGACCACCCGCACGGTGGTGGTGAGGGCAAGACCAGTGGTGGTCGTCACCCGGTCAGCCCGTGGGGTCAGTCGGAAGGCCGCACGCGCGGTCGCAAGAAAGAGAGCGACAAGCTCATCGTCCGTCGCCGCACCGTTGGCAAGAAGCGCTAGTAGGAGTCGAGAACAATGCCTCGCAGTCTCAAAAAGGGTCCGTTCGTCGACGACCACCTGCTTCGTAAGGTGTTCGCCCAGAACGAGGCCAACAGCAAGAACGTCATCAAGACCTGGTCGCGCCGATCGATGATCGTGCCCGCCATGCTCGGCCACACGATCGCGGTTCACGACGGACGCAAGCACATTCCCGTGTTCGTCACCGAAACCATGGTCGGCCACAAGCTCGGCGAGTTCGCGCCCACCCGCACCTTCCGCGGTCACGAGAAGGACGACAAGAAGGGTCGTCGCCGGTAACCCGGCGGCGTGAAGAGGAGTAGAGACATGGTGGAGTCGATCGCCCGCGTGCGACACATCCGCGTGACGCCTCAGAAGGCTCGTCGCGTCATCGACCTGATCCGCGGCAAGCAGGCCCTCGAGGCCCTGGCCATTTTGAAGTTCGCACCCCAGGGTGCGAGCGAGCCCGTCTACAAGCTCGTTGCTGCGGCGATCGCCAACGCACGAGTGAAGGCAGACGCAGCGAACACCTTCCTCGATGAGCAAGACCTTTATGTGTCTCGCGCCTTCGTCGATGAGGGAACGACCCTGAAGCGGTTCCAGCCGCGTGCTCAGGGCCGTGCGTTCCGCATCCTCAAGCGCACCAGCCACATCACCGTCGTGCTCGCCACGCCGGACGAGCTGGTCGCCGCGGGCTCGAGCACCGGCAAGAAGAAGGCGAGCAAGTAGTCATGGGTCAGAAAGTCAATCCCTACGGTTTCCGTCTCGGAATCACCACCGACCACGTGTCGCGCTGGTTCTCCGACTCGACGAAGCCCGGTCAGCGGTACTCGGACTACGTGGCAGAAGACGTCAAGATCCGGTCGATGCTCACGAAGAGCCTCGACCGCGCCGGCGTCGCGCGCATCGAGATCGAGCGCACTCGTGACCGCGTCCGCGTCGACATTCACACCGCCCGTCCGGGCATCGTGATCGGTCGCCGCGGCGCCGAGGCAGAGCGCATCCGCTCCGACCTCGAGAAGCTCACCAAGAAGCAGATCCAGCTCAACATCCTCGAGGTCAAGAACCCCGAGGCCGAAGCGCAGCTGGTCGCCCAGGGCATCGCCGAGCAGCTGAGCGCCCGTGTGGCCTTCCGTCGCGCGATGCGCAAGGGCCTGCAGGGCGCGCAGCGCACCTCGACCGTCAAGGGTGTCCGCATCCAGGTGTCGGGCCGCCTCGGCGGCGCCGAGATGAGCCGCTCCGAGTTCTACCGCGAAGGTCGGGTTCCGCTGCACACGCTGCGTGCGAACATCGACTACGGCTTCTACGAGGCCAAGACCACCTTCGGCCGCATCGGCGTGAAGGTCTGGATCTACAAGGGCGACATCACCAACAAAGAACTCGCTCGCGAGCAGGCGACCCAGAAGTCGACGCGCCCCGAGCGACGTGACTCTGACCGCGGCCCGCGCCGCGATGGCGGCCGCCCGGCCGCCACCAAGGCGCCCGTCACGGCCGGAGCGGAAGGCTAAGGACAATGCTGATTCCCCGCAAGGTCAAGTTCCGCAAGCAGCACCACCCCAAGCGGAGTGGTCACGCGACCGGAGGCACCGAGGTCTCGTTCGGCGAGTTCGGCATCCAGGCCCTGACTCCCGCGTACGTGACGAACCGGCAGATCGAGTCCGCTCGTATCGCCATGACGCGTCACATCAAGCGTGGCGGCAAGGTGTGGATCAACATCTACCCCGACCGTCCGCTCACGAAGAAGCCCGCTGAGACCCGCATGGGTTCGGGCAAGGGCTCGCCCGAGTGGTGGGTCGCCAACGTCAAGCCGGGTCGCGTTCTCTTCGAGGTCGCGGGTGTCGACGAGCAGCTCGCTCGCGAGGCCATGACCCGTGCTATTCACAAGCTGCCCCTCAAGGCACGCATCATCAAGCGCGAGGGAGGCGACGCGTAATGGCGATCGGATCGAAAGAGCTTGCACCTGTCGAGCTCGACACCTTTGAAGACGAGCGTCTCGTCGACGAGCTGAAGAAGGCGAAGGAAGAACTCTTCAATCTGCGCTTCCAGGCCGCGACGGGTCAGCTCGAGAGCCACGGACGCCTTCGTGCGGTGAAGCGCGACATCGCGCGCATCTACACGATCATCCGCGAACGCGAGCTCGGCATTCGTGCGACGCCGGCCCCGATCGAGGTTTCCGAGAAGCCGGCCAAGAAGGCTGCGGCGAAGAAGAAGGCGGATGCTCCCGCCGACGATGCGGCCGCTGACACCACCGACGCTTCGGACAACACCGAGGAGAAGAACTGATGGCGACGACTGAGAAGAAGACATCCGACGCCGGTCACGAGTCGGCTGCCCACGACGTTCGCGACGCCGACGCTCGCGGCTACCGCAAGGTGCGCCGCGGCTACGTGACGAGCGACAAGATGGCGAAGACCATCACCGTCGAGGTCGAAGACCGTGTCAAGCACCCGCTGTACGGCAAGGTCATCCGCCGCACCTCGAAGGTCAAGGCGCACGATGAGCAGAACGCCGCCGGCATCGGCGACTTGGTGCTCATCTCCGAGACCCGCCCCCTGTCCGCCACGAAGCGCTGGCGCCTCGTCGAGATTCTCGAGAAGGCCAAGTAGGCCTTCGCCTGCTTGACCACTAGGAGTAAGAAATGCTTCAGCAAGAATCCAGAGTCAAGGTCGCCGACAACACCGGCGCCAAAGAGCTCTTGACGATCCGCGTGCTCGGCGGCTCCGGCCGTCGCTATGCCGGTCTGGGCGATGTCATCGTCGCGACCGTCAAAGACGCGATCCCCGGCGGCAATGTCAAGAAGGGCGACGTCGTCAAGGCCGTCATCGTGCGCACCGTCAAGCAGACGCGTCGCTCCGACGGCTCATACATCAAGTTCGACGAGAACGCCGCTGTCATCCTCAAGGCCGATGGCGACCCTCGTGGTACACGTATCTTCGGGCCGGTCGGTCGTGAGCTTCGCGACAAGAAGTTCATGAAGATCGTCTCGCTCGCACCGGAGGTGCTCTAACTCATGGCCAACATCAAAAAGGGCGACCTCGTGCAGGTCATCACGGGCGCGACCGAAGAGCGCGGCGGAGACCGCGGCAAGCAGGGTCGTGTCATCGAGGTGATCGCCGAGAAGAACCGCATCATCGTCGAAGGTGTCAACTACGTCACCAAGCACGTGCGCGTCGGCCAGACGCAGCGCGGCACGAAGACCGGTGGCATCGAGACGCAAGAAGCGCCCATCCACATCTCGAACGTGGCGCTCGTTGACCCCAAGACCAAGAAGCCCACGCGCGTCGGTTTCCGCGAGGAGACCGTCGAGAAGAACGGCGTCAAGAAGACCGTGCGCGTGCGGTACGCCAAGAAGTCAGGTGAGAAGTTCTGATGACTGATACTGCAACCGCGCCTGGCAAAATCCAGCCGCGCCTCAAGCAGAAGTACCGCGCCGAGATCACGAAGGCACTCACCGAGCAGTTCGGGTACACCAACCCGCACCAGGTGCCCGGGCTCGTCAAGATCGTCGTGAACACGGGTGTGGGCGAGGCTGCTCGCGACTCCAAGGTGATCGATGGGGCCATCAAAGACCTCGCGGCCATCACGGGTCAGAAGCCCCAGGTCACCAAGGCCCGCAAGTCGATCGCGCAGTTCAAGCTGCGCGAGGGCATGCCCATCGGTGCGCACGTCACGCTGCGTGGCGACCGCGCCTGGGAGTTCATGGACCGCCTGATCACCCTCGCCCTGCCCCGCATCCGCGACTTCCGCGGCCTGAGCGAGAAGCAGTTCGACGGCAACGGCAACTACACCTTCGGTATCCAGGAACAGAGTGTGTTCCACGAGATCGACCAGGACAAGATCGACCGCGTGCGCGGCTTCGACATCACTGTCGTGACGACGGCGAAGACGGACGACGAGGGTCGCGCTCTGCTGCGCGCGCTCGGCTTCCCTTTCCGGTCGTCAGAGACTGCTCAGTAGTATCCCACCCGGCCCAGTAGGGCCACGATCGGCTAGGTCGGCCCCGGTGTACCGGGAGTCGAAACCGGACGAGAACAGGAACAACGCATCATGACGATGACTGATCCGGTCGCAGACATGCTGACCAGACTGCGGAATGCCAACTCGGCTTTCCATGAGACGGTGTCGCTCCCCAGCTCGAAGCTGAAGACGCACATCGCTGAGATTCTCAAGCGAGAGGGTTACATCGCCGAGTGGGCCGTCGCTGACGCCCGCGTCGGCTCGACCCTCACGCTCTCGCTGAAGTACGGCCCGAACCGCGAGCGGTCGATCGCCGGCATCAAGCGCGTCTCGAAGCCCGGCTTGCGCGTCTACGCAAAGTCTACCGAGATCCCCACCGTTCTCGGTGGCCTCGGCGTGGCGATCCTGTCGACTTCCTCCGGTCTGCTGACCGACCGCGAGGCGATGAAGAAGGGCGTGGGTGGGGAAGTCCTCGCCTACGTGTGGTAACCCGCCATGTCACGAATCGGACGCATGCCCATCGACATCCCCGGTGGTGTCGAGGTGACGATCGACGGTCAGGCCGTCACCGTCAAGGGCCCCAAGGGTGAGCTCGCGCTCACCGTTGCCAGCCCCATCGAGGTCGCCATCGAAGACAACCAGGTTGTCGTGACCCGTCCCGACGACGAGCGCAACTCGCGCTCGCTGCACGGGCTCACCCGCACACTCATCGCGAACCAGATCATCGGCGTCACCCAGGGCTACTCCAAGGGCCTCGAGGTCGTCGGCACCGGTTACCGCGTGCAGGCCAAGGGCGAGGGCGTCGAGTTCGCACTCGGCTTCTCGCACCCCGTGACCGTGAACCCGCCTGCGGGCATCACCTTCACGGTCGAAGGCAACAACAAGCTGACCGTCAGCGGCATCGACAAGCAGGCCGTCGGCGAGGTCGCGGCCAACATTCGCAAGATTCGCAAGCCCGAGCCGTACAAGGGCAAGGGTGTGCGGTACGCCGGCGAAATCGTGCGCCGCAAGGCCGGAAAGAGTGGTAAGTAACCATGGCTCTCGGAACTAGAGGAAAGAGCAAGACGGCCGCCAAGGGCCGCCGTCACGCCCGTCTGCGCAAGCGCATCACGGGAACGACCGATCGTCCGCGCCTCGTGGTCACCCGTTCGGCGCGCCACGTCTTCGTTCAGATCGTCGACGACAGCAAGGGTCACACCCTGGCGAGCGCGTCGACCATGGAAGACGACTTGCGCACGTTCGACGGAGACAAGACGGCCAAGGCGCGCAAGGTGGGCGAACTGCTCGCCGAGCGCGCGAAGAAGGCCGGAGTGGCAGACGTGGTGTTCGACCGCGGAGGCAACCGGTACGCCGGTCGCGTCGCAGCGATCGCCGATGGAGCGCGAGAGGGCGGACTCAACCTGTGAGCGAGGCTGACATGAATGAGACAATGAAGGAGCAGGCTGTGGCCTCCGAAGCCCCCGTGGAGACGGCAGCGTCGTCAGAGCCGAGCACCGAGCCTCGTGAGGCGCGTCGCGGCGGCCGCGAGCGCAGCCCGAACCGCGACCGTGGCCAGCGCGACGCCGAGAAGAGCCAGTTCCTCGAGCGCGTCGTCACCATCAACCGCGTCTCGAAGGTCGTGAAGGGTGGTCGTCGCTTCAGCTTCACCGCTCTCGTGGTCGTCGGCGACGGCAACGGGATGGTCGGCGTCGGCTACGGCAAGGCGCGTGAAGTGCCCACCGCCATCTCGAAGGGCGTCGAAGAGGCGAAGAAGAACTTCTTCCGCGTGCCTCGCGTCGCTCAGACGATTCCGCACCCGGTGCAGGGCGAGGCCGCAGCCGGCGTCGTGCTGCTGCGCCCCGCCGCGGCAGGCACCGGTGTTATCGCCGGCGGTCCGGTGCGCGCCGTGCTTGAGTGCGCCGGCATCCACGACGTGCTGAGCAAGTCGCTCGGCTCGTCGAACACGATCAACATCGTCCACGCCACCGTGGCAGCGCTGCAGCAGCTCGAAGAGCCGCGCGCCGTCGCCGCTCGTCGCGGACTCGAGTTCGAAGATGTCGCTCCGGCGCGTCTCGTACGCGCTGAGGCACTCGCCGCCGAGGCCGCATCCGGAAAGGGTGGTGCGTGATGGCTGCGCAGCTCAAAGTGACCCAGATCAAGTCCGTGATCAGCGAGAAGCAGAACCAGCGCGACACGCTGCGTAGCCTGGGTCTCAAGCGCATCGGCGACATCGTCGTGCGCGAAGACACCCCGGCCAACCGCGGCTACGTGCGCACGGTCGCCCACCTGGTGACTGTCGAGGAGATTGACTAATGGCAGAAGACAAGAAGCCCGCCGCCGACACGGCGCCGGCGAAGAAGCCCGCGGCTGCGAAGCCCGCGGCTGCTGAGAAGAAGGTGCCTGCCACAAAGGCGCCGGCGAAGGCCGCTGCCGACAAGGCTCCGGCGAAGGCGGCCGAGAAGACGCCCGCGACCAAGGCTCCGGCCAAGACTGCTGCGGCGAAGGCTCCGGCCAAGGCCGCTGCCGACAAGGCGCCTGCGACCAAGGCTCCGGCCAAGGCCGCACCCGCGAAGAAGGCCGCGTCGGCCGATGTCGCGCGCCCTCAGGTGCTCAAGGTGCACCACCTTCGCCCGGCTGCCGGGTCGAAGAAGGAGCGCACCCGCGTGGGTCGTGGTGAAGGCTCAAAGGGCAAGACCGCCGGTCGTGGCACGAAGGGCACGAAGGCCCGCTACCAGGTCAAGCCCGGCTTCGAGGGTGGCAACCTCAACTCGGTGATGCGCGCGCCTAAGCTGCGCGGATTCACGAACCCGTTCCGGGTCGAGTATCAGGTCGTCAACCTCGACGCGCTCGCTGCTCTCTACCCCAAGGGCGGCGATGTCACCATCAGTGACCTCGTCTCCAAGGGTGCCGTGCGCAAGAACGAGAAGGTCAAGGTTCTTGGGCAGGGAGACATTGCGGTTAAGCTCACTGTGACCGTCGACAAGGTCTCGCGCTCTGCTGAGCAAAAGATCGTCGCTGCAGGCGGTTCGATCCAGTAGATGATGGGTGGCCTCTCGGGGCCACCCTCACCTGCGGGTCCGGCCCACTCGGGCCACAGCATCCGTTCGCCGCCGGGCGGTCGGATGCTCATGGTTTTTCTACGGGAGGTCTCGTGTTCAGAGCTATCGGGCGGATCTTCCGCACGCCCGACCTGCGCCGCAAGATTGGCTTCACCCTCGGGATCGTCGCCCTCTTCCGTCTGGGTTCTTTCATCCCCGCGCCGTTCGTCGACTTCCAGAACGTGCAGATCTGCCTCGCCGGCAATCAGGGTGCGACCGGGCTGTACCAGCTCGTCAACCTGTTCAGCGGCGGCGCACTGCTGCAGCTCTCGATCTTCGCGCTCGGCATCATGCCGTACATCACGGCGTCGATCATCACGCAGCTGCTGCGCGTCGTCATCCCCCACTTCGACACTCTGCACAAAGAGGGTCAGGCGGGCCAGGCGAAGTTGACGCAGTACACGCGCTACATGACGATCGCGCTCGCGATTCTGCAGTCGACCACCCTCATCACGGTCGCCCGCGCCGGTGCGCTCTTCCCCACCACGAGCGGTGTTCCGCAGTGCAGCGACCTCATCACGAACGATGCCTGGTACGCGATTCTGCTCATGGTCATCACCATGACGGCCGGCACCGGTCTCATCATGTGGCTCGGCGAGCTCGTGACCGAGCGCGGCGTCGGCAACGGCATGTCGCTGCTGATCTTCGTCTCGATCGCCGCGACGTTCCCGTCGGCACTGTGGGCCATCGCGGTCTCGCAGGGCTTTGAGATTTTTCTCCTCGTGCTCGCGCTCGGTCTTGTCGTCATGGGCGCCGTCGTGTTCGTGGAACAGTCGCAACGGCGCATTCCCGTGCAGTACGCGAAGCGCATGGTGGGCCGTCGCACCTACGGGGGCAACAACACGTACATTCCGATCAAGGTCAACATGGCGGGTGTCGTGCCGGTCATCTTCGCCTCATCGTTGCTCTACTTGCCCGCGCTCATTGCACAGTTCAATCAACCGGCGGCGGGCGAGACTGCACCCGAGTGGGTCGTCTGGATTCAGAACAACTTGGTCTCGGGCGACAACCCGATCTACATGGTCGTGTACTTCTTGCTCATCGTTGGCTTCACGTACTTCTACGTCGCGATCACCTTCAATCCTGAAGAGGTCGCCGACAACATGAAGAAGTACGGCGGCTTCATCCCGGGTATCCGCGCGGGTCGCCCGACGGCCGAGTACCTCGACTACGTGCTGACGAGGGTCACTCTGCCCGGGTCGTTGTACCTCGGTCTCGTGGCGCTGATTCCGCTGATTGCCTTCGCCCTGGTCGGCGCGAACCAGAACTTCCCGTTCGGTGGTGCGAGCATCCTGATCATCGTCGGTGTCGGCCTCGAGACGGTGAAGCAGATCGACGCGCAGCTGCAGCAGCGGCACTACGAAGGTCTGCTGCGGTGAGCGCCCGCCTGCTACTGATCGGCCCGCCCGGAGCAGGCAAGGGCACGCAGGCGCAGCGCCTTTCCGAGGCGCTGGGCGTGCCGGCAATCTCGACGGGCGACATCTTCCGCGAGCACCTGCGCAACGAGACAGAGCTGGGACTGCAGGCGAAGGCTTACATGGATGCCGGCGACAACGTTCCCGACAGCCTGACGAACGATCTCGTGCGCGACCGGCTGTCGCAGCCCGACGCCGCCGACGGCTTCCTGCTCGACGGTTACCCCCGCACGACCGATCAGGTGCGCGCGCTCGACGAGTTCCTCGCCGCGCACGACGCCTCGATGGATGCTGTGGTCGAGCTCGTCGCCGAGCCCGACATCGTCGTCGAGCGGCTGAAGAAGCGGGCTCTCGACCAGGGCAGGGCCGACGACGACGAGACCGTCGTGCGCCACCGCCTCGAGGTCTACGCCCGCCAGACGGCGCCGCTCATCGACGTCTACGACCAGCGCGGGCTGCTCGCCAAGGTCGACGGCATCGGCGAGATCACCGAAGTCACCGCGCGCATCGAGCACGAGCTCGCCGCTCGCGGCATCCTGTTCACCGCCTGACGGCGCTGAACGATTGCGGCTACGCTCCCGACTTGCTCAGGGGGCCCGTTATCACCTAAGCTCGACCTTTGGTGCTTTCGGCACGCCGTCGGCGTGTCATCGTCGTCTCCGCCGTGCAGACGGGGCGATCGTCTGGGGCGCCGCATCATCCGCACGACCGGTACGAATCACACTTATAGCGACGAAGAGGCAATGGCCAAAAAAGACGGTGTCATCGAGATCGAAGGCTCGGTGGTCGAAGCGCTGCCCAACGCGATGTTCCGCGTCGAGCTGACCAACGGCCACAAGGTTCTCGCCCACATCTCGGGCAAGATGCGCCAGCACTACATCCGCATCCTTCCTGAGGACCGCGTGATTGTCGAGCTGAGCCCGTACGACCTGACCCGTGGCCGCATCGTCTACCGCTACAAGTAACGGTTCGACCGCATAAGGAACGGCCCGGGGATCCACCCGGCGCACGAGGCCAGCGAGAGAAAGCACATCCATGAAGGTCAACCCCAGCGTCAAGCCCATCTGCGACAAGTGCAAGGTGATCCGCCGTCACGGCAACGTGATGGTCATCTGCGAGAACCCGAGGCACAAGCAACGCCAGGGCTAAGGCTCACGCCCCCACGTACCCACAACTGAATACGCACACCAGGCAGTTCCAGAGTCCGCTTCGTCGGAGGACACCCAGGGCGAGAGGCCCCGGCACCGGAACTGTTCCACACCTCTCACCCACCTGAAGGAGCCATCATGGCCCGTCTTGCCGGAGTCGACATTCCGCGCGACAAGCGCGTGGAAGTCGCCCTGACGTACATCTACGGAGTCGGACGCACGCGTTCGCTGCAGACCCTCTCCGCCACCGGTATCGACCCGAACATCCGGGTCAAGGACCTCACCGATGACCAGCTCGTCGCGCTGCGCGACCACATCGAGGGCACGTTCAAGGTCGAGGGCGACCTGCGTCGCGAGGTTGCCGCCGATATCCGCCGCAAGGTCGAGATCGGCTCGTACGAGGGTATCCGTCACCGTCGCGGCCTGCCCGTGCGCGGTCAGCGCACCAAGACCAACGCTCGAACCCGCAAGGGCCCGAAGCGCACCGTCGCCGGCAAGAAGAAGGCGCGCTAACCGCGGCCCCGCCGCCTCCGCGCAATTCGACAGGTTTAGGAGAAGACCATGGCAGCACCCAAGACGGCCGCGCGCAAGCCCCGCCGCAAAGAGAAGAAGAGCATCGCCGTCGGGCAGGCTCATATCAAGTCGACCTTCAACAACACGATTGTGTCGATCACCGACCCGAGCGGCGCCGTCATCAGCTGGGCCTCCTCGGGCCAGGTGGGCTTCAAAGGCTCGCGCAAGTCGACCCCGTTCGCCGCGCAGCTCGCCGCCGAGTCGGCGGCGCGTCAGGCGCAGGAGCACGGCATGAAGAAGGTCGACGTCTTCGTCAAGGGCCCCGGCTCCGGACGCGAGACGGCGATCCGCTCGCTGCAGGCCGCCGGCCTCGAGGTCGGCTCGATCAGCGACGTGACGCCGCAGGCGCACAACGGCTGCCGCCCGCCTAAGCGTCGCCGCGTCTAACCCTTCGACTCTCAGTCGCCCGGCCGGGGCACAGCCCGGGTCGGCACTGGGGTCGCGGCGATGCGCTGCATCGCTTTCCGTTCCACCGTGCTCAATAACTCAACACACACTCGACGAGCCAGCCACTCGTCGCGCCACAAGTGTCATATGGCGGACACTTTGCCGAAAGGAATCAACAGTGCTCATCGCACAACGTCCCACTCTGACCGAGGAGAGCGTCTCCGAGTTCCGGTCCCGCTTCATCATCGAGCCGCTGGAGCCCGGCTTCGGCTACACGCTCGGCAACTCGCTGCGCCGCACCCTGCTCTCGTCGATTCCCGGCGCGGCCGTGACGAGCATCCGCATCGATGGGGTGCTGCACGAGTTCAGCACCATTCCCGGGGTGAAAGAAGACGTCACCGAGATCATCCTGAACATCAAGAACCTCGTCGTCTCGAGCGAGCACGACGAGCCGATCACCGCCTACCTGCGCAAGCAGGGCGCGGGTGAGGTCACTGCGGCCGACATCTCGGCGCCGGCCGGTGTCGAGATCCACAACCCCGAGCTCGTCATCGCGACGCTCAACGACAGTGCCAAGTTCGAGCTCGAGCTCACGATCGAGCGCGGCCGCGGCTATGTCAGCGCGACCCAGAACCGCAGCGAGTTCAGCGAGGCCGGCCAGATTCCGGTCGACTCGATCTACTCGCCCGTGCTCAAGGTGACCTACCGCGTCGAGGCGACTCGTGCCGGTGAGCGCACCGACTTCGACCGCCTCGTGGTCGACGTCGAGTCGAAGCCCGCCATCACGCCGCGCGATGCAATCGCATCGGCCGGCCGCACGCTCGTCGAACTGTTCGGCCTCGCGCGTGAGCTCAACACGCAGGCCGAGGGCATCGAGATCGGCCCCGCGCCGGTCGACGCCGTTCTCTCGACCGAGCTCTCGATGCCGATCGAAGACCTCGACCTCTCGGTGCGCAGCTACAACTGCCTCAAGCGCGAGGGCATCAACACCGTGAGCGAGCTCGTCGCGCTCTCAGAGAACCAGCTGATGAACATCCGCAACTTCGGCCAGAAGTCGGTCGACGAGGTCAAAGACAAGCTCGTCGAGATGGGCCTCTCGCTCAAGGACGCGGTTCCCGGGTTCGACGGCGCTCACTTCTACGGCGGCTACGACGACGAGGAGAGCAACTAAGCGCCACGGTGCTTCGTTCTCGCTCCTTTCCGTCACTGATACGAAAGAACACACACCATGCCTCAGCCCACGAAGGGCCCTCGCCTCGGCGGCGGCCCCGCCCACGAGCGCCTGCTTCTCGCGAACCTCGCGACGGCCCTCTTCACGCACAAGCGCATCACCACGACCGAGACGAAGGCGAAGCGGCTGCGTCCGCTCGCCGAGCGTCTCATCACCTTCGCGAAGCGCGGTGACCTGCACGCCCGTCGCCGGGTGATGACGATCATCCGTGACAAGAGCGCCGTGCACGAGCTCTTCACCGAGATCGCGCCGCTCATGGCCGAGCGCGAGGGCGGCTACACCCGCATCACGAAGGTCGGCTACCGCAAGGGCGACAACGCCCCTATGGCGGTGATCGAGCTCGTTCTCGAGCCCGTGAACCCCAAGCCGAAGAGCGCGAAGAAGTCCGCGGCAGCAGCCGCGGCTGCTGCGCCCGCCGAGAAGCCTGTCGTCGATGAGGCGCCTGCTGACGAGGTCGTTGTCGATGAGGCCGCGACCGACGAGGCCGGCGCCGAGGAGACCGGCGCCGAGGAGACCAGCGCAGAGGAGACCAGCGCAGAGGAGACGGTCGTCGAGGCGCCCGCCGCTGACGCTGCCGACGAAGCGCCGGCCGACGATGCTGAGGCCAAGTAGCACCCTCGAATCACGATCACGTCACGGCCCCCGCTCGAGAGAGCGGGGGCCGTACGCTTTTGCGCGTGACCGATAAGCAGCCCGAGCTGCGCGACCGCGTACCGGCGCCCGACGACTTCGCACTGCCCGAGGGGCCGGAGGGCATCCACTGGCGGCCGCTGACCGCAGACGACGCCGCCACGCTCACCGACCTCGCCGAGCGCATCAGTGCCCGCGATCACCCGACCTGGAGCGAGTCGCTCGACGAGCTGCTCGAAGAACTCAGGCACTCGTGGGTCGACCCTGCGCGCGACGGGATTCTCGCGGTCGACGCGGAGGGCACGGCAATCGCCTGGGGGCTCGTTGTCGCACCGCCAGAGCCCGAATCGATCGTGCGCATCATTCTTTTCGGCGGGGTCGACCCCGCGCACAGGGGGCGCGGCATCGGTCGGCAGTTGCTGGCCTGGCAGCACTCACGGGCGCAGCAGATGCTCGCTGCGAGCGATCTCACGCTGCCTGCGTCGGTCATGAGCTATGCGGCAGACCTGGCACCCGAGCACGGCCGCCTGCTCGAACGACTCGGGTTCGAGCCCGCGCGATACTTCACGACGCTCGAGTGCGCCCTGTCTGCATCGACCGCTGCGGTGACGCTGCCCGAAGGCGTGCGAGTCGAGACGTTCTCCAGCGAACGCAGTGAGGCCGTGCGCGCCGCGAAGAACGCCGCTTTCGCCGACCACTGGGGCAGCCAGCCCGCGACTCGCGAGGGGTGGGAGTCGATGCAGGCGCTGCCGAGCTTCAGGCCCGAGCTGTGCCGGGTCGCCCTCGTCGACGACGAGATCGTGGGCTTCGTGATCACTGAGATCAACGAAGACGACTGGGAGCGCCAGGGTGCGAGCAGCGCCTACATCGGGCTCGTGGGAACCGTGCGCGAGTGGCGCGGCCGCGGTCTCGCCAGCGCGTTGCTCGCCGACGTTCTGCAGGCCTACCGAGCGGCCGATCTCGAGCTCGCGGTGCTCGACGTCGACACCGAGAACCCCACGGGGGCCCTCGGCGTCTACACCCGGCTGGGGTTCGAGCCCACGGCCAGAGACGTCGCCTACCGAGTCGTGTACTGAATCCGCGGGGTCAGCGCGGGCGCCACAGCTCAGGGTTCTCGTCGTAGTCCACCATGTCGGGCAGCGAGGCGAGGTAGAGCAGCGCTGTCTCGACGGCGCCCGCGTAGACCTGGCCACCCGCCGACCCGGGGTGCACCTGGTCGCGCGCGAGCAGATTCAGTTGCGGGGCGATCGCGCGACGCCAGTCGGCGACGACGACATCGCGGTAGTCGGCCGCGAAGGCGATCAGGTGCCGGTTGACCCCCGGAATCCAGTCGCGCGGCGCTTGGGCACTGACGAGCACGAGCTGCCGCTCCGGGCCGATGATCGACCTCACCTCGATCAGGGTCGCGGGATCGATCGACCCGTTGGTGCCGAGGTGCAGGATGACGATGGGGCGCAACGCGTCGCGAGCCGCGAGCGACCGCACGATGTCAGGAGCCTGCCGCATCTGCCGCGAGACGACGGCGTCGATGGCGATGCCCGGCCACCGCGCCTGTAGCTGAGGTGCAGCCGCGAGCATGACCGAGTCTCCGATCGCGACAATCTGGTCGCCGGTCGCCAGCTTCACTGCGCTGCCCTCGACTGGCGCGCGCTCTGACTGCGGGATGCGCAGAGGCTGCGCAGCGGCGCCATCGAGAGCGGCCTGCCCGGCTGCAATGAAGGCAGCAGCCTCCGATTGCGCGGGAGCGCGCACGATGGCTGCGGTCGTGCCCGCGACCAGTCCGGCGAGGGTGAGCCCGCTCGCCACCACCGTGACGACGCGGCGGGGTCGCGGCCAGCTCGAGACGACGGTGCGCAGACGGCCCTGGCGCACAGGCTGCTCAAGCAGGCGATAGCTCAGCCCGGCAAGCACGAGCGAGATTATGAGCGCGGCGAGCCCCAGCAACCAGGCTTGCGGCCCCCCTCGATCGATGAAGGGCAGGGCCGCTCCGAGCAGCATGAGCACGGGCCAGTGCCACAGGTAGAGCCCGTACGAGCGCTCGCCGAGCCAGCGGGGGAGCGGAGCATCCAGCACCGCCGCCGCTGACCCGCGCGGGTGCTCGGCGCTCACGATCAGTACGCCGGTGAGCAGCACAGCGGCCACGAGCCCACCGCGGTATGTGGCAGCGGAGTCAATGGCGAGCACGAGCGTCAGGGCGACGAGGCCCACGATGGCCAGCAGAGCGGCGGCATCAGCGGCACGCGGAGGAATGCGAGAAACGGATGCCCGCCCCGCGATCGGCTCGCGGGCCACAGCCAGCCCGGCCCCGAGCAGCAGCCCGAAGCCGTGCGTGAGGGTCGAGTAGTACGCCGCCGAGGCGGGGGCCGGATCGATCGCGAGATTACCGGCGAGCAGCGCCATCGCTGCGGCAGACGCGACCGCGAGCGCGAACGGCAGCGCGACGCGCACGCGCCGAAGGGGCAGGGCGAGCAGCGCGATGACGGCGAGCGGCCAGAGCAGGTAGAACTGCTCTTCGACGGCGAGCGACCAGAAGTGTCGAAAAAGCTCGGGGCTGGTCTGATCGAGGTAGGTCGAGCCGTTCGCGATCGACCACCAGTTGCTGCTGAAGGTGAGGGCGCCGGCGAGCTGCCAGCCGATGCCGACGAGAATATCGCCGCCGATGAGGGCCGCCGCGGTCGCCGAGAGCCCGACCACAACGATCAACGCGGGCAGCAGCCGCCGCGCGCGCCTGGCCCAGAACCGGCGCAGCCTGACGCGACCCTCGAGACGATGCTCAGCGATGAGGAGCGCGGTGATGAGGTACCCGCTCACGACGAGGAAGATGTCGACGCCGAGAAACCCTCCTGGAGCGAGACCCGGAAAGAGGTGGTACGCCAGCACGAGCGTGATCGCGAGCGCCCGCAGGCCGTCGAGACCCGGAAGCCGGCTGCCGTTCGCCGGGCTTGTGCTGATCGCAGACATCGTGAGAACAGTCTCTCGCGTTCGCGCCAAGGTGCGGATGCGCCGCTCTAGGATGATCGGTTGTGGAGACGGTGCGCCTGCGACTCGATGTCGCGTACGACGGCGCGGCCTTCTCGGGCTGGGGGCGGCAGCCGCGACTGCGCACGGTGCAGGGTGAGCTCGAGCAAGCGATCGCCACTCTGCTGCGCCACCCCGAGCACGAGGTGCGCCTCGTCGTAGCGGGCCGAACCGACGCGGGCGTGCACGCGATCGGGCAGGTTGCTCACATCGACCTCAGTGTTGACCAGTGGCGGGCGCTCGTCGCGTCGCGCCGCGCCGGCTCGGTCGAAGAGTCGCTCACCCGGCGGCTCAACGGCCTCATCAGCAGGCAGGGAGCCGATGTGGTGGTGAGCGACGTCGCCCTCGCGCCCGAGGGCTTCGACGCGCGCTTCTCGGCGCTCTGGCGCCGCTATCAGTATCGGGTCGCCGATGCCCGCAGCCGCCGTGACCCCCGTCGTCGCGGGCACACCCTCTGGCACACCGCTGACCTCGATGTCGAGGCCATGGACGCCGCGAGCCGCAGCCTTACAGGCCTTCATGACTTCGGGGCCTTCTGCCGGCCCCGCGAGGGTGCCACGACCATCCGCACACTGATCGACTACCGCTGGTCGCGCGATGACGAGGGGGTGCTCGTCGCCGACGTGCGGGCCGACGCGTTCTGCCACTCGATGGTGCGCGCGCTCGTCGGATCGGCGATCGAGGTCGGCAAGCACGAGCTTGGGCTTGACCAGCTGCACGCCGTGCTCGAGGGGGCCAGGCGCGAGAACGACTTCTCGGTGGTCGCGGCGCGGGGCCTCACTCTGATGGAGGTTGGCTACCCACCCGACGACGAGCTCGCAGCCCGGGCAGAGCTGACCCGCGCACGGCGCGAGCGCGCGGGGCGCTCGGCCGAGCCCTCAGATTGACCGACCGGCCTCGCGTGCACTAGTGTCGACCCTTGGTGTCCGTCGCCGACGGTCATCCGGTTGAGCCCTCCACTTTGGCGTTCCGCACGATCCGTGCGAGAACTCCTCCCGGAGCGGGATTCACGAACTACTCGACACGAAAGCCGTGATTGTGACGCGCACTTTCAGCCCCACACCCGCTGACGTTCAGCACAACTGGGTCGTCATCGATGCCAACGATGTCGTCCTGGGCCGTCTCGCCAGCCACGCCGCCGCCCTGCTGCGCGGCAAGCACAAGCCCACCTTCGCCCAGCACATGGACATGGGCGACTTCGTGATCATCATCAACGCCGAGAAGGTCGCGTTGACGGGGTCAAAGCTCACTCAGAAGAAGGCGTACCGCCACTCGGGTTACCCGGGCGGACTCACGGCCACGACCTACTCCGAACTGCTGGAGAAGAACCCCGTGCGCGCCGTCGAGAAGGCCATTCGAGGCATGTTGCCGAAGAACTCGCTGGGCCGCGCCCAGATCAAGAAGCTCAAGGTATACGCGGGTGCCGAGCACCCGCACGCTGCGCAGCAGCCGACGACCTACACCCTCGACCAGGTCGCTCAGTAGCGACCGCGCAGACGCTAAAGGACACGCATCGTGGCAGACGTTACGAACACTGACGAATCAAACACCGTCGAGACCAACATGGACGAGGGCTTTCCCGAGTCGTACACCACCGAGTCGGTTGCGCCCGTCGAGACGGCCGCGCCCCGCGCCGTGCTCTCTGTCGGCGGCCAGGCTGTCGGTCGGCGCAAGCAGGCGATCGCCCGCGTGCGCATCACGCCCGGCGCAGGAACCTACTCGGTCAACGGGCGCACGCTCGAGCAGTACTTTCCGAACAAGCTGCACCAGCAGCTCATTAACGACCCGTTCACGGTGCTGCAGCTCGGCGGTGCGTACGACGTGATCGCCCGCATCACCGGTGGCGGCCCCTCGGGCCAGGCCGGTGCGCTGCGCCTCGCGATCGCTCGCGCGCTCAATGAGATCGACCGAGAGAACAACCGCGCCACCCTCAAGAAGGCCGGCTTCCTCACGCGCGATGCGCGCGTGATCGAGCGCAAGAAGGCCGGTCTCAAGAAGGCCCGCAAGGCACCTCAGTACTCGAAGCGCTAGTCGCCCGGGTTCTGGTCGAACGCGATGGGTCGACTTTTCGGCACTGACGGGGTTCGAGGGCTGGCCAACGGTGATCTCACCGCTGACCTCGCCCTCGGGCTCTCGCAGGCCGCTGCGCTCGTGCTCACCTCAGGTCGGCACGCCAAAGAGTTGCGCGCTGCGGGCAAGCGGCCCACGGCGATCGTCGCCCGCGACCCGCGGGTCTCGGGGCAATTCTTGACCGCAGCGGTTTCGGCCGGGCTCGCGAGCTCGGGCATCGACGTGCTCGACGCCGGAGTGATTCCGACTCCGGCGGCGGCCTTCCTGGTCGGCGACATCGGCGCCGACTTTGGCGTCATGATCTCGGCGTCGCACAACCCGGCTCCTGACAACGGCATCAAGTTCTTCTCGTACGGCGGCACCAAGCTGCCCGACGCCGTCGAAGACCGCATCGAAGACGCGCTCGCGGGCGAGAAGCTCGCACCGACCGGCGCCGGTGTCGGTCGCATTCAGCGCTTCGCCGACGCCGAAGATCGTTATGTGCTGCACCTGCTGGGCACCCTCGACGTCTCGCTCGAGGGGTTGCACGTCGTCATCGACTGCGCCCACGGTGCCGCAGCGGGCATCTCGCCGCGCGTCTTCGCCGACGCCGGTGCGCGCGTGACCGTGATCGGCAGCGACCCCGACGGGCTCAACATCAATGACGGCGTGGGCTCGACGCACCTCGACCCGCTGCGCGCAGCGGTCGTCGAGCTCGGCGCCGATCTCGGCATCGCGCACGACGGCGACGCCGATCGGTGCCTGGCGGTGGATGCTCAGGGCAACGTTATCGATGGTGACCAGATCATGGCCATCATCGCCCTGTCGATGCACGCGCGCGGTGCTCTCGTCGACGACACGCTCGTCGCCACCGTGATGAGCAACCTGGGCCTCAAGCGCGCGATGCAGCACCACGGCATCCGCATGATCGAGACCAAGGTGGGTGACCGTTATGTGCTCGAGGCGCTCGCCGAGCACTCGCTCAGCCTCGGGGGTGAGCAGTCGGGGCACATCATCTTCAGCGAGCACGCGACGACCGGCGACGGCATTCTGACCGGTCTGCAGATCGCGGCCGAGATGGCTCGTACGAAGAAGACCGTGGCCGAGCTGGCCGCGGTCATGACCGTTTTTCCGCAGGTGCTCATCAATGTGCGCGGCGTCGATCGCTCGGCGCTCGAGGGCCACTCGGTGGTCGCCGACGCCGTGAGGCGCGAAGAGGCCGCGCTGGGCGACAGCGGTCGCGTGCTGCTGCGGGCGAGCGGCACCGAGCCGATGGTGCGCGTCATGGTCGAGGCAGCGGACCAGGCGACAGCAGAAGCCGTGGCCGAGCGTCTCGCGGCGGTCGTACGCGAGCAGCTCGCGGTCTAGCCGACGGCTGGCGTCGCAGTGACCTCGACGTGGGTCATGGTGAGCATCGCGTCGTCGTGTTGCGCCCAGACGCGCCACGCTTGGCTGATCTGCTGAAGCTCGGCATGCGTCGCGTGGCCGCCGTCGAGAGCGTCGCGCGCGAACGACGAGTGCAGCACGTGCTCCGCCCACGCTCCACCCCACCATGCGCGGTCGACTTCGTCGCTGAAGAGCCACACGGTCGCTGTAGTCTCGACGGCATCGAGACCGGCGGCGCGCGCCCAGGCCTTGAGGTGTCGACCCGCATTCGGCTCTCCGCCATTGCCGCGGTGCACGCGCTGATAGAGGTCGAGCCACTGCGCGAGACCGGGCAGCAGCGGAAACCAGCTCGTCACGGCGTAGTCGACCTCGCGCGCGGCGATCGTGCCTCCTGGCACGGTCACTCGCGCCATCTCGCGCAGCATCGCGACCGGGTCGCCAACGTGCTGCAGTGTCTGATGCGTGTGAGTGATGTCGAAGGCTCCGTCGTCGAAGGGCAGTGCGAACGCATCCCCGTGCACGAACGTCGCGGCCGAGCCCAGCTCTGCCGCGTGCGCCTCGGCTGCCGTGATCGCGTCAACTGCGGCGTCGAGGCCGATGACGCGGCCGGGGGCGAGTCGCTCGGCGAACTCTGTCGTGATCGTGCCGGGCCCGCATCCGACATCGAGCAGCGACCGGCCAGCGATGAGATGGGGTTTCAGGTAGGCGGCCGAGTTGGCGATCGTTCGCCAACGATGCACGGCGAGCACGCTCGCGTGGTGACCGTGGGTGTACTTCGCGGTGTCGGGCGAAGCCGAGTCAGGCGTCTCGGCCATCAGATCTTGCGCAGCAAGATCGTCTCGACGCTGTGATCGCTCGCCTTGCGCAGCACGAGCGAGGCACGCGCCTTGGTCGGCAAGATGTTCTCGATGAGATTCGGCTCGTTGATCTCGCGCCAGATCTCGCGCGCCTTCGCGCGTGCCTCATCGGGAGCGAGCGCGGCGTAGCGGTGAAAGTAGCTGCGTGGGTCGGTGAAGGCGCCGCGCTGCAGAGCCAAGAAGCGGTCTTCGTACCACTGGGCGATATCGCTCGTGCGAGCATCCACATAGACCGTGAAGTCGAACAGATCGCTCACCGCGAGCGACGCGCCCGGCCCCGGCGGCTGCAGCACGTTGAGGCCCTCAACGATGAGGATGTCGGGGCGACGCACGATGATCTCGGCACCGGGCACGCGATCGTAAGTGAGGTGGCTGTACACCGGCGCGCGCACTTCGTCGGCGCCCGCCTTGACACGGGCGACGAAGCGCAGCAGCGAGCGGCGATCGTACGATTCGGGAAAACCCTTGCGGTGCAGGATGCCCCGCCGTGCGAGCTCGGGCGTCGGCAGCAAGAAGCCGTCGGTCGTGACGCGCTCGACGCGCGGAGTGTCTTCCCACCGTGACAACAGCTCGCGCAGCAGGCGGGCGATCGTCGATTTGCCGACAGCGACCGAGCCCGCGACACCGATGACGAAGGGGGTGTGCTGCCCAGGCTCGCGCAAGAAGCTGCGGGTCGCCGCATGCAACTCGCGAGCGCCGACGGCGTAGAGGCTGAGCAACCGACTGAGCGGAACGTAGACTTCGGCGACCTCGCGCATGTCGAGCGAGTCGCCCAGGCCGCGCAGCTGCACCAGCTCGGTCTCACGCAGCGGTTGCGGCGTCTCGGGGGCGAGCGCGGCCCAGCGCCGCCGGTCGATCTCGTCGAACGGGCTCGTCTCACGCGCGAGTGTGTCGCGCGGTGCGCTCGGCTCGGCCATCGACCCCACAGTACCCCCGCGCGGCATCCCTCGTTCCTGACCGGCCCGCCGGGGCGCGAGCCGTAGAATGGTCGGCTATGTGCGGAATCGTGGGGTATGTCGGAACCCGAGGCAGCGTCGGGGTGCTGCTGGGTGGTCTCAAGCGGCTCGAGTACCGAGGCTATGACTCGGCGGGTGTCGCCGTCATCGACGACGCTGGGCACCTCGACACGCGCAAGCACGCGGGCAAGCTCGGCATTCTGAGCGCCGATCTCGATGCTTCGCCGCTCACCGACGGTCAGACCGGCATCGGTCACACGCGCTGGGCGACCCACGGCGGCCCCACCGACGAGAACGCCCACCCGCACCTCGGCGATGAGGGCAAGCTCGCGCTCATTCACAACGGCATCATTGAGAACTTCTCTGAGCTCAAGACCGAGCTGCTCGCGAGCGGGCACGAGTTCAGCTCTGACACTGACAGTGAGGTCGCCGCACTGCTCGTCGGCGAAGCCTTCCGCGAGACGGGCGACCTGACCACAGCCATGCTGCAGATCGTCAATCGCCTCGAGGGCGCTTTCACCCTGCTCGCCGTCCACGCCGACCAGCCCCACGTCGTCGTGGGCGCTCGCCGCAACTCGCCGCTCGTGATCGGGCTCGGCGAGGGCGAGAACTTTCTCGGCAGCGACGTCGCAGCCTTCGTCGAGTACACGCATCGCGCCATGGAGATCGGGCAGGACCAGCTCGTCACGATCCGCCCCGACAGTGTTGAGGTCATCGACTTCGCCGGTCAGCCGGTCACGCCGAGCACGTTCGAGGTGAACTGGGATGCTTCAGCCGCTGAGAAGGGCGGCTGGTCGAGCTTTATGGCGAAAGAGATCAGCGAAGAGCCCGAAGCGGTCGCGAAGACCATCCTCGGTCGTGTGCGCGATGGTCTCGTCGACCTGCCCGAGGTCGTCGAGCTCGGCGAGGGTGCGCTCGCGAGCATCGACCGGGTCGTCATCATCGCCTGCGGCACTGCCGCCTATGCCGGCATGGTCGGCAAGTACGCCATCGAGAAGTGGGCGCGCGTGCCCGTCGACGTCGAGCTCGCGCACGAGTTCCGCTATCGCGAGCCCGTGCTGTCGCCCCATACCCTCGTGGTCTCGATCAGTCAGTCGGGCGAGACCATGGACACTCTCATGGCGGTCAAGTACGCGAAAGAGCAGGGCGCCCGTACGCTGTCGATCTGCAACACCCAGGGCGCGACGATTCCGCGTGAGTCCGACGCCGTGGTCTATACGCACGCCGGCCCCGAGGTCGCCGTCGCCTCGACCAAGGCCTTCGTTGCGCAGATCACCGCAATCTACCTGCTCGGGCTGCAGTTGGGTCAGGTGCGCGGCACCGTGAACCCTGAGCAGGCTCGCGAGCTCGTGAGCGAGCTGCAAGCCGTGCCCGAGAAGCTCGTGTCGGTGCTCGGCACCGGCGAGCGCATCGCCGAGCTCGCGCACTGGATGGCCGACACTCGCTCGGTGCTCTTCCTGGGTCGACACGTGGGCTACCCGGTTGCGCTCGAGGGCGCTCTCAAGCTCAAAGAGCTCGCGTACATCCACGCCGAAGGTTTTGCGGCTGGCGAGCTCAAGCACGGGCCGATCGCCCTGATCGAACCCGGGCAGGTGGTGTTCGTGATCGTTCCGAGCCCGCGTGACCCGAGCTCGCTGCACGCCAAGGTGGTCTCGAACATCCAAGAGATCAGGGCTCGCGGAGCGCGCGTCATCGCCATCGCCGAAGAGGGCGACGTTGCAGTGCTGCCGCATGCCGACGAGGTCATCCGCATCCCGCTCGCCTCACCGTTCTTCGAGCCGCTGCTCGCGGTCGTGCCCCTGCACATCTTTGGCATGGAGCTCGCCTCGGCGAAAGGTCTCGACGTCGACCAACCGCGTAACCTCGCCAAGTCGGTCACGGTCGAGTAGTCGCACGAAAAGAAGGCGGTCGAGACGCATGGCGATCGTGGGCGTGGGAGTCGACATCGTTGACCTGGCCCGGTTCGAGCGCGCGCTCGACCGCACGCCGCGGTTGCGCGACCGACTCTTCGCCGACGACGAGCGTTCGCTGCCGGTGCGGTCGCTCGCGAGCCGATTCGCGGCCAAAGAGGCTCTGCTGAAGGCGCTCGGCGACACGGTCGGCGCGCGATGGCACGACATGCGCATCGTGAGCGATGCCGAGGGCAACCCCGATCTCGAGGTCAGCGGCAGAGTCGCCGAGATCGTCGCGGCGCGTGGCATCGCCTCGCTGCACGTCTCACTCTCGCACGATGCGGGGGTCGCGATCGCCTTCGTGGTGGCCGAATCATGAGCGCACCGCTGCGCGAAGCGCGCATCTCGGCCGCGGCGATTCGTGCGAATGCCGTCCTGCTGCGGCAGCGCGTCACGACCCGCCACGCCATGGCGGTCGTGAAGGCGGACGGCTACGGTCACGGCGCCATCACGGCGGCGCACGCGGTGCTCGAGGCGGGCTTCGACCACCTCGGCGTTGCCGACCTCGATGAGGCTTTCGAACTGCGGGGAGCCGGCATCGACGCTCCGGTGCTCGCCTGGCTGCACGGGCCGGAGCTCGATGCGGCCGCCGCGGCCGAGGCAGGCATCGCGCTCGGCCTCAGCTCACTCACGCAGCTCGAGCAGGTCGCCCGCGCGGGGCGGCGCAACGCCGTGCACCTGAAGGTCGACACGGGTCTCAGCCGCAATGGTGTGGCCGAGGCCGACTGGGGTCCCGTGGTCGAGCGGCTCGCTACGGCGGTCGCCGACGGCAGCGTGCGCCTCGAGGGCGTCTTCAGCCATCTCTCGAACACCTCTGCCGATGACGACCGGGCGCAAATCACCGCCTTCGAGCGATTTCTGGATGCTGTGCGCAGCGTCGGGCTCGACCCGGGCATCCGTCATCTCGCCGCTTCGGCGGGTGCGCTCGACCACCCGGCCGCCCGCTATGACATGGTGCGCTTCGGCATCGCGCTCTACGGCATCGCCCCCGAGCCGCACCTGCGGGGCGCACTGTCGCTGCGGCCCGCCATGCGGCTGAGCGCCGAGGTCGCGGGGGTCAAACGCGTTCCCGCCGGCAGCGGAGTGTCGTACGGCTACCGGCATCGCACCAGCGCGGCGACGACGCTCGCGCTTGTGCCGCTGGGCTATGCCGACGGCGTGCCGCGGGCGGCCGTCGACGCTCCCGTGCGCATCGGCGATGCCCTGCTGCGCGTCGTGGGCCGCATCGCCATGGACCAACTCGTGGTCGACGCGGGCGATGCCCCTGTGGCGGTCGGCGATCGCGCGGTGCTGTGGGGAGACCCCGAGCAGGGCGACCCTCATGTCGACGACTGGGCCGATGCGGCCGGCACCATCGCCTACGAGCTCGTGACGCGTCTCGGCCGGCGCGTGCTCCGCACTCTCGGCTGATGACGATGGTGATCACACTAACGATTGACGACCCCGAGGCGATGGCCCTGCTCGGCGCAACGATTGCGGCCAAGCTGACAGCGGGCGACGTCGTGCTGCTCACGGGTGAGCTCGGCGCGGGCAAGACCACCCTGACGCGCGGTCTCGGCGAGGCGCTCGGCGTGCGGGGCACGGTCACGAGCCCGACCTTCGTGCTCGCGCGCACGCATCCGCGCTCCGATGCACCTCCGCTCGTGCACGTCGACGCCTACCGGCTCAGCGGAGCCGATGAGCTCGACGACCTCGATCTCGACTTTGACAAGTCGATCGTCGTCGTCGAGTGGGGCGCCGGGCTCATCGAGCACCTCGTCGACGAGTGGCTCGCCGTGACCATCGAACGACCCACGGGCGCGACCGCGCACGCGGTCCCGAAGAGAGCGGGTCAAGCTCCCACTACCGTCGATGCCGCGCCGGTTGACGACACCGACGCTGAAGACATCGCCGTCGAGCCCCGCACCGTCATGATCGAGGGCATAGGCTCGCGCTGGAGCGACCTAGGCTGGCTACATGCTGCTGGCGATTGACACCTCGGCGGGCACCGCCGTCGCGCTCGTCGCCGACGACGGCCGCGTGATCGCCGAGCGGTCGACCGCCGACACCCGCCGGCACGCCGAGGTCATCGGCCCCTTTCTCGCCGAGGTTCTCGCGGCGGAGGGCTCGACGCCACTGGCGGGAGTCGTCACGGGCATCGGACCCGGGCCCTACACCGGCTTGCGCGTGGGCATCGCCGCCGCACGCGCGGTCGCGTTCGCCCGCGGCATTCCCCTGCATGCCGTGCCCAGCCACGACGCCGTCGCGTTCGCGCTGGTTGAGGGGGGAGTGGCGGCGGGTCGCTTCAGCGTCGTGACGGATGCGCGTCGTCGCGAGGTGGCCGTGACCGTGTACAGCGCGGCGCTTCCGCTGCCGCGCGAGATCGAGCCCGCTCACCTGGTGCCGCGCGTCGACTGGGTGCCCGTGGAGGGTGTCGCGGCCTACGAGGTGACCGAGATTCCTGCGGCACCGCTCGCCCACGTCGCTCTCGCTCGCATCGCGGCCGGCGCGGCACCGCTCCCGCCGCGGCCGCTCTACCTGCGCCAGCCCGACGTGACGCTCTCGACGCCGAAGCGGGTGAGCTGATGGCCGATGTCGTCATCCGCGATGCCGACCTCGCCGACCTCGATGCGATCATGCGGCTCGAGACGGAGACGTTCGAGACCGACGCGTGGAGCCGCGACATGATGGCCGCCGAGCTCGCCTCGCCGAACACGCAGTACTTCGTTGCGATGTCGGGCGACGTGCTCGTCGGCTATGCCGGGTTGAGCGCGCCGGCAGGCTCGGAGCAGGCCGATATTCAGACCATCGCGGTCGACCCGAACCACCGACGGTTCGGCATCGGCCGCGTGCTGCTGCGGCAACTGCTGGCACTGGCGCAGTCGAGCGGCGTTGCCGACGTGCTGCTCGAGGTGCGGGCCGATAACCCGGGCGCCCAGCGGCTCTACGAGCTCAACGGCTTCACGGCGATCGCCGTGCGCCCTCGCTACTACCAGCCCGATGACGTCGACGCGATCGTCATGCGCTGTGAGGTCGAGACATGAGCGCGACCGTGCTCGGCATCGAGACGAGCTGCGACGAAACAGGTATCGGCATCGTGCGAGGCACGACCATGCTCGCCAATGTCATCTCGTCGTCGATGGACGAGCACGCGCGGTTCGGCGGCGTCGTGCCCGAGGTCGCCGCGCGCGCACACCTCGAGGCGATCGAGCCGGCGTTGCGACAGGCGCTCGCCGAGGCCGGTGTGACGCTCGCCGAGATCGATGCCATCGCCGTGACGAGCGGCCCAGGGCTCTCCGGTGCGCTCATGGTCGGGGTGGGCGCGGCAAAGGCGCTCGCGGTCGCTCTCGACAAGCCGTTCTACGCCGTGAACCACCTCGTCGGTCACGTCGGCGCCGACGTCCTGCGTGACGAGGGTGAAGGCGAGATCGAGCTGCCGACCATCGCGCTGCTGGTGTCGGGCGGCCACACCTCGCTGCTGCTCGTGCGCGACCTCACGAGCGATGTCGAGCTGCTCGGCGAGACCATCGACGACGCCGCTGGCGAAGCCTTCGACAAGGTGGCCCGGCTGCTCGGCCTGCCGTATCCGGGCGGGCCCCACATCGACCGGGTGGCAGCCGAGGGCGACCCGACCGCCGTGCGGTTTCCGCGCGGGCTCACCCTGCCGAAAGACTTCGACCGCCACCGCTACGACTTCTCGTTCTCGGGCCTCAAGACGGCCGTCGCCCGCCATGTGGAGAAACTGCGGGATGCGGGCGAGCCTGTGCCGGTCGCCGACATTGCCGCCTCGTTTCGCGAGGCGGTGGCCGATGTGCTGACGGCCAAGGCCCTCGCGGCCTGCCGCGACCTCGGGGTGCCCCGCCTCCTGCTCGGGGGAGGAGTAGTGGCGAACGCCAGAGTGCGCGCGCTGGCCGCTGAACGCTGTGCGAGCGAGGGGGTCGCCTTGCGCATCCCGCCCTTCTCGCTCTGCACTGACAACGGCGCGATGATCGCCGCGCTCGCCGCGCAGCTCATCGCCGCGGGCCATGCGCCGTCGACGCTCGATGTGAGCGCCGATTCGACGCTGCCGGTCACGACGATTCAGGCGTGAGCGCACCCAACACCCTGCGTCGAGTCGTTGACACCCCGGGGTGTCGCTGAAACGATAGGGGCCGTGCCCGCTCGGGCTCAACCCTCAGCCGTACTGGAGAGAATTCATGTCTGACGTCACCCCGCCGCCCCCCGCTCCGGAGCCCACTCCCTACGCGTCGGCCCCCGCCGGCCCGGCAAAGCCGACCCCGGTCTTGAGCATCATCTCGCTCATCGCGGGCATCGTGAGCTTCCTCGGTGGAGCTATCGTCATTCTTCCGTTCATCGGTTCGATCCTCCATCTGTTCCTTCCGCTGGCCGCAGTGATCCTCGGCTTTATGGGCAAGAAGCGTGAGCCCGCTGCCAAGGGAATGTGGCTCACCGGAATCGTGCTGGGGTTTGTCGGCCTCGCCGTCGCCGTGATCAGCCTGGTCTTCTGGATTGGACTTGTCGTGACGACGGGTACTAGTTCGTTCGACTACAACTTCTAACGAGCAGGCGGGGTCATGTGGGGCCCGTACTCTCGGTGAAACCGGAGTGCGGGCCCGTATCCTTTCTTCGTTCCTCCCGATTGTCCTCGACCCGAACGGCGTGCCCACGATGACCGACGACACCGCAGCTCGCCCCACCAACCGCCTGGCACCGGTCGCGCTCATCTTCGCCATCCTCGTACCGATTGCGGGCGCGGTGCTCGGCCACCTCACGCTGCGGCAGATTGCGCAGACCGGTGAGCCTGGTCGCGGCATGGCGCTCGCCGCGACGGTCATCGGCTGGGTCGGCACGGTCGCCTGGTTCGTCTTCTGGGGGGTGTTGCTCTCGACCCTTCGCGGGCTCACGGGCTGAGCCAAGGGCAGATCGATACGCTGAGTGCAGTATCGGGGTTCATCGACACCCCGCCGCCCGCCTGACATAGAGGAGTTCTTGTGGCCCGATCGACTGTTCCTCCGCCCCCTCCGGCTCCTGACGGCGACGCTGGCGCCCCGGTTCCCGGCACCGAGTCCGCGAAGACTGTCGCCGCGTCGAAGCCGGCGGCAGCCAAGAATGTCCCTGCTGCCCAGAAGCCCGTCGCGAACCGGAAGCCCGCCGCGAATCAGAAGCCTGTCGCGAATCAGAAGCCTGTCGCGAATCAGAAGGCGCAGTCGCAGCCTGCCGCTGCGACAGCCGAGTCGTCTGCTGCGGCTCCCGCGGTCGCCCCACCGCCCGCCGCTGGCATGGCAGCGGTCGAACCCGCCCGGCCGAACCCGTATGCGGCGCCCCCGGCCGCCACTCCGCCCGGTGTCGTGGAGAGCGCGTATGCGGGCGCGCCCGCTGCTCAGCCTTCGACGCTCAGCGTACTGTCGCTCGTCTTCGGCGTTATCGGCCTCGTGCTCTCCCTCTTCCTCGTCGGGCTCCTGCCGGCGATCGCGGGAGTGATTCTCGGCCACATCGCGCTCAAGCGCGAGCCGCATGCCCGGGGTATGGCGGTCGGCGGTCTCGTCACCGGCTACGTCGGCGTGGCTATCTCGGTGATCTGGGCGCTCATCGTCCTCGTGCCACTGCTGCTCGTCTGGATCGCGGTCGGCGCGGTCGGCCTCACGGGAGGGCTCACCGGAGGCTTCTAGCAGCCGCGAACGCGATCGACCGCGCGGTCAGTCGCAGCGTTCGGCGAGCAGCGCGACGCGGGCCCCCGCGACGCGCGTGAGTACGAGCACGGCAGACACGTCGCCGCGGAGCTTGAGTCGTGGGCGCAGAGCCGCCGGGTCGATGTCGACGCCGCGCTTCTTGATCTCGAGCGTGCCGATGCCGCGCGCGGCGAGTTCGCGCGCGAGTGCCCTCTCGTCGAGCGGAAAGCGGTCGAGCACGCGGAACGCCCGGGCGAAGGGCGTCGCCGCGAGCCGGTCGGCGGTGACGTACGCGATCGTCTCATCGAGCATCCGCCCCCCGAGGCTGCGCGCGAGATCGCCGATCAGCCGAGCGCGGATGACGGCGCCGTCGGGTTCGTAGAGGTAGTCACCGAGCTCGCCGACCTCGACGTCTGCAGAGTCGGCCTCCGCGCGAAGCTCGGCGGGCGGCTCGTCGCCTCGCAGCACGAGCGCGGCTCGACCCACGCCGGGTCGGGCGAGAGAACCCGACCACAGCACGAGCTCGACCACATCGCCGTCGACCGAGACCCACTGGGCCTCGAGACCGTCGGGCAGCAGTTCGCGGGGCATGCCCGGCGCGAGCTTGATTCCCGACGGCCGCTGTGCGGCGAGCGACAGCGCCTCGTCGAGGCTGGGCGACCAGTCGTCAGGAGAGGTGAGACGCGTCACGCCGTCGCGCCGGGCGGGGTCGAGCCAGATGCCGTCGATATCGTCGAGCGCCTGGGCGAGAGCGTCGCCGTGCACGACGCGCGCGGTGCGCCACGGCGCGAGGTTGTAGGCGGCGATGGCCGCGGTGACCTCATCGCGCTCGACCGCGGTGACGCGCAGATCGAGGGCCGCGAGCGCCATGGCGTCGCCGCCGATGCCGCACCCGAGATCGGCGACGTGGTCGAGCCCGGCCGCCGAGAAGCGCCCGGCGTGCAGTGCCGCGACTCTGAGCCGAGACGCCTGCTCGAGGCCGTCGGGTGTGAAGAGCATCCGCTCGGCGAACGGCCCGAACTTCGCGACCGCACGGCGCCGCAGGCGGTACTGGGTCAGCACTGCTGCCACGCGAGCGGGGGGATGCCCCTGGCGACGCAGGCGGGTCACGAGAGCCACAGCATCGCTCACGTCGCCGCTCGGCTCGAGACTGTCGAGCAGCTGCAGCGCTTCGGGCGTGAGCAGTTCGCGCAGTTCGCTCGCATCCATCCCCCGATGATGCCACTCCGTGCCGTGCGGCGTGATTGGCACTCGGATTGCGTGAGTGCTAACCGCTTGGGTACAGTAGACCTGGCACTCGCACGTCGAGTGTGCCAACCCCCTCATCGTCGTAAGAAAGAAGAGGTCAACCGTGTCGGTCAGCATCAAGCCGCTCGAAGATCGCATCGTCATCAAGCAGGTCGAGGCAGAGCAGACCACTGCATCCGGTCTCGTCATCCCCGACACCGCCAAGGAGAAGCCGCAGGAGGGCGAGGTCGTCGCTGTCGGCCCCGGTCGAATCGACGACAACGGCAACCGCGTGCCGATCGATGTCGCCGTGGGCGACCGCGTGCTCTACTCGAAGTACGGCGGCACCGAGGTCAAGTACGGCGGCGACGAGTTCCTCGTGCTGTCGGCCCGTGACGTGCTGGCGGTCGTCGTCCGCTAGTCGCACTGCCGCTCACCGAACCCCCGGCTCGCCTCAGGCGAGGCCGGGGTTTCGTGCGTCCGGGGGCGTGAAGGAGCACTCCGCCACCGGGCTACAGTG
>DIUS01000041.1 GCA_002423075.1 Microbacteriaceae bacterium UBA6152
GCTGTCCGACGGCGAGTGGGTCGGCCTCGACACCGCGTGGGTCTACCCGGTGCTCGCGCTCGTTCCCATGCTCGCCGCCTATGTCTTCGGCCCCGACCTCTATGCGACGACGTGGCTCACGATCGTCATGGCGCTCAACGCCGTCGCGCTCGTGTCGATCATCGGCGTGCACGAGCGCGCGCGGCGTGCGCCGGTCGCCTGGTGGTGGATGCTCTTCCTCCTGCTGGTCGGCCCCATCNNCGCCCTGCTCGCGATCGGCGCGTGGATCAAGGTCTGGCCCGCCGCCCTCGTCGTCGCCGCGTTCATCGCTCTGCGGGCCCGCTCTGCCGTGGTGATGTCGGTGCTCGTCGTCTCGGTCGGCGTCGTGGCACTCGCCCTGCCGTTCGGTTCACTGCTCGCGCTCGTGAGCCCGATCACGCAGCAGACTGCGCGGGGGCTGCAGGTCGAGTCGATCATCGCGACGCCGTGGCTCTGGGCCGCCGCGGCGGGGCAGCCGGGCACGCGGGTGTACTACGACCAGGGCATCCTGACCTGGCAGGTGCTCGGCGAGGGCACGGCGCTCGCCGCCGACCTCATGTCGCCGCTGCTCGCCCTCGCCGTGCTGGCGATCGTCGCGCTCGGCATCCTCGCGGTGCGGCGCGGGGCGACCGAGCTCGAGCTATTCCCGGTGCTGTCGCTCGCCCTCGTGATGGCGCTCATCGCCGTCAACAAGGTGGGGTCGCCGCAGTTTGCCACCTGGATCGCTGTGCCCGTCGTGCTCGGACTCGCCTGGCAGCGCGGGGGTGGCCGGCCGTTCGTCACGCCCGCGGTGCTCGGGCTCATGATCGCGGGGCTCACTCAGATCGTGTACCCCGTGCTCTACACGAACCTGCTGTCGCTCGATACGGGCATGCTCGTCGTGCTTACGATGCGCAACCTGCTCTACCTCGTGCTGCTGGGCTGGGCCGTTCAGCAGCTCGCGGTACTGTGCTGGCGGCCGCGCGTGGCGGTGACGCTGCTCGAGCCAGCGGTCGACGACGAGGGAGCATCCGCATGATCGTGGCATTCTCCGTCGCCCCATCGGGCGGTTCCTCGACGGATTCGGTGCACGATGCCGTCGCCGCGGCGGTGCGCGTTGTGCGCGAGTCGGGCCTGCCCAACCGCACGTCGTCGATGTTCACCGAGATCGAGGGTGAGTGGGACGAGGTCATGGCCGTCGTCAAGGCCGCGACCCTCGCTGTGGCCGAGTACGGAACGCGCGTTTCGCTGGTGCTCAAAGCCGACTACCGCCCCGGCCACACGGGCGAGCTCGACGGCAAGGTGCAGCGGCTCGAGGCCGCGCTCGTGAAGGGGGCCGACGCCCCGCAGTGACGACTCGCCGCGGCGGCTCGCGGGGCGCAATGCCGACGCAGAAATGTCGGTGGTCGATGGTGTGATGGCCTCATGAACGCACCCGGGGTCGCACTGGCTGAAGCGCCGCGTCCCTCGATGCAGTTTGCAGATTCATTGGCCGATCTTCTGCAGGGGGCGGCGACGCTCGAGCGGGTTATCGCATCGGCGCAGGCCATTCGCGCAGAGGTCATCGACCGCGCACGCCAGCTTGCAGAGCTCTCCGCTGTCGCCGAGTCTGCTGAGTGCGATCGAGACGAGTCGCCGTCGACGCGGCGGCAGCTCGCCCATCGGGTGCTCGCGAGCGAGGTCGCGTGCGCTCTGCGTGTGCCCGAGCGCTCTGCCGAGCGGTTGATCGACGAAAGCGACATGCTCGTCGCACACCTTGGTGCGACTCATCGCGCACTCGCCGAAGGGTTGATCAGCTACCGCCATGCCCAGGTGATCATCGACGAGGCGCAGTCGCTGCCCGATGCCGCGCGTTCCCGCTTTGAGCAGGCTGTGCTGCCGACAGCCGAGCGGCTCACTGCCGCTCGACTGCGCCCACGGGCGCGTGCCGAGCGCGAACGCAACCACCCCGACAGCATCGAGCGGCGCGTCGAGAAGAGTCGCGCTGATCGTCAGGTGCTTCTCGAACCAGCCCATGACGGCATGGCCTGGCTCAGCGCCTTTCTGCCGGCAGAGCGCGCCAGCGCGATCTACGAGCGAGTGTCGAGTGTGGCACTCGGCATCAAGCGCACGTCACCGGGTGACGACGAGCCGCGCACTCTCACGCAGCTACGAGCCGATGTCCTCACCGACCTGCTCGTCGACGGCGTTGTCGACGCGACCGGATTCGGTACCGGGGTTCGCGCGACCGTGCACGTGACCGTGCCGGTCGAACGGCTGCTCGGCGTCACGACGTCGGGCGAGACGCCCACACTCTCTTCCTCGGCATTCATTCCTCCGGCCGAACTCGAGGGCTACGGCCCGATCGACGACGAGACTGCTCGCGAACTCGCCGCGGGCGCGCCATCGTTCACGCGCTTGCTCCGGCATCCCGAGTCGGGGGCCGTGCTGTCGGTCGGTCGCGACCGGTACTCGGTGCCCGCCGACCTCGCGACTGCTCTGCGCATTCGTGACCGCACGTGTCGCTTTCCGGGCTGCGGGCGCTCAGCCGCCCGCAGCGACATCGACCACACGGTCGACTGGCAGTTCGGTGGCACAACCTCCATCGACAACCTCGCTCACCTGTGCCCGTCGCACCATCAGCTGAAGCATCGCAGTGATTGGCGGGTATCGCAGGAAGGCGGCGGAATGCTTCGGTGGCGATCACCGAGCGGATTGACCTACGTGACCCACCCCGAGGGTGGCCCCGCTCCGCCGTGAGGGAAGATTGCAACGAAAGCTCGTTCTCTGGCCATGTCTCAGGTGCTGCCGACCTGTGAGCTCGTCATCGCCGCACGCTTCGTCGCCGGCCTGCCGCACGGTGCTTATTTCGGCCTCGCCGCCCTCGTCGCCGCGAGCCTGATGGGTCCGGGCAAGCGCGGGCAGGGCGTCGGACCCGTGCTCAGCGGCCTCACGATCGCGACCGTGATCGGCGTGCCCGTCATCACCGTGATCGGCATGCCCGTCATCACCGCGATCGGCCAGGCGGCGGGCTGGCGTGTGGCCTACCGCTGTCGTCGCGGCCCTGTTCGCGGCCACCTCCATCGCGGTGCGGATGCTCGTGCCGTGGCAGCCCGCAGACGCCAACTCGACCGTGCGCCGCGAGTTCGCCGCGTTCGGCAGCCCGCAGGTCTGCGTCGCCGTCGCGGTCGGCGCCATCGGGTTCGGGGGATTCTTCGCCGTCTACAGCTACATCGCCCCGATGGTCACCGAGTCGGCCGGCCAGCCGGGCGGCGCCGTGCCGTGGGTACTGTCGGGCTGCTGCTCGCCGTCGGGGGCGCGGCGCTGGCGCTGATCAGCGTCGAGCTCGAGAAACGGGCGCGGCGCCGTGCGCGCGGCGTTGCCAGCTAG
>DIUS01000030.1 GCA_002423075.1 Microbacteriaceae bacterium UBA6152
CGTGGACGCGAGTGGACCGGTCGCCGAGCAAATCGGTCGAGAGCCAGCAGGGCGTGGAGCCTGCCGTCCAGGCTGTTGGCCGCGGGGTGCAGCGGGCAGGTGCACGATGAACCTCTTCAGCGACGCCTTCGCCTGGTTGCTCGACGGCGTGAACTGGGAGGGCTCGGGCGGGCTCATACAACTCACCGGTGAGCACCTGTGGTTCACCGCGCTCGCGATCTTCTTCGCGTCTGTCATCGCCGTACCTCTCGGCTGGCTGATCGGTCACACGGGGCGGGGCCGCGAATGGGCAGTCGGAGTCTCTGGTGCAGCTCGAGCGCTGCCGTCATTCGGGCTCGTGTTTCTGTTCGTCATGCTCTTCGGGGTGCTCAACCGAGGACCCGCGACGGTCTTCGTTCTGGTACTGCTCGCGATTCCACCGATTCTCGCTGGTGCCTACGCCGGGCTCGAGGTCATCGACCGCCGCACGATTGATGCCGCGCGAGCCGTTGGCATGACAGAGTGGCAGATTCTGTGGAAGGTCGAAGTGCCGCTCGGCTTGCCCCTCCTGCTCGGAGGGCTACGTAGCGCTACTTTGCAGGTCGTCGCAACGGTCAGCCTCGCGGCGTTCGTCAACCTCGGCGGACTGGGGCTGCCGATCATTGCAGGAATCGCATTGCGCGACTACGACCGCATGCTCGGAGCGGCGATTCTCATCATCGTCCTCGCTCTCACCCTCGACGCGGTCTTCGCACTGCTCGAGACCTACGCGGTGCCGCGCGGTGTGCGCGCGGCGCGCTCTCCAGAACCCCGCACGACGTCAACCGGGCGCCGCGCGGCGGTGGCAGAATCCGCCACCACCACATAGAGAAGAGACAAACGCATGTTCACAGCAAGGAACAAGGGCCGGCTCGCTCTGACGGCAGCCGCGGTCGGGGCGTCATTGGCCCTGGCAGGGTGTGCATCGGGCGACCCGCTGGCGCCCGAGCCGGATACGGATGCTCCCGCCGAGACGATCGTCATCGGCTCGCAGGCCTACTATTCGAACGAGATCATCGCCGAGCTCTACGCTCAAGCGCTCGAAGAGGGCGGCTTCACCGTCGAGCGCAACTTCCAGATCGGGCAGCGCGACGCCTACATTCCGGCCCTCGAGGCCGGTGAGGTCGACCTGTTCCCCGAGTACACCGGCAACCTGCTGCAGTTCTGGAACCCCGACACCACCGCGACGCAGGCCGATGAGGTCTTCGCCGAGCTGCAGGAGGTCGTGCCGGAAGGCCTCCAAATTCTCGAGCAGTCGTCGGCCACTGACCAAGACAGCTACAACGTCACTGCCGAGTTCGCCGAGGCCAACGGCCTCGAGTCGATCGGCGACCTCGCGGGCGTCGATGGACTCATCCTCGGCGGCTTCCCCGAGCTCGAAGAGCGCCCCTACGGCCCCTCGGGTCTGCTCGATGTCTACGGCGTGACCGTCGGCTTCCAGGCCACCGGAGACACCACGGTCGAGTCGTTGCTCGAAGGCATCGTGAACGTCGCGAACGTCTACAGCGCTGACCCGCGTATCGGCTCGAACGGGCTCGTGACGCTCGCCGACCCCGAGGGCCTCTTCCTGGCCTCGAACGTCGTGCCCGTCGCCTCGGCCGATCTGCCGCAAGAGGCGATCGACATCATCAACGAGGTCAGTGCCGCCCTCACGCCTGAAGGCCTTGTCGCCCTCAACGTGCAGAGCACGGTCGACCAGCTCGGTTTCACCGAGATCGCCACGCAGTGGCTGACCGACAACGGATTCCTCGGCTAACCAGCCGCAGCATCCTCATCGCATCAGGGGCGGGCGCCGCAGGGCGCTCGCCCCTTCGCGTGCCCCTCGCCGCGCGTCGGTCGTCGCGTGTCAGTCGTCGCGTGTAGAAGCGTCGCCGTCTCCGGGATGGTCGGCGAAACGCGCCACGTGGCGATCGAGCACCTTCTTGACGCCGAACACGAGCAACCAGAAACCGGCGATGACAGCGGCGAAGATGAGGGCGGCATAGTCAAGCGATTCGGCAATGCTCCGATAGCCTTCGGCTGCTGCTGAGCCAACCGACACGTAGGCGAACGACCAGATGATGCACGCGGGAGTGAGCCACAGCATGAAGGTGCGGTAGCGCAGCGTGCTCATCCCGACGACGAGGGGCGTGAGCGAGTGCAGCACGGGCAGGAACCTCGAGATGAACACGGCGATGCCACCGCGGTGATCGAGGAAGTTCTCTGCACGCTGCCAGTTCTTCTCGCCGATGCGCTGGCCGAGTCGGGATGCTCGCAGTCGTGGCCCAAAGAACCGACCGATCGCGAACCCGAGCGATCCTCCCGTGAGCGCTCCCACGATGATGACGATGGCGAGCGCCCAGTACTCGGCCGGCGAGTCGACCGCGGTGCTCGCGACAAGCACGACCGTGTCGCCGGGCAGGATGAGGCCCAGCAGAATCGTGGTCTCGAGCATAATGAACAGTCCGGCCAGTGCTGTGCGCAGCGTCGGGTCGACGCCCTGCACGAGGTCGAGAATCGAATCGAGCCACTCGTTCACGGCCTGAGCATACTGGCGGCCTCTGCGCGGCATCCCTGACGAAGCTGGGTATTTGGGACCTTCGGCCCCTGTGCCGCCTGTACCGCCGTTCCTAGGCTCGGAAGCACGGCACTGCGCCGCACTCCCATCCTCTCGTTGCAAGGCAGGTGACCCCTCGTGGTCGAATGGCTCGATCCGCTCCTGTTGGCCCGCTGGCAGTTCGGTCTGACGACCCTCTACCACTTCCTCTTCGTGCCGCTCACGATCGGCATGGTGATTCTCGTCGCCATGTTCCAGACCGCGTGGGTTCGCACCGCGAAGCCGAAATACCTGCACCTGACCCGCCTCTTCGGCAAGATCTTCCTTATCAACTTCGCCATGGGTGTCGTTACCGGAATCGTGCAGGAGTTCCAGTTCGGCATGAACTGGAGTGACTACTCGCGGTTCGTCGGCGATGTCTTCGGGGCACCGCTGGCGATGGAGGGCTTGGTCGCGTTCTTCCTCGAAGCGAGCATGATCGGGCTGTGGATCTTCGGCTGGGATAAGCTCTCGGCCCGACTGCATCTCGCCGTGATCTGGATGCTCGCGCTGTCGACTACTCTCTCGGCCTACTTCATTCTCGCGGCGAACGCCTTCATGCAGAACCCCGTTGGGTTCGAGCTTAACGAAGAGCTCGGGCGAGCCGAGCTCACCGATATTGGCGCCGTGCTGACGAACCCCGTCGCCCTCGCGCAGTTTCCGCACACGATCTTCGCCTCGGTGATGTTCGCCGCGGTCGTCATTGTCGCCGTCGCGGCCTACCACCTGTCGAAGGGCCAGTACCTCGATGAGATGCGCACGGCCCTGCGGTTCGGGCTCATCGTCAACATCGTCGCCTTCGCGGGCGTGGCACTCACCGGCGATCAGTTGAGCCTGGTCATGGTAGAGACCCAGCCGATGAAGATGGCCTCAGCTGAGGCGCTCTATCAGACCACCGCCGGCGCATCGTTCTCGATCTTTACGTGGGGCACGCCTGACGGGTCGAGCGAGTTGTTCTCCATCCGCGTGCCCTACCTGCTCTCGTTCCTCTCGACGCACGACTTCATGGGCACGGTGGAAGGCATCAACGATCTGCAAGCGCAGTATGAGCAGCAGTTCGGCCCGGGCGACTACACGCCGATCATCTGGGTCACCTACTGGAGTTTCCGCTGGATGATCGGTCTCGGGGCCCTCGCCGCCGTGGTCTCAGTAGTCGGCCTGTGGCTGACCCGCGGCGGCCGCACCCCGAGTGGCTGGGCCTGGAAGGTTGCGATCTGGTCGGCGCCGCTGCCGCTCATCGCGAGCCTCGTGGGCTGGATATTCACCGAGATGGGCCGTCAGCCATGGATCGTCTTCGGGCTCATGCTGACCGAGGACGGCGTTTCGCCAGGCGTCACCGGCCTCGAGGTGCTGATCTCGCTCGTCGCCTTCACTCTCATCTACGGAGCGCTCGCGGTGGTCGAGTTCACGCTCATCATCCGTGCCGCGGTTGACGGGCCGAAGGAATGGGCGAAGTACGACGCTGCCCTCACGGGCGATGACACCGATGCCTCGACGGGCAGCGGCACCGTCGACCCCGCCAAGCTCGCGACTATCTACTAAGAAAGCGGAGACGCACACATCATGGATCTCGCCATCCTCTGGTTCGGCATCGTCGGATTCTTCTTCATCGGGTACTTCGTGCTCGACGGCTTCGACTTCGGTGTCGGCATGGCCCTGCCGTTCCTGGCGAAGGACGACACCGACAAGCGCGTCATGATCAACACCATCGGCCCGGTCTGGGATCTCAATGAGACGTGGCTGATCGTGGCCGGAGCATCTCTCTTCGCCGCGTTCCCGTACTGGTACGCGACCCTCTTCGACGGCTTCTACCTGGCGCTGCTGCTGATTCTTCTCGCCCTGATCGCCCGCGGCGTCTCGTTTGAGTACCGGCGGCTGGGTAGGTCGGAGAAGTGGAAGCGCTGGTTCGACTGGATGATCGTCGTCGGCTCAGCCGTGCCTGCGCTTCTCTGGGGCGTCGCGTTCGCGAACATCATCCAGGGTGTCGCGATCGACGAGACGGGCACCTACGTCGGCACCCTGTTCGACCTGCTCAACCCCTACGGACTCCTCGGCGGCCTGACGACACTCCTGCTGTTCTTCACGCACGGCGTGCAGTTCATTGCGCTGAAGACCGACGGCGAGTTGAAGGAGCGGGCCCACGCCCTCTCGGTGCGGGCCGGTATCGTCACCATCGCCGTGGCCGCAGCGTTCCTCGTCTGGACGATCGTGCAACACCTCGAGGTCGCGCACGTGGCGTTCATCGTCGGGTTCGCTGCAGCCGCTGCGGTCGCCCTGATCGGGTCGTGGGTCGCGAACCGCGTCCGCCGCGAGGGCTGGGCCTTCAGTCTCACCGCTGCGACAGTCGTCTTCGCGGTGCTCACCATTCTTGCGGCGCTGTACCCCAACGTCATGCCCTCGACGATCGACCCGGCCTACAGCCTGACGATCCAGAACGCCTCGAGCTCGCAATACACTCTCGAGGTGATGACCTGGGTTGCCGTGATCATGATGCCTCTTGTGCTCGCCTACCAGGGCTTCACCTACTGGGTGTTCCGTCGTCGGATCACCCGCGAGTCGATTCCCGTGGCGGCTGCGCACTGAAGCCGCTCGACCCCCGCCTGCTGCGCACCGCGTCGGCCGCCCGTACTCTGCTGGCGGCGGGCGCGGTCGTCGCCGCGGTTCACACACTCAGCATCATCGCGTTCTGCTGGTTCGCCGCGCAGTCGATCGTCGGCGTCATCGACGGCGTGACCATCACGCGGCTTGGCCAGCCGATCATCGCGACGGCCGTCAGCATCGTCGTGCGTGCCTCCACTCAGGCGGTGCTTGATGCGCTCGCCGTGCGCGGTGCGGCGATCGTCAAGAGCCAACTGCGCGGTCGCGTGATCGACGCCGTGGATGCGGGCGGTCAGTCCTTGCTGGGCGGCACCTCGAGCGCGCGCGTCGCTACGCTGCTCGGGCAGGGCCTCGATGCGATGGACGGCTACATCGGTCGCTACCTGCCGCAGCTCATCTTGACTGCTGTCGCAACCCCGCTTATCGTGACGGCTCTTCTGCTCGCTGATCTTGTGACCGGCATCACGGTCATCATCACGCTTCCCATTATTCCGGTCTTCATGGCGCTCATCGGCATGGCCACGCAAGCGGTGCAACGTCGCCAGTGGCAGCAGCTCGGCGCCCTGGCGCAGGGCTTTCACGAGGTGGTGCAGGGGCTCTCGACGCTCATGGTGTTCGGCCGTCACCATCGGCAGACCGATCGCATCGCCGAGGTCACCGAAGGGTACCGCCGCCGCACAATGTCGGTGCTACGGCTCTCGTTCGTGTCGGGCTTCACCCTTGAGCTCGCTGCCAGCCTGTCGGTCGCCCTGGTCGCGGTCTCGGTGGGCATACGCCTCATCAACGGCGATATCGGTCTCGCTCTCGGCCTGTTCGTGCTCGTGCTCGTGCCCGAGGCGTACCTGCCGCTGCGGCAGGTCGGCACGCAGTTCCACGCGGCGAGTGAGGGCATCGCGGCAGCCGACGACGTGCTCGACCTGCTCGAGACCGCGCCGCCCGCGGCGTCGGTCGGTCACTCGTTGACGGTTACCACTCGCCGACCCTCCACAACCGACCGATCGACCGTCGCGCCGGCACCCGGTAGCGCTGTCGAGCCGCACCCGAAGCCAGCACTGTCGCTTCGCGAGCTCACGGTGCGGCGAGGGGAACGCCTGATCATCGACCGATTGTCGGGCGAGTGGATGCCCGGCACGGTGCTCGCCGTCACCGGACCGAGCGGCGCGGGCAAGACCTCGCTGCTCGGCGCTGTGCTGGGTCTCGTCGATGCCGAGGGTGAGATTGAGCTCGACGCTACGCCGGTGGCAGCCGCCGATCGTGCATCGCGCATCGCCTGGTCAGGTCAGCGCCCCGACCTCACGGGCGGCACCCTCGACAGCATCGTCGCGCTCGGCGCGGCGCGCGTCGACTCCGCGTTGGTGAGCCGCTCGCTGCAGTGGGCGGCTGCGGACGATGTGCCCCGCGATACTGAGCTCGGAGCGGCTGGCGAGGGGCTTTCCGGCGGTCAGGCGCAGCGCGTAGCGCTCGCTCGCGCTTACTATCGAGCTGTCGAGCGCTCGAGTCGAGTCGTGCTGCTCGACGAGCCGACTTCTGCTCTCGATGCCGAAACCGAGGCGCGCGTGATCGACGGCGTGCGCGCTCTTGCCGACGACGGTCGCCTCGTCGTGGTCGTCACGCATCGTCGCTCTGTGATGGCGGCAGCGGATGCTGTGCTCGCCCTCGCCGCACCCTGCGAGCTGCCCGCTCCCGACTCCGACAGTGTCGGTACCGAATCGCAGCCTCTCGACATCGGCAGGGGTCGACGATGAGCGCGAGCGTCGAGCGCAACGGCGCAGGCACAGTTGACCGCGCGGCGCGGCGGCCTGTGCTGCGAGCAGCCCTCCCGCCGATCCGCGTCTTCTGGCCAGCGCTCGCCCTGGGCATGCTCGCGAGTGGGTCGGCCGTCGCACTGCTCGCGACGAGTTCGTGGCTCATCGCGCGCGCGGCGGAGCAGCCGCCCATTCTCTTCCTCGGGTTCGCGATCGTCGGCGTGCGCGCCTTCGCTCTCGGCCGCGCGGTGTTCCGATATCTCGAACGGCTGGTCTCGCACGATGCGGCGTTCCGTGTGCTCGGAACTGTGCGCGTGAGCGTCTTCCGACGCCTCCTTCCGGTCGCGCCTGACGGTCTGAACGGGGTGCGTCGCGGCGACCTGCTCACGGCGCTCGTGCGCGACGTCGACGCGCTGCAAGACCTGCCCTTGCGAGTGTTGCAGCCGATGGTCACCGCACTTGTGGTCAGCGGACTCGCCGTCGTCGGAGTCTGGTGGATCTCGCCAGCTGCGGGTCTCACCGTGCTCGTGGGTCTCGCGATCACGACCGCCGCGGCGGCTACGGTGATGGCAGCGCTGAGTCGCGACGCCGACGCACGCATTGCGCCGCTGCGCGGGCAGCTCGCGGACGCCGTGATCGAGTACCTGACCCGCTGGGAAACCCTGCGCGCATTCGGAGCCGACGCCGAGCGTCGAGAGCGGGTCGTCGCACTCGATGCCCAGCTCCGCAACGCGCAGACGCGCCAGTCAGCCGCGGCAGGGAGCGTCGCAGCACTCTTCACCCTCGGGGCGGGTGCGACACTTCTCGCGGTACTCGTGGTCACTGACCCCGTGCTCGCGAGCGGGTCGATTACCGCGCCCGTGTTCGCGCTGCTCGTGCTCGTGCCGCTCGCGGTGTTTGAGCTGGTGGCCGTGCTGCCTGCAGCCCTCTCTGCGTGGTGGCGCGTGCGGGCGAGCGCCGACCGCATCGCGGCAATCGTGCCGTCGAGTCCTCCGTCTGAGCTGCCGACGGTGTCCTCAAGCCCAGCAGTCGTTCCCGAGGGGCCGCTCGCTCTTCGACTGCGCGGGGTGACGGCACGCTGGCCAGGCGAGTCTCGCCGCGCACTGGGGCCGGTCGACCTCGACCTCGCACCCGGCGACCGGCTCGTCATCGAAGGGTCGAGCGGGGCCGGCAAGACGACGCTCGCGCACGTGCTCGTGCGCTTTCTCGACCATCGGGGTGAGTATCTTCTCGGCGGCGTCGACGTGCGCACGATGCACCCCGACGATGTGCGTCGGCACGTTGTGCTGTGCGAGCAGAGCCCGCACTTATTCGATGAGAGCATCCGTCAGAATCTCCTGTTCGCGCACGACACCGCCACCGACGACGAGCTGCTCGGCGTTCTCGATCGCGTGGGCCTGGGGGAGTGGTGCCGCGCCCGAGGTGGACTGGACGCACCGGTGGGCGAACGAGGCCGACTCGTGAGTGGAGGCGAGGCACAGCGCATTGCGCTGGCTCGGGCTCTGCTGACCGAGGCGCCGGTGCTCGTTCTCGATGAGCCCACGGCGAACGTCGACCCCGATCGCGCCGAGTCGTTGCTCGACGAGCTTCTGGGTGCCGCAGCGGCGCCGGATCGCGCGATCGTGGTGATCTCGCACACCCCCGTCGCCGACCGGCTCGCGACGTCGCGCCTGCATCTCGCGGCGCCGCGCGAGTGAGTGTGCCGAAGGCTGCTCGACGGCGATAGGCTGGGCGCGCCACCGCACCGACATCGACCCTCGAGGAAGAGGACATTCAGCATGGTGCGCACCACCGGCCCGGGCCCGAGCTTCATGACCAGCGACGACGGCGTACCGGTCTACCGACCGGGTCTCGACGAAGATCCCGAGGCTCCCCGAACGATGCGGATGGAGCGCGACAGTCTCGGGGAGATGCCGATTCCTGCCGACGCCTATTGGGGCATCCACACGGCGCGCGCTCTCGAGAACTTTCCGATCACCCGTCGTGCTCTCTCCAACCACCCAAACCTGATCGTCGCACTCGCGATGGTCAAGCAGGCGGCAGCGCGGGCCAACAAAGAGATCGGTGTGCTGCGCGCTGAGCGTGCCGACCTCATCGATCAGGTCTGCAGCGAGATCATCGGCGGGCACTTGCACGACCAGTTCGTACTCGGCGTGCTGCAGGGCGGTGCGGGCACGAGCACGAACATGTGCACGAACGAGATCATCGCGAACCGCTGCCTCGAGCTCATGGGCAAGCAGAAGGGCGACTACGCGAGCTTCCACCCGAACGACCACGTGAACCGCAGCCAGTCGACGAACGACGTGTACCCTACGGCGATCAAGCTCGCCATGGTGTTCAGCCTCGAGAGTCTGCTCGCCGAGCATCGCTTGCTCATCGACTCGTTCGCGGCGAAGGGGCAAGAGTTCGCGCAGATTCTGAAGGTCGGGCGCACACAGATGCAAGACGCCGTGCCGATGACTCTGGGGCAGGAGTTTCGTGGCTTCGCGACGACTCTCGGCGAAGACCAAGAGCGATTGAGCGAAATCATTCCGTGGCTCAACGAGATCAACATGGGAGCGACGGCGATCGGCACCGGCATCACGGCCGACCCGCGCTACGCCGACGCAGTGCGGAGGCACCTGATCGAGATCTCCGGCCACGCGATGGTCACCTCGCCCGACCTCATCGAGGCGACGAGCGACACCGGCATCTTCATGACGGTGTCGGGCACGCTCAAGCGCGCGGCTGTCAAGCTNNCGGCAAGCGGGCAGTTCGATCATGCCCGGCAAGGTCAACCCGGTGATTCCCGAAGTGGTTAACCAAGTGGCATTCTCGATCATCGGTGCTGACGCGACGGTCACGGCCGCGGTCGAGGGCGGCCAGCTGCAGCTCAACGCGTTCGAGCCCGTCATCGCGACGAGCATCATGCAGTCGCTAGCCTGGATGTCGAATGCCTGCCGAACCCTGCGCATCAACTGCATCGACGGCATCACCGCCAACGAAGAGCGGCTGGCCGAGATGGTCGAAGCGAGTGTCGGCGTCGTGACCGCACTCACGCCGTACCTCGGCTACCAGGAGTCGGCTGCTCTCGCCTACGAGGCGCTGTCGACGAAAGTGCCCGTGCGTCAGCTCGTGATCGAGCGAGGCCTCATGACTGAGGCAGAGATCGCGAAACTGCTATCGCCTGAGCGTCTCAGCGGTGTCGTGCCAGCGACGGGGGCGATTCCGTTGCCGATGGTCGTCCCTGAAAACTGAGTCGACAGGCTGTTAGCTGCTGTCGTTAGGATCGTCCTTCGACTCCGCGCTGTCCTCTTCGACGAGCCGCTTCGACAGCAAGACGATCAAGATGACTCCGTAGGTGTCGGCGACGATGCTGAGGTTGTACTCCCAGAACCACCAGATCCAGAATTCGGCGATCTCGAGCGGCTGCTCGTGCACGCGTTGTTCTCCCACCCAGACATGATGGCCAGCGGCCATCGCCGCCACCGTCTGAGCCAGCAGAATGACGGCGAGCACTATCGACAGACTGTGCCTCTGCAGAAAGCTTCCTCTGCGTCGTGCACCCCTATATTCGTGAGCCATCGGGCTAGGGTACGAAAGTCGGCTCCCCGCGACGAGGCCTTGACACGGAGTGGGTTTTGACAGTGCTGACGCGCCAGAGATGCAGTGTCGCGTACGAACGCCACGGTGCCCAGGCCCTGCCGATTCTGTCTGCCTCGCGCGAACTCGTCGCTACGCCGAGGGCGCGCAGCGTGCGCAAGAGCACAAGGTCGGTGCTCAGCAGCAGGTCGGGTGATCCGAGCACGCGCATCGTGACGTAGTCGGCGGTCCACGGCCCTACCCCGTCGAGGTCGACGAGTCGCGATCGTAGTTCGGCTGTCGTCAGCCCGACGTCGAGATGCAGCTCGCCGGAGGCGAGAGCGCTCGCCACCCGGTGAATCGCCAGCACCCGCGTGCGGGGACCTCGCAGCACAGACAGCCCGTGCTCGGCGACGACGGCGGGGGAGGGGAACCTTCTCAAGCCTTCCGGGGGGCGCGCCGCCCCCGACTCGACATCGAGTTCGGCAGCCAGGCGACCGAGCACCGTGCGCGCGGCCGCGAGCGAAATCTGCTGGCCGACCATCGTGCGCAGCAGGGTCTCTGAGGCATCGACCGATCCGGGAATTCGGATGCCCGGCGCAGCGTGCACGAGAGGTGCCAGCACAGGGTGCTCGCTCAACTGCTCATCGATCACGGGCGAATCCGCATCGAGGTCGAACCATCGGCGCACGCGGGCCGTGAGCGGCTGCAGATCGCTGAGCGTCGCGAGACGAGCACTGACCCGCACGCCGGGTCGCGAACGATCGAGCACGACGCGCACGAACGCCTCGCCGCCCGGCAGCGGCAGAAGCCGTTCGACGCTACCCTCGTTGAGGTCGATGCGCTCGGCGCCGGTGATCGCGTGGTCGGCGAGGTAGCGCAGCACTCCCTCGCCGTCGAACGGAGGCCGTGCTGCCAGGCGCACGGAGACGGTCGTGCCGTCGATGCTCGGCCCCGTTCGATGGCCTTGTCGGCCTCGGCGCGCCAGGGTGCGCAGTTCACTGGGCGTCAGGTCATAGACCTCGCGCATCGTCTCGTTGAACTGCCTAATGCTGGCGAACCCGGCCGCGAACGCGACGTGCGACACCGGCAGGTCGGTTGCGGCGAGCAGTGCTCGCGCCGACTCCGCACGATGCGCTCGGGCGAGAGCCAGCGGGCCCGCACCAAGTTCGTCGGCGAGAACGCGAGCCAGGTGACGGCTGCTGTATCCGAGGTGTGCGGCGAGGCCGACCACACCCTCGCGCTCGACGACGCCATCGAGAATGAGGCGCATGGCGCGTGCGGCCAGGTCATCACGGAGGTTCCAGTCGGGGTTGCCGGGCACCGCGTCGGGCTGGCACCGCTTGCAGGCGCGCAAGCCGGCCTCATGCGCCGCAGCCGAGGTCGGGTAGAACCGCACGTTGTGGGGCCGCGGAGTCGCGGCGGGACAACTCGGACGGCAATAGATGCCGGTCGAGTGCACGCCCGCGATGAAGAGCCCGTCGAAGCGAGCGTCGCGCGCCGAGAGGGCCCGGTAGCAGCGGTCGTGGTCGAGGGTCATGGGGCAAGAGTGTCAGGCGTCGGGCTGCCGCGCCAGCGGAAATCAGACACGGCCGACCTGACCCGAAGACCGGCCCGAGCACTACAGTTTCACCCATGACCGACCCATCAGACGCCTCGCCGTCGAGCGCTGGTCCCGATGACAGCGCCACGGGCGCCAGAGTATCGCGAGCACCCGCGCTGCACGCCGCCCCGAGCGAGGTGCGGCTCGAGACCCAGACCGCGCAGGCGGGCATGCCGACGACGCGACGCGCGAGCCCTGGCCTGGTGGTCGCATCCGTTATCGGCTACATTCTCGTGGCGCTATCGCTGCTCTTCGTGCTCGCCTATCTATTCGTCGGCCTCGGGGCAGTCGGCGTCATCATCGGCGGCGTGCTCGCTCTCGTGCCGCTCGGTATCGTGTTCTGGGGCATCCGCTGGATCGACCGCTGGGAACCCGAACCGCGCGGTGCCCTCGTGTTCGCTTTCCTGTGGGGCGCGGGCATGAGCGTGTTCATCGCACTCGCGGTCGATGCCGAGGTTCGGAATGTCATCGCCGCGGCGGGTCTCGGCGAGTTCGGCGGCGAGTTCTTCGGTGCCGCGATTCAGGCCCCCATCGTCGAGGAGGTCGGCAAGGGCCTGGGCGTGCTGCTGCTGTTCTTCGCCGTGCGCCGGCACTTCGACGGGCCGGTCGACGGCATTGTCTACAGCGCCTGGGTGGCGGGCGGGTTCGCGTTCACTGAAAACATTCTCTATTTCGGCAGCGAGCTCGCCGCAGGTGGAGCGAGCACGGTCGAGGTCTTCTTCATCCGTGGCCTCATGTCGCCCTTCGCGCACGTCATGTTCACGGCATGCATCGGTGCCGCCATCGGTTTCGCGGCGCAGCGGCCCGGCTGGCGGCGCGGCGTTGTCGCGTTCGGCATCGGACTGATTCCGGCGGTGTTGCTGCACGCCTTCTGGAACGGCGTGCTCTTCTTCATCAGCGACTTCTACGGGTACTACCTGCTTGTGCAGGTTCCGCTGTTCGTGGTCGCAGTCTGGCTCGTCTCTCTGTTGCGGCGCCAAGAGCAGCGCATCATCCGCGAGCGACTCGGCGAGTACGCGGCGGTGGGTTGGTTCCACGAGCAAGAAGTGCTGATGCTCTCGAGCCCGACGGGCCG
>DIUS01000140.1 GCA_002423075.1 Microbacteriaceae bacterium UBA6152
CTCGCACTGCGCGAGCCCCCTGATCGGCGCGCAGTCTCAATCGAATAGCGGAGGTACCGTCAGTGGACATCGACCTGAGCATCTTGAGGATGATGGAGCGTGAGCGGGAGATCCCGTTCGATGAGCTCGTGCAGATCATCGAGCAGGCCATTCTGACGGCCTACTTGAAGCACACCGATCACGACGACCACCGCGGCACCGACGAGCCGCAGCCGCGCGTCGAGCTCGACCGCAAGACCGGCCACGTAACGGTCTTTGTACCCGAGTTCGACGACGACGGCGCGCTCATCGGCGAGGCTCCCGACAGCCCTGACGACTTCGGCCGCATCGCCGCCTTCGCTGCGAAGCAAGTCATCAACCAGCGTCTGCGCGACATCGGTGACGATCGCGTGCTCGGCGAGTTCAAGGGCCGCGAGGGCGACATCGTCGCCGGGGTCATCCAGCAGGGGCCGAACCCGCGCATGATCCACATCGACCTCGGCACGGTCGAGGCCATCATGCCGCCAGAGGAGCAGGTCGCCGGCGAGGAGTACACGCACGGCAACCGCATCCGCGTCTATGTGACGAGCGTGTCGAAGGGCCTCAAGGGCCCGCAGATCACGGTTAGCCGCACGCATCCCTCTCTCGTGCGCAAGCTCTTCGCTCTCGAGGTCCCCGAGATCGCGAGCGGCATCGTCGAGATCACGGCGCTCGCTCGCGAGGCTGGCCACCGCACCAAGATCGCCGTGCGCTCGCTCGAGCCCGGGGTCAACGCCAAGGGCGCCTGCATCGGCGAGCTGGGGCAACGCGTGCGCGCCGTGACGAACGAGCTCGGCAACGAGAAGATCGACATCGTTGACCACAGCGACGACCTGGCCACCTTCGTGGCCAACGCGCTGTCGCCGGCGAAGGTGTCGAGCGCCTTCGTTCTCGACACCTCGACCAAGGCAGTTCGTGCCCTCGTGCCCGACTACCAGCTGTCGCTCGCGATCGGCAAAGAGGGGCAGAACGCCCGCCTCGCCGCTAAGTTGACGGGCGCGAAAATTGATATCCAGCCCGATTCGGTCATGGACGATTAGGTCGCTGGATATCAATTTTCGCGCCGAAGCGCGAAACGCATCGCGTTTCGAGCCAGGGTCGGCGTGCGGAATGCAAGAGGGGTAACATGGAACCCGTCAGAACCTGCCTCGGCTGTCGACAGCGAGCGCCTCGATCTTCACTCGTGAGGGTGGTCGCGCGCGATGGAGCGGTCGTGGTGGATGCTCGGGCCCGGTTTCCGGGTCGGGGTGCGTGGGTGCACAGCACTCAACACTGCGTCGAAACCGCCACTGAGCGGCGGGCCTGGGCCCGTGCGCTGAAGGTGGCGGGTCCGCTCGACGTGGCAGAGGTGATGATGTCCGTTTCACCAACCAGAGAACAGGCTGATCGGCACATGGACAACTAATGAGCGGCTCGAAGTGAGTTCCGTCCAGAACTAACGGTCTGCCCCTGCCTGGGTGCGGATCCAGACAGGAGAATTGTGGCTGCCAAACCACGCGTTCACGAGATCGCGAGCGAACTCGGTGTAGAAAGCAAAGTCGCCCTCGAGAAGCTCAAAGAGCTTGGCGAGTTCGTCAAGGGGCCATCGTCGACGATCGAGCCCCCTGTCGCCCGCAAATTGCGCGCGGCCCTCGAAGCAGAAGGCATCACGGCGCCTCCGAAGGCAGCCGAGAAGCCCGTAGCGAAAGTTCCGGCGAAGCCGGCCCCCGCGCCGGCGCCCGCTCCCGTGGCTGAGGCTGCTCCCGAACCCGTCGCCGTGGCTCCCGCCCCGGCTGCGCCTGAGGTGTCCGAGTCGGATGGCGACGCGGTGGCGCGCCCCGCAGCCGAAGCCGGTCAGCCGCGCCCCGGCAACAACCCCTTCGCCTCGCAGCAGGGCATGGCCCGCCCAGGTCAGCCGCGCCCCGGCAACAACCCCTTCTCATCGACTCAGGGCATGCCGCGTCCGGGCGGCGGCACGATTCCGCGTCCGAGCGCTCCGCGTCCGGGTGCTCCGCGTCCGGGTGCTCCGCGCCCCGACGGTGTTGGTCGCCCCGGCGGCCCGCGTGGCAACGCGCCCTTCCAGCAGCGTACGGGCGGCCCCGGTCGTCCGGCCGGCGCCGGCGGCGGCTTCCGCCCGGGCAGCCCCGGCGGCCCCGGCGGTGCACCGGGCGGCGGCTTCAGCGGCCCTCGCCCCGGTGGTGGCGGTCGCGGCCGCGGTCCCGGTGGAGGCACTGCAGGTGCCTTCGGGCGCGGTGGCGGCAAGTCCAAGGCCCGCAAGTCGAAGCGTACGAAGCGGCAAGAGTTCGAGATGCGGGAGGCGCCGTCGGTCGGCGGCGTCAGTGTTCCCCGCGGCGACGGCAAGACGGTCATCCGTCTGCGTCAGGGCGCGTCGATCACCGACTTCGCCGACAAGCTCGAAAACGCCACGGGCATGAGTTGCCCTCCCGGCAACCTCGTGACGGTGCTGTTCCACCTCGGTGAGATGGCAACCGCGACCGAGTCGCTCGATGGCGCGACGTTCGAGGTGCTCGGCGCAGAGCTGGGCTGGCGCATCGAGATCGTGTCGCCTGAAGACGAAGACAAAGAGCTTCTCGAGGCCTTCGACATCGACCTCGATCAAGAAGACGACGAAGACGACCTCGTCATCCGTCCTCCGGTGGTCACCGTCATGGGTCACGTCGACCACGGAAAGACCAAGCTGCTCGACGCGATTCGCGAGGCGAACGTCGTCGCGGGCGAGGCTGGCGGCATCACGCAGCACATCGGTGCCTACCAGGTCTGGACCGAGCACGAGGGCATGGAGCGCGCCATCACGTTCATCGACACCCCGGGTCACGAGGCGTTCACCGCCATGCGNNGTGGTGCGCAGGTGACCGACGTCGCCATTCTCGTGGTCGCGGCTGACGACGGCATCATGCCGCAGACGGTCGAGGCGCTTAACCACGCCCAGGCCGCCGGTGTGCCGATCGTGGTCGCCGTCAACAAGGTTGATAAAGAGGGTGCGAACCCCGCCAAGGTGCGCCAGCAGCTCACCGAGTTCGGTCTCGTGGCTGAGGAATACGGCGGAGACACCATGTTCATGGACGTCTCGGCACTGCAGAACCTGGGCATCCGCGAACTGCTGGATGCTGTGCTCCTGACCGCGGACGCCGGGCTCGACCTGCGCGCGAACCCCGCCCGCGACGCCCGTGGTGTCGCGATCGAGGCCAAGCTCGACAAGGGTCGCGGCTCGGTCGCGACGGTTCTCATCCAGGCCGGAACCCTGCGCGTCGGCGACCCGATCGTGGCGGGTACGGCCTACGGCCGCGTGCGTGCGATGACCGACGAAAACGGCGAGAAGGTCGACGAGGCCTACCCCTCGCGTCCGGTGCAGGTGCAGGGTCTGTCGAGCGTTCCGCGCGCCGGCGACACCTTCATCGTCACCGACGACGACCGTACTGCTCGTCAGATCGCCGAGAAGCGCGAAGCCGCCGAGCGCAACGCCATGCTGGCCAAGGCCCGTAAGCGCATCAGCCTCGAAGACTTCACCAAGGCCCTCGAAGACGGCAAGGTCGAGTCGCTCAACCTCATCATCAAGGGTGATGTCTCCGGCGCCGTCGAGGCGCTCGAAGAGGCACTGCTCAAGATCGAGGTCGACGACAGTGTGCAGCTGCGCATCATCCACCGCGGCGTGGGCGCAGTCACCGAGAGCGACGTCAACCTCGCGACGATCGATAATGCGATCATCGTGGGCTTCAACGTGCGGCCCGACACGAAGGCGCGTGAGCGCGCTCAGCGTGAAGGCGTCGACATCCGGTTCTACTCGGTCATCTACGCCGCTCTCGAAGAGATCGAGAGCTCGCTCAAGGGCATGCTCAAGCCCGAGTTCGAAGAGGTGCAGTCGGGTGTCGCCGAGGTGCGCGAGATCTTCCGCTCGTCGAAGGTCGGCAACATCGCCGGTGTCATCGTGCGCAGCGGCACGATCACGCGCAACGCGAAGGCGCGAGTTATCCGCGAGGGCGTCGTGGTCGGCGACAACCTGGCCATCGAGTCGCTGCGTCGATTCAAGGACGACGTGACCGAAGTGCGCACCGATTTCGAGTGCGGTATCGGCCTCGGCAAGTTCAACGACATTCAGATCGGCGACGAGATCGAGACCATCGAGATGAAGGAGAAGGTGCGTGCTTAGCGCTGCACCGCCGGGAATCGGGAGACGCGACCCGGTGCGGTCCGCTGACACAGCGATCGGCGGGCCGCATCTCTCAGCACCACAGGCACTACCCGCAGCAGTCAGGAGCAGCTCATGGCAGGCAACCCCCGCGCTCGCAAGGTCGCCGACCGCATCAAGGAGGTCGTCGCGCAGCGACTCGAGAAGGGACTGCGCGACCCGCGCCTGGGCTTTGTCACGATCACCGACGTGCAGGTGACGGGCGATCTGCAGCACGCCTCGATCTTCTACACCGTGCTCGGCACCGAGCAGGAACGCACCGATACCACGGCGGCGCTGACGGCGGCGACCGGGATGCTCAGAACCGAGGTCGGGCGCAACCTCAACACGCGCCTCACGCCGTCGATCGAGTTCATCCTCGACGGCATCCCCGAGAACGCCGCGTCAATCGAGGCCCTGCTGCGCGAGGCGCGCGAGCGTGACGCGCAGACCGAGGCCGAGGCCGCGACCGCGCAGTACGCGGGCGACCCTGACCCCTACGTGAAGCCACGCGACGTCGATGCCGAGCTCGATGACGAATAGTCAGTCCTAGCGCGGCAGGTCGATCGCGCCGGTAGACACGATTGCGATGACGCTCGCGACGAGTGCTGGCACGACGATGAGCGTCGCGAAGACGCTGAACAGCGCGATGGTGAACCGATCGACGCGGGTCACGACGTGCCTCGCGTCATGCGAGCGACCTCACGGTCGACGTCGGCCTCGGTGATGGCCTTCGGGTTCGGCCCGTAGGCGTCGATTGCCATGAACATGGCGGCAATGCCCATGCCGGCGATCGGGAAGATCGGCCAGAAGAAGCCCCCGGGCATCGTGAATGCCCACACGCCAACGACAATGACCGAGACGGCCAGCCAGATGAGCAAGAACTGAAAGAAATCGGCGCGTGCCTTCAGTCGCCGACGGGCCAATTCGCGAAGATCGGTGTCGCTTGTCATGCCTCAAGACTAGCGATCGGCCGCCGGATGCTCATCCACCGTTCGGCGTACCCGCAGGTCGTTCAGCCCACCGGCAGTCGGTAGCCCTGCTCGTCATCGCCCGTCGCGAGCCCGTCGGCGAGCAGGCCGGCGAGCGCGCGCTCGCGCTGCACGGCGTCGGGCCAGAGTTGCTCGATCACCTCGGCGGGTACGGGAGTGTCACTCAGGCGCAGCTCGCGCATGATGAGGCCGCGCACCTGGCGGTCGCTGCCCTCAAAGCGCGGCTGCCGCGGTGCGGTGGGTCCCTCGTACTCGGGGTAGCCGGCCGCGCGCCACGCGCACAGCGCAGTGATCGGGCAGGCATCGCACTTCGGGGAGCGGGCGACGCACACCGTCTGACCGAGCTCCATGGCGCCGGCGTTGAACGCTCGAGCCTCAGTCGGCTCGCTCGGCAGCAGCGCCTGCATCGTGGTGAGGTCGGCGCGAGTGCGCGCGGGGCCGACCTCGCCCTGACCAGCAATGGCGCGGGCCAGCACCCGGCGCGTGTTGACGTCGACGACCGGCACGGGCTTTCCGTAGGCGAACGCCGCGACGGCGCGGGCGGTGTAGTCGCCGATTCCGGGCAGGGCGAGAAGAGCATCCACGTCATCGGGCACGACGCCGCCATGTCGCTCACTGATGGCGACCGCTGCCGCGTGCAGGCGCAGGGCGCGTCGCGGGTAGCCGAGGCGGTCCCACGCGCGCACGGCCTCGGCGGGGGAGTCGACCGCAAGAGCATCGGCGCTCGGCCACCGCGCGAGCCACTGCTCGAGCCGCGGGATCACCCGAGCGACGGGTGTCTGCTGCAGCATGATCTCGCTCACGAGCGTGCCCCACGCGCTGAACCCGGGGCGCCGCCACGGCAGGTCGCGCGCGTTCTCGGCGAACCAGGCGATCACGCGGGGCGGGATGCCCGCACGCCGCTCTTGGCCGCCCGTGGTCTGCACGGCCTCCACGCTACGGCCTTGCGCGTACCGCGCCCCCACGAGTGGTCACTCGTTGCCGCTTGCCGACTGCGTTGCGACGACACGTGACCACTCGGCGGAAGCGACGACTGTGAACGTGCGCGCGCCCTTGCGCTGGGGCGTGACGAACGCGCACTCGCGGGGCGCCTCCTCGGCGCGCAGCCAT
>DIUS01000017.1 GCA_002423075.1 Microbacteriaceae bacterium UBA6152
CCGCCGTCGCGCTATACCGACTAGGCGCCGTCGTAGTCGGGGGGCAGATTCGCGTCAGTCCCCGGAATACCCAGCGACTCTGCCTGCTTGTCCGCCATGGCCAGCAGGCGCCGGATGCGGCCTGCCACCGCGTCCTTCGTCATCGGGGGGTCGGCGAAGTGCCCGAGCTCATCGAGGCTCGCGTCACGGTGGTTCAGCCGCAACTGTCCGGCGTAGCGCAGATGCTCGGGCAGGTCGTCCCCGAGAATCTCGAGCGCTCGCTCGACCCGCGCGCAGGCGGCAACCGCGGCCTGTGCCGAGCGACGCAGGTTCGCGTCATCAAAGTTAACCAACCGATTCGCGGTCGCCCGAACTTCGCGTCGGGCCCTGAGCGCCTCCCAGTCGTCGACGGTCGAGACCGCACCGATGAGGCGCAGCATCTTGCTGATCTTGTCGCCATCGCGAATCACCACACGGTGCACACCGCGCACTTCGCGTGCTTTCGCCGAGATGCCGAGGCGTCCGGCGGCGCCGACGAGCGCCATCGCCGCCTCGTTGCCGGGGCAGGTGATCTCGAGCGCGGCAGAACGGCCAGGGTCGGTGAGCGAGCCGTGCGCGAGGAACGCGCCACGCCAGACCGCGGCGAGCTCGTCGTGCGAACCAGTGGTGAGCTTGTTCGGCAGACCGCGCACGGGTCGCCGCCGCGCGTCGAGCAATCCGGTCTGACGCGCGAGCGTCTCACCGCCCTCCAGTACCCGCACCACGTAGGCAGGTGTCTTTCGGATTCCGCCGGGCGACAGCATCGCCGCGTCGCTCCGCATGCCGTAGAGCTCGACCAGATCTTTCCGCACGCGCCGCGCGATCGACGGCGTGTCGAGCTCGACCTCGACGGCCACACGACCGGAGATGAGGTGCAGTCCCCCGGCAAAACGCAGGATGGTCGCGAGTTCTGCGGCGCGCACCGTGGTCTTGGTCACCGCGAGCCGCGAGAGTTCTTCCTTCACGTCAGCGGTCAGAGCCACGGAAGCCGTCCTCTCGAATCACGGTCTGGTGGTGGTGGTGCAGATCGACCCTACTCGCGTCCGAGGTCGCGATGCTTCACTGTCACGGCGATGCCGGGCATACCGCGCACGTGCGCGGCCACGTCGTCGATGAGCGCGACCGAGCGGTGCTTGCCGCCCGTGCAACCGATCGCAATGGTCGCGTGGCGCTTGTTCTCGCGGGCATAGCCCTTGAGCACGGGCACGAGCATGGCCACGAAAGCATCGAGGAATTCGCGGGCACCCTCCTGGGCGAGCACATAGTCGCTGACCGCTGCGTCCTGACCAGTCGCATCGCGCAGTTCGGGCTGCCAGAAAGGATTCGGCAAGAAGCGCGCGTCAGCGACGATGTCGGCGTCGGCAGGCGAACCGTATTTGAAACCGAAGCTCTCGAGTGTGATCGTCACCTCTGCAGTGCCCTGCGGAGCGAAGACGTCAGTGACGGTCGTCGCCAATTGGTGGATGTTGAATTCGGTCGTGTCGATGATGATGTCGGCGAGTTCACGCACCTCGAACATGCGCTCTCGCTCACGAGCAATGCCGTCGAGGAGCGTGCCGTCTTCTTGGAGGGGGTGCGGACGCCGCACTTGTTCGAAGCGCCGCACGAGCACAGCATCCGTCGCCTCGAGAAACAGCACGCGCACGATGTCTCTCGACCGCAACTCGGAAATGATCGCGGCGAGATCGGCAAAGAGCTTGCCGCCGCGCACATCGACGACCGCAGCGATGCGGGGCAGCGCGCTACCGGGGTGCACCGCAAGGTCGACGAGGGGACGCAGCATTTGCGGCGGAAGGTTATCAACCACGTACCAGCCGAGGTCTTCGAGAGCGTTGGCGACGGTCGAGCGCCCCGCGCCAGACATACCGGTGACGATGAGTACATCGTGGGGTACGGCGTCGGGCATCGGTCCTCGAGAGCTTGTCATAGCGGGTGATTCAAGCCTAACCGCCAGACCTCACGGCTCGATGCACGAGTTCTGCGGTCGCCGGGCCGATACCGTCGACCGCCACGATCTCGTCGACACTCGCAGTGCGTAAACGTGCGACCGATCCGAAGTGCTTGAGAAGTTCGCGAATGCGCGACGGACCGAGACCCGGAACACTCGAGAGCACCGTGCGAATGTCGCGGGACCGGGTGGTGCGTTGGTACCTCAGTGCGAAGCGGTGCGCCTCATCGCGCAGCCGCTGCAGCAGAAACAAGGCGTCGGATGCACGCGGCAGGATCACCGGAAACTCGCTGTCGGGCAGCCACACCTCTTCGAGCCGCTTGGCGATGCCACAGACGGCGATGTCGTCGATGCCTTCGTCGCGCAAGGCGCGTGCGGCGGCGGCCACCTGCGGCTGCCCGCCGTCGATCACCAGAAGACCAGGACGGTAGTGAAACGACTTGCGTGCCGGCGCAGGAGCGACCACCGGTGCTTCGGCACCGTCGGCTGTCGCATCGACCACGGCGTGCTGTTCTGCTGCCGCAGCGTCGTGCAAGTAGGCGAGACGTCGGCGCAGCACCTGGTACACGGCATCGGTGTCGTCTCGGGCCTCGGCGATCGCAAACGTGCGGTACTGGTCTTTGCGCGGCAGTCCGTCTTCGAAGACGACCATCGAGGCGACCTGGTTGGTGCCGCCAAGGTGCGACACGTCGAAGCACTCGAGCCGCAGCGGCGCCTCCTCGAGCCCCAGCGCCTCCTGCAGGTCGGCGAGGGCCCGCGACCGCGCTGTGAAGTCGCCGCTGCGTCGCGTCTTGTAGCGCACGAGCTCACCAGCGGCGTTGGTGCCGACCGTTGCAGCAAGGGCGGCCTTCTCGCCGCGCTGCGCGACCTTCACCGTGACCGCACCGCGCTCCCCCGCCTCGCGTCGCCGCTCAGTGAGCACGGTCTGAAGCGCGAGCACGTCGTCGGGCACTTCCGGCACGATCACTTCGCGGGCCGGCACCGTGGTCTCGTCGTAGGCGTTTTGAAGCACGGTGTCGACGAGCTCGGCCATGGTGACGTCGAGTTCGGTGTCGACGACCCAGCCCCGCACGCCCCGGATTCGTCCGCCACGTACGATAAACAGCTGCACGGCGGCGGCCAGCTCGTCGTGCGCGATGCCAAAGACGTCGGCGTCGGTGTCGTCGGTCATGACCACGGTGCTCTTCGCGAGGGCCGTCTCGAGCGCTCCGATCTGGTCGCGCAGGCGTGCCGCAGACTCGTAGTCGAGCTCTCGTGCCGCATCGGCCATGCGCGACTTCAGGGCCTTGACGTAGCCTTCGTCATTGCCGGCCATGAACGAGGCGAAGTCGAGCGCGATGCTGCGGTGGTCTTCAGGCGAGATGCGACCGACGCACGGTGCCGCGCACTTGCCGATGTCGCCGAGCAGACACGGCCGGCCGGTGTCGTGTGCCCGCTTGTAGGTGCTGTCGGAGCACGATCGCATCGGGAATGCCTTGAGCATGAGATCGACCGTCTCGCGCACAGCCCATACCTTCGGGTACGGCCCGAAGTATCGCGCGCCCGAGATGCCGCGAGTGCGCGTCACCATGACGCGCGGCACGCGATCCGCGAGCGTGATGGCCACATAGGGGTAGGTCTTGTCGTCGCGGAACGTGACGTTGAACGGCGGTGCGAACTCTTTGATCCACGTGTACTCGAGTGACAGCGCCTCGAGCTCACTGCCCACGACCGTCCACTCGACCCCCTGAGCCGTCGTGACCATGCGCCTCGTTCGCTCGTGCAAACTGGTGACGGGCTGAAAGTAGTTGCTCAGCCGACTGCGCAGGTTCTTCGCCTTGCCGACGTAGAGCACGCGCCGGTTCGCGTCGATGAACCGGTATACACCGGGCTCGGTCGGAATCTCCCCGCGTTTCGGGCGCCACTCTTCCCGTGAGACCATCTCAGGCTCCTGTGACCTCGTGCAGCATCTCGCGCAAGAAGGCGCCGGTGTGGCTCTTCTCGACGGTGGCGAGGTGCTCGGGAGTGCCCGTCGCGATCACCTGCCCGCCGCCGGCGCCACCTTCGGGCCCCAGGTCGATCAACCAGTCGGCAGCCCGGATCACATCGAGGTTGTGCTCGATGACGATGACGGTGTTGCCCTTGTCGACGAGACCGTTGAGCACCATGAGCAGCTTGCGCACGTCTTCGAAATGCAAACCAGTCGTGGGCTCGTCGAGCACGTAGACGCTGCGGCCGTTCGACCGCTTCTGCAGTTCGGTCGCGAGCTTGACGCGTTGCGCCTCGCCGCCCGAGAGGGTGGTCGCGCTCTGCCCGAGCCGCACGTAGCCGAGACCGACATCGACGAGAGTCTTCAGGAATCGATGGATGGCCGAGATGGGTTCGAAGAACTCCGCGGCTTCCTCGATCGGCATGTCGAGAACTTCGGCGATGTTCTTGCCCTTGTAGTGCACCGTGAGCGTGTCGCGGTTGTATCGGGCACCGCCGCAGACCTCGCACGCGACGTAGACATCGGGCAAGAAGTTCATCTCAATCTTGATGGTGCCGTCACCCGCGCAGTTCTCGCAGCGACCGCCCTTGACGTTGAAACTGAAACGCCCGGGAAGGTAGCCGCGCGCTTTGGCTTCGAGAGTCTCGGCGAACAGCGTGCGAATGCGGTCGAAGACGCCCGTGTAGGTCGCCGGGTTCGACCGTGGAGTGCGGCCGATGGGCGCCTGGTCGACGTGCACCACCTTGTCGAGGTGCTCAAGGCCCGTCACGCGCACGTGCTTGCCCGGCACCTGACGCGCGCCGTTGAGCTTGTTGGCGAGCACCTTGTAGAGAATGTCGTTGACGAGCGACGACTTGCCCGAGCCGCTCACTCCCGTGACGGCCACGAACGCCCCGAGCGGAAAATCGACGGTCACGTTCTGTAGGTTGTTGGCCTTGGCTCCCTCGATTCGCAGCACGCGGTCGTAGTCCAGCGACCGGCGCTCGACCAGGTCGACGACCCGTCGTCGACCTGCAAGGTAGTCGCCCGTTATCGACGCCGGGTTCGCGATGAGCCCCGCGTATGAGCCGCTGTGCACCACCTGACCACCGTGCTCCCCCGCCCCTGGGCCGATGTCGACGATCCAGTCGGCGGTGCGGATGGTGTCTTCGTCGTGCTCGACGACGATGAGAGTATTGCCCAGGTTCTTGAGCTTCACCAGGGTGTCGATGAGACGGCGGTTGTCGCGCTGGTGCAGGCCAATGCTGGGCTCGTCAAGCACATACAGCACTCCCGTGAGACCCGAGCCGATCTGCGTCGCGAGCCTGATGCGCTGCGCCTCGCCGCCCGAGAGGCTACCGGCGGCGCGCGCCATGGTGAGATAGCCGAGCCCGACCTCGAGCAAGAACTCGAGGCGCGCTCTGATCTCGCGCAGCACTGCGGCCGCGATGGCGGCCTCGCGCTCGGTCAGGGTCATCGCCTGCATGAAGGCGTAGGCGTCGAGCAAGCTGAGCTCTGCAACCGACGAGATACTGCGACCGTCGACGGTCACCGCGAGCACCTCGGGCTTCAGACGTGCTCCGTCGCACTCGGAGCAGGGAACCTCTCGCAGGTACTCAGCGAAACGCTCCTGTGACCAGTCGCTCTCGGCTTCGGCATACTTGCGCTCGATGTAGGGGATCACGCCCTCGAACCCTGTCGAGTACGTGACGTCGCGCCCGTAGCGATTGCGCCATTTGACGCGCACGTCGAAGTCGTTGCCGAGCAGAATGGCCTGCCGTGCGCTCTCCTCAAGCTCGCCCCAGGGAGTGTCGAGCGAGAAGCCGAGCTCGCGGCCGAGCCCGGAGAGAAGTTTCTGGAAGTAGCTGTACAAGCCCTTTCCCTGCTGGTTCCACGGCAGGATCACACCATCGTTGAGCGACAGAGAGGGGTCACCGATGAGCAGGTCGACATCGACCGCCATGCGGTTGCCGAGCCCCGAGCAGACCGGGCACGCGCCGAACGGGGCATTGAAAGAGAAGGTGCGGGGCTCGATCTCGGTGAGCTGCAGAGGGTGTCGGTTAGGGCAGCTCAATCGTTCGCTGAAGGTGCGTGTGCCGTCAGCACCCTCGCGATCGACGAAGTCGATGACGACGAGGCCGTCGGCGAGCCCGAGGGCCGTCTCGAGCGAGTCGGTCAGGCGGGTGAGGGCCTCGTCGTTCGCTACGAGCCGGTCGACGACGACGGCGATGTCGTGCTTGACCTGCTTCTTAAGGGTCGGCGGCTCGCTGAGCTGCACGAGCTGGGAATCGACGACGGCGCGGGCGTAGCCAGCGGCGGCCAGTTCGCGGAACAGATCGACGAACTCACCCTTCTTCTGGCTGACCACCGGCGCAAGCACCTGAAAACGCGTGCCGGTCTCCAGTGTCATGAGCTCGTCGGCGATCTGCTGAACCGTCTGACGCTGAATGCGCTCGCCGCACTCGGGGCAGTGCGGGGTGCCAACCCTCGCCCAGAGCAAGCGCATGTAGTCGTAGATCTCGGTGATCGTGCCGACGGTCGAGCGCGGATTGCGGTTGGTCGACTTCTGGTCGATCGAGACGGCGGGGCTCAGGCCCTCGATGAAGTCGACGTCGGGCCTATCGACCTGGCCCAAGAACTGCCGCGCGTAGGCCGAGAGCGACTCGACGTAGCGGCGCTGCCCCTCAGCGAAGATCGTGTCGAACGCGAGCGAGCTCTTGCCCGAACCCGACAGCCCCGTAAAGACGACGAGGGCGTCGCGCGGGATCACGAGATCGACGTCGCGCAGATTGTGCACGCGTGCACCGCGCACGCTCAGATGGGGGGCAGTTTCAAGAGGGGTCACGGACACTCTGATGATTCTAGGTGCGGGTTCCGACAGCAGACTGAGCGCGACTTTCAGCGCACGTGTCCTGCTTCGACCATGCCGCGCAGGTCTTTCTTGAGGTCTTGCACTTCGTCGCGCAACCGGGCCGCGAGCTCGAATTTGAGCTCTTCCGCCGCGGTGAGCATCTGCGCCGTGAGGTCAGCGATGATCGACTCGAGCTCGGCCGCACCCTCGGCACCGCGCCCCTCGCGGCGCAGCGCCGGGGTCGGCGACTTCTTGCCGCCTCCGGCCGCGGCGCGTCGACTCGCGAGCAACTCGGCCGTGTCGGCGCCCTCGCGGGCGAGCTGATCGGTGATGTCGGCGATCTTCTTGCGCAGCGGCGTCGGATCGATGCCGTTCTCGAGGTTGTAGGCGACCTGCCTCTCGCGGCGTCTCGTGGTCTCGTCGATCGCCTGCGCCATCGAGGGGGTCACGACGTCGGCGTACATGTGCACCTCGCCTGAGACGTTGCGGGCAGCACGACCGATGGTCTGGATGAGCGATGTCGACGACCGCAAGAAGCCCTCTTTGTCGGCGTCCAGAATAGCGACGAGCGACACCTCGGGAAGGTCGAGGCCCTCACGCAGCAGGTTGATGCCGACGAGCACATCGTAGACGCCCTGACGCAACTCGCTCAGCAACTCGACGCGACGCAACGTGTCGACGTCAGAGTGCAAATAGCGCACGCGCACACCAGCATCGGTCAAGAAGTCGGTGAGCTCTTCGGCCATCTTCTTGGTGAGCGTCGTCACGAGCACGCGCTCGTCGCGCTCGGTGCGCTGGCGAATCTGCTCGAGCAGGTCGTCGATCTGCCCCTTGCTGGGCTTCACGACGATCTGAGGGTCGACGAGCCCCGTCGGCCGGATGATCTGCTCGACGATCGAATCGGTGATGCCGAGCTCGTACTTGCCGGGAGTCGCCGAGAGGTAGACCTTCTGCCCGGTGCGCTCGAGAAACTCTTCCCACCGCAAGGGCCGGTTGTCGAGCGCGCTCGGCAGCCGGAAGCCGTGTTCGACGAGCGTGCGCTTGCGAGAGGCGTCGCCCTCGTACATCGCGCCGATCTGCGGCACCGTCACGTGGCTCTCGTCGATGACGACAAGGAAGTCGTCGGGAAAATAGTCGAGCAGGCAGTTCGGCGGCTCGCCCGGGGCGCGACCGTCGATGTGGCGCGAGTAGTTCTCGATACCGTTGCAGAACCCGATCTGCTCCATCATCTCGAGGTCGAAGGTCGTGCGCATGCGCAGGCGCTGTGCCTCGAGCAGCTTGCCCTGCCTCTCGAGCTCCGCCAGTCGCGGCTCGAGCTCCTCTCTGATGGATACGATCGCGCGCTGCATGGTCTCGGGCGATGCGGCGTAGTGCGTCGCCGGGAAGACAGACACGGCGTCGAGCGGGCGCACGACGTCGCCCGTGAGCGGGTGCAACGCGTACAGCGCTTCGATCTCGTCGCCGAACATCTCGATGCGGATCGCGAGCTCTTCATACATCGGGATGATCTCGATGGTGTCGCCTCGCACGCGGAACTTGCCACGAGAGAAGTCGACGTCGTTGCGCTGGTACTGCATGCCCACGAACTTGCGAATGAGAACGTCGCGAGGGATGCTCTGCCCCACCTGCAGGGCGACCATGGCTTCGAGGTACTCTTCTGCCGCGCCGAGACCGTAGATGCACGACACGGTCGACACCACGATGACGTCTCGACGGCTGAGCAGCGAGTTCGTGGTCGAGTGGCGCAACCGCTCAACTTCGGCGTTGACCGAGCTGTCTTTCTCAATGAACGTATCGGTCTGCGGCACGTAGGCCTCGGGCTGGTAGTAGTCGTAAGAACTGACGAAGTACTCGACCGCGTTTTTCGGAAAAAATTCGCGGAACTCGCTATACAGCTGGGCCGCC
>DIUS01000076.1:0-10114 GCA_002423075.1 Microbacteriaceae bacterium UBA6152
CGCTCGACCTGGAGTCGACTGCTAGCGCGTGAGCTCCTGCCGGACGACCTCGATGAAGCCGTCGATGTCGGCCTCGGTCGTGTCGAAGGCGCACATCCAGCGCACCTCGCCGCGGGCGCGATCCCAGTCGTAGAAGCGCACGCGCTCACGAATGCGGTCGGCGGCATCGTTCGCGAGCAGGGCGAACACCGCGTTGGCCTGCGTCGGCTGGCTGAAGCCGAGCGAGTCGGCGGGCACGTCGCCGAGAGCGAGCATCCCCTCGAGGCCCGATCGTAAGCGGGCCGCCATCGCGTTCGCGTGCATCGCCGAGCGGAGCCCTAAGCCCTCGTCGAAGAGCGTCAACAGCTGCGCCGAGAGGAAGCGCATCTTGCTCGCGAGCTGCATGTTCATCTTGCGAAGGTAGATGAGCCCGTCGACTCGCGAGGGGTCGATCGCGACGATGGCCTCGGCGCCGACCAGCCCGTTCTTGGTGCCGCCGAGCGACAGGATGTCGACGCCAGCATCGGCGGTGAACGCGCGCAGGCTCGTGCCGAGGGCCGCTGCGGCGTTCCAGACGCGGGCGCCGTCGAGGTGCAGCGCCATGCCGTGCGCGTGCGCGTGGTCGGCGATCGCGCGCACCTCGTCGGGCGTGTAGACGGTGCCGACCTCGGTGGTGTTGGTGATGCTCACGGCGAGGGGCTGAGCGCGGTGCTCGTCACCCCAGCCGAAGGCCTCCGTGTCGATGAGCTCGGGCGTGAGCTTGCCGTCGGGCGTGGGCACCGTGAAGAGCTTGAGGCCGCTCACGCGCTCGGGCGCCCCGCCCTCGTCGGTGTGTATGTGCGCTGTGCCGCTCGCGATGACGGCACCCCAGCGCGGCATGAGCGACGTGAGTGAGAGCACGTTGGCGCCCGTGCCGTTGAACACGGGGAAGACCTCTGCCTGCTCGCCGAACTCGGCCTTGATGACCTCGGCCAGCTGAGCTGTGTACTGGTCTTCGCCGTACGCGATCTGATGGCCGCCGTTGGCGTCGGCGAGAGCGGCGAGCACTTCAGGGTGCACGCCGGCGTAGTTGTCGCTGGCGAAGCCGCGGTAGGTGGTGTCATGGATGCGGGTCACCCCCGTATCTTCCCACCCACCGCGGCCGGAGGGCTGTGCAGAGGCGGTCAGCTTCTGTGTTCGTCAGCCCCGCAACGCCTCGCCGAGTTTCACGCGACCGCCGGTGCGCAGCAGCGAGTTCTCGTAGATGCGGGCGCCGATCGCCACGATGACCACGGCGCTCACCGCGAGGATCATGAGCGAGAGGTAGGGCTCCCACCACAGCGCCTCACCGAGGAAGATGCGCGTCGGCATGCCGACCGGTGACGAGAAGGGCACGTACGACATGATGCCGACCACTACCTCGTTGTCGTAGAAGAAGATGATCAAGAAGTAGGGCAGCATGACGAGCCACATGACGGGCTGCAGCACGCTGCCCGTGTCTTCCATCCGCGAGACGAGCGAGGCCGAGGCCGCGAACATCGCGGCGAGCAGCACGAAGCCGACCGCGAAGAACACGATGAACCAGACGGCAGCGGGGCCGAGGTCGCTCAGCAGCACGTCTTGCCCGGTGAGCATGAGGGCGAGGGCGGCCGCAACGGCGATGAGCACGATCTGACCGAGCGCAAGTGCGGAATTGCCGACCACCTTGCCCGCGAGCAGAGCTCGGGCAGGAACGGCGGTCAACAGAATCTCGACGATGCGCGTCTGCTTCTCTTCGACGACGCTCTGCGCGATCGTGCTGCCAAAGGTGATCGCGGCGGTGAAGAAGACGATGCCGAAACCGAAGGCGATGAGAAAGCCGAGGCCCGAGTCGACAGGTGCTTCCTGCAGCAGCCGCACCTCGGGGGCAATCGAGAGCGCCTGCACGAGCGATAAGGGCGTGGCATCGAGCGCGATGATCTCGACGGCTGGTGTGCCTGGTTCGGCGTCGATGAGCGGCACGACTGCCGCTTCGACGTCGCCGTCGAGCACGAGCTGCTCTGCCTGGGCGACGGTCGATACGGTTTCGACTTCGACGCTCTCGAGGCCGACAAGGCTGTCGGCGGCATCACCGACAGCGGCGATGCGCGTCGCGTCGCCCGAGCTCGACAGCAGATTCGCGATGATGATACCCGCCGCGACGAGCACCACGAGGATGGCGGTCGAGATCTGGAACGACTTCGAGCGCACCTTCGAGTTGATCTCGCGCCCTGCAACGAGGCCGACAGCGGCGCGCGTGGTGAGGGCTGAATGGGTGGCGGACTGCGTGGCGGTGGTCATCACTGCACGACCTCTCGGAAGATCTCGGTCAAGGTGGGGCGACGGGGTGCGAAGCGGTGCACCTCGCCGCGTTGGACGGCCTGCTGCACGACGCTCTGGGCGCTGCGCGTATCGGCCTCGAAGAGCACGTAGCCGCCGTCGAACTCAACGACCGAGATGTCGGGCATCGACCGCACCCACGCGGCGTCGCCGTCAACGTGCAGCTCCCACTGCGAGCCGCTGTTCGCTTCGCGCAGTGCCTCGCGCGTGCCCGCGGCCCGGATGGCGCCGTCGGCAATCACGATGATGTCGTCGCAGAGGCGCTCGACGACATCGAGCTGGTGGCTCGAGAACAGCACGGGCACTCCGCGGGCGGCGCGCTCGCTCAGCACACCCAGCACGGTCTCGACGGCCATCGGGTCGAGGCCCGAGAAGGGCTCATCGAGTACGAGCACCTCGGGCTCGTGCACGAGAGCCGCAGCGATCTGCGCACGCTGCTGGTTGCCGAGCGACAGCTTTTCGATGGGCTCATCGCGCCGCTCGTGCAGCTCAAGGCGCTCGAGCAGCTCGTCGGCCTTCTCGGCGGCGACGGCAGAGCGCATGCCGCGCAATCGTGCCAGGTACACGAGCTGCTCATGCACCTTCATCTTCGGGTAGAGCCCACGCTCTTCGGGCATGTAGCCGAAGCGCCGTCGACCCTCGCGGGTCAGCGGGCTGCCGTCGAGGTCGATCGAGCCCGAGTCGGCCGCGAGCACACCGAGAATGATGCGCATGGTCGTGGTCTTGCCGGCGCCGTTGCCGCCGACGAAGCCCGTCAGACGGCCGCGGCCGACCTCGAACGACACGTCGTCGAGCACACGGCGCTCGCCGTAGTGCTTGGTCACGTTGCTGATCGTGAGCATGGTGCCCCTTTCGTCTCTGTTCACGCTAGAGAGCGGGCAGGTGCGGGGCATCCCCCGTGCGACGGGTCGCGCTGCGGCCGGCTCCCCCGTGCGGGGGATCAGTCGGCGTCGCCCGGTGTAGCGACGCCGTTCTCGTACGCGAAGACCACGGCGTGCACGCGGTCGCGCAACCCGAGTTTCAGAAGCACTTTCGACACGTGCGTCTTGACGGTCGCCTCGCCGAGCCAGAGCTCTCGCGCGATCTCGGCGTTGCTGAGCCCGCGTGCGAGCAGCCGCAGCACTTCGGTCTCGCGCTCGGTGAGATCGGCGAGACGTGCGTCGGGCGTGGGCGAGGCAGCCTCGCGAGCCTCGGTCGCCCGCGCGATCACGCGTCGAGTGACGTCGGGCGCGAGCAGCGCCTCGCCCCGGGCAACGACGAGTACGGCCTCGACGAGTTTCTCGGGGCTCGCATTCTTGAGCAGAAAGCCGCTGGCGCCAGCGTCGAGCGCCGCGAAGAGGTAGTCGTCGCGGTCGAAGGTCGTCAAGACCAAGACGCCGACGGGCGGCCCCGTGTGAGCATCCGTCGCCGCGACAATGCGGCGCGTGGCCTCGAGGCCGTCCATGCCGGGCATCTGCACGTCCATACAGATGACGTCGGGCCGCAGGTCTTGTGCCTGACTCATGGCCTCGGCGCCGTCGCGCGCCTCTCCCACGACCTCGATGCCGGGCTCTGACTCGAGAATCGTGCGAAAGCCCGTGCGCACGAGATCGTGATCGTCGACGAGCAGCACGCGCAGGGTCACGTCGTGCGCTCACTCACCATCAGGGGCACGGATGCCCGCACGAGGTACCCGCTGCGACTGCGCGGCCCGGCCTCGAGGGTGCCGCCGACGGCCGCGAGCCGCTCGCGCATGCCGACCTGCCCGAGCCCGCCGCCGGGCGTGGATGCGCCGAAACGGGCAGCTGCCCGCGCCCCCACGCCAGAGTCCGCGACCTCGAGCTCGACCGCCTCAGGTGTGAACCGCAGCCGCACGTCGAGGGTCGCGCTCGCACCGGCGTGCTTGAGGCTGTTCGTCACGGCTTCGCGGGCGACGCGGTAGAGGGTGGTGTCGACGAGCGGCCCGAGCGGCACAGGCTCCCCGACGACGGTGAAGGTGGCTGGGCGCCCAGTGCCGCGCACGTCGTCGACGAGCAGCGGCAAGTGGGCGGTCGTGCGCGTGCTCGGCCCGTCGACCGCTTCGCTCTCGCCGTCGGCGGGAGACCGCAGGGTCGACACCAGCCGGTGCAGCTCATCGACGGCTTGCCGGGCCGACTGCTCGATCGCTTCGAGAGAGTCCACCGCGGCAACGGCGGCTTCGGGGCGATCGCCGCCGAGCGCGCGCCGGGCTGCACCAGCCTGAATGCCCATGACCGAGACGTGGTGGGCGACGACGTCGTGCAGTTCGCGGCCGATGCGCACCCGATCGAGCGCGACCGCCTGCTCGGCCGTGCGTTCGCGCTCGCGCGCGAGCTCAGCCGTGCGCGCCTCGAGCTGCGCCTTCTCTCGCGCGGCGGCCCAGGCGCGATCGCCGAAGGCCCACGCCCCAGCGAAGTAGAGAATGTTCGTGAGCACACTGATGATGCCGAAGGCGACACCGGGCGCGATGAACCCGATGCCGGAGTCCTCCGGGGCGAGGGAGGTGTCGAACGCGGCCTGCGTCAGGCTCCAGAACAGCCAGGCGAACATCGCCCCGACGATGATCGCCCGTGAGATGAGTGCCCGTCGTCGCGAGCGGCTCCAGGCGCCGATCGAGTACATGCCCACGAAGAGCGCGATATTGCTGAACAGCACTTCGGGCACGCCGTTCTGCAACCCGGCGATGAAGGCGATCGAGATGATGACGGTCACCGTGATCGGGTACATGCGGCGCCATACCAGGGGGCCTGAGATGCCGAGCACCATGAGCGCGGCCATCCAGGGCACGGTGGGCTCGTCGAAGAACTCGGCTGCCGAGTACAGCACGACGGTGGCCGAGGCACCAAGCGCGATGCCGAGCGCGAGCAGGCCGTCGGCGCGCAGCCCGGTGCGGCCCGGGGCGGGGCGCATCCAGTAGCCCTCGGCATCGACCTGTGCTGTGCTCACCCCTGCACGCTAATCGCCTTGCCGGTGCCGGGCATCCGTCACGCGACGGATTCGCTCAGATCTGCTGAGCCAGATCGACGAGTGCCCCGTTGAGCTCGTCGTGACCGACCGACCACAGCGCCGAGCACGCCGCCGCGAGGTTGTCGACCGCGCCCGGCTCGTCGAGCGCGCGGACGACGAAGGTCACGGCCGCGGTCGGGGTGCCCTTCGTGCGCCAGCCGCTCGCGAGCGCCTGCACCCACGTCTCGGCCGCCGACTTGAGGGTCACGTAGTTGGCCATGCCCCACTTCGGCTGGGCGACGGATGCTGAGCTCACGATCGCCAGGCGCCCCGCGCTCGACGCGGTGAGGTCGTCGCGCAGCTCGCGGCTGACCACCCGCAGGGTCGTGAGTACGCGGCGTTCGAGCCACGCGAAGTCGTCGGGGGCTGAGCCGCCACGCCAGCCGCCCACGAGGTGCAGCAGGCCGTCGATGTTCGGCCGGCGCGCGCGCAGGTCAGCTGCCCATTCGCTCACGGCAGCCGGGTCGGCGAGGTCGACGACCGCGGTCTCGGCAGCATCGACCGCGGCCAGCGACTCAGCCCGCGACCCGACCGCTACGACGTGCGCGCCGGCGGCGGTGAGTGCCGCGCACACGGCACGACCGCCGACGCCGCCGGCACCGGCCACCACGACCGTGCGGTCAGCGACTCCGGTCACGCGGCGCGACCGGTAATGCCGGCCGTCGACTCGATGACGACCGCCATTTTCTTCTGCAAGGCCTCGTAGAACATCGACAGCGGAAACTCGTCGTCGAGCACGAGATCGGTGTAGCCCTTGAGCGGTCCGGCGAGAACCTCGGCGCTGAGCCCGCGCGCCCAGACCGAGGCCGGGTGCGGCGTGAGCGTGCTCGACACTAGCTCGTAGGCCTTGAGCCAGTGCACCGGCTTCGGGCGGTCGATCGAGGCCCAGTAGAGCTCATTGATCGCGTTCGACAGGTCGACGACGACGTCGGGCACGTGCTCCCAGTCAATCGCGAGCTGGGTGTCTGTCCAGTGCAAGACACCCTTCTGGTGCATCCAGGCGAAGAGCAACTGGCCGCCGACGGCGTCGTAGTTGCGCGTTCGCGTGCCCGTGATGGCGAAGCGGAAGATGCGGTCGAAGATGACGGCGTACTGCACGAGACGGGCGTGCTGGCGCGTCACGCCGTCGGTGTCGGCGGCGCGCCACAGTTTCACCGCCTCACGGAACGCCGTGAGGTCGCACCGCAGTTCTTCGAGCGAGTACAAGAAGAACGGCATGCGCTGCTTGATCATGAAGGGGTCGAAGGGCAGATCGCCGCGCATGTGGGTGCGGTCGTGAATCATGTCCCACATGACGAACGTGCGCTCGGCGAGCGCCTGGTCGTTGAGCAGCTCGAGAGCGTCGTCGGGCAGGTCGAGCTTGGTGATGTCGGCGGCGGCACGCACCACCCGGCGGTACCGGGCGGCCTCGCGGTCTGCGAAGATCGCACCCCACGTGAACGTCGGCAACTGCGCGGGGGTGCCCTCGGGCGCACCGGCGGGAACCCTCGGCGTGACGGCGACCGATTCGGGAAACAGTACGGCCGAGTTGGTGTCATAGCCCGGCGTGAAGTCGACGAACCGCAGCCCCAGGTAGAGCGCGTTGCCGTAGTCGCCCGCCTCGAGCTCGGCCACGAAGTCGGGCCAGATCACCTCGAACACCACAGCCTCGACGAGTCGGTCGGCCGAGCCGTTCTGTGTGTACATGGGGAACACCACAAGGTGCGCGACCCCATCACGGCGGTCGCGCGCGGGGTGGAAGGCGTCGAGCGACTCGTAGAAGTCGGGCACGACGAACCCGCTGTCGGCCCAGCGCTCGAAGTCGTCAGCGCACGCCGTCAGGTACTTCTCATCGTGCGGCATGAGCGGGGCGAAGTGTCGCAGAGCCTCGACGATGTCAGCGACGTGCCGCGCTGCTTCGGCGTGGTACTCAGGCTCGGGGATGCTGCCGTCGTGCACCTGCATCGAGCGCAAGGCTTCGGCGGCGGCCTTGAGACGCGACCAGGCCGGGTCGGCGACGAGCTGCGCGGCCGTGGGCGCAGCATCCGTCAGCGCAGTTCGATCCCTAGCTGCGCGGTCTTCGACAACCTCGGGCTCTCCGATGATGGTGCCGGTCGCGGTGGCGGCAGTGTCGGTCATGGGTCCCTCCTTCGTCAGGTCGTCGGTTCGTACCGGTGCTCGGGGCGCACGCGAGCGCCGCCCACCCTCGAGCCTACGCAGGCACTCGGGTGCGGTGGTTGTGAACGACGCACGAATCATGCGTGCACGCACGATTCTGCGCCACGAAACGCCGACGGCAGGTCGCTGCGGTCGAGCGGTCGCTATTGCAGAGACTCGCTTGAGAATCCCCGCACGGGGCGAGTCGGCTTCTGGCCCGTCACTGCGACCAACGGCCAAGGAGTTGTGCATGCCCCTGGCCGCTCGTCGCGCGCACCGACCTGCTCGATCCGCTCGTGGCTGGCCTCACGGGGTCGCCCGCGCGGGCAACTCTGACCGTTGTCAGAACTGCCCGCGCGAGGCTCTCGCCGGCTAGCCGACGGGGACGATGCTGTACTGCACCTGACCTGTGCCGTCGCCGTTCTCGGCGATGACTACGGTGACGTTGTAGGTGCCGTTCTCGAAGGTGCGCGATGCGGCCCCTTCGCCGAGCTGGATCTCGGCCACTTGCGTGTAGCCAGCGTCGAGAAGGTCGGTGAAGGCCTGCTCGGCCGCGGCGAGGTCGGGCGTCGTGATCGCGGCGGTGAAAGCATCGTTGGCGGCGGCCGAGAAGACGACATTGCCCTCGATCGTCGGCACATCAGCGGGCCAGTTGTCAGGCAGGCTCGCGCCCGTGCCGTCGATGTCGATGTCGACGCCGGTCTGGTCTTCGATGATCTGCTCGACCCCGCCTTCGACGAGACCGTCGGTGAGCTGCTCGAGCGGGTTGGCGAAACAACCGCTAAGAGTCAGGGCGAGGCCCAGGCTCAGAGCGGCGATGGTGGGAACGGTGCGACGCATGGCGGACTCCAGTCTTTCGGGATGCTGTGCCTCCAGTGTGCTCCTCAACGACGCGCGATTCCATGAGTAGTCACTACTTGCGAAACACTGTCCCGAGAACTGGGGTACTCCTCGGGTCCGCGATCATCGGCGCGGAGATCGCCGCCTACCTCGCGCCGCACTACACCTGCTCGTTGGTTGCCGACCCAGCCTGCTCGGCGGCCCGCCGACGGCGCACGACCCGCACCGTGCGCCAGACGATGAACACCACGACGACGATGATCGCGGTGACGAGCACTGTGCGGCTGTAGCGCGAGGCAATGTCTTCGACCACGACCCAGTTCTCGCCGAGCACGTAGCCGAGCACGATGAAGATCGTGTTCCAGATGCCGCTGCCGATGGTCGTGAGCATCAGGAAGTGCCAAAGCCGCATGCGGTCGACGCCGGCCGGAATCGAAATGAGGCTGCGCACGATCGGGATGAAGCGGCCGATGAACACCGCGATCGGGCCGAAGCGGTGGAACCAGGCCATCGCCTTATGCACGTCGGCACCGCTCATGAGCGGGACGCGATCCGCGAAGTGCGCGAGTCGCACGGCGCCCACCCAGTCGCCGAGATAGTAGAGCACGAGCGCCCCCGAGACCGAGCCGATCGTCGCGGCGATGATGACGCTCACGAGGTCGAACGAGCCCTGGCTCGCGGTGAAGCCCGCGAGCGGCAGGATCAGTTCGCTCGGGATCGGCGGAAACAGGCTCTCGATCGCAACGAGCAGAGCAACCCCGGCGACGCCGAGGGTCTCCATGATGCTGATGGCCCACTGGTCGATGCTCACGGGGTTCGACCCTACCCGGCACGGCACAGCCGTGTGCGCCTAGAAGATCATGGGGCGGTCGTCGTCGTCGCCCTCGTCGAGCAGGTCGACCACGACAGGCACGTGATCGCTCGGGGCGTCGCCCTTGCGCTGCTCGCGCTCGATGCGAGCATCCACCACCCGATCGGCGAAGCCGGGCGAGCCGAGGATGAAGTCAATGCGCATGCCCTCATTGCGCGGAAATCGCAGCTGCTTGTAATCCCAGAAGGTGAAGCCCTCGGGCACGAGCGGCCGCACGACGTCGCTGAACCCGGCCTGCTCGAGCGTGGCGAAAGCCTCGCGCTCGGCGGGCGAGATGTGCGTCGAGAGACCGGGAATGAAGCTCGGGTCGCCCATGTCGGAATCCGTGGGGGCCACATTGAAGTCGCCCGTGAGCGCGAGCGCGCCACCGGGGTTGTCGCGCATCCAGAGCGCGCCGTCGTCGGCGAGGGCCCGCAAGAACCTCAGCTTGTAGTCCATGTGCGGGTCGTCGAGGCCGCGGCCGTTCGGCACGTAGAGGCTCCAGACCCGCACGTCGTCGATCGTCGCGCCGATTGCGCGAGCCTCGAGCGGAGCATCCAGGACCGAATCGGGATCGTGGCCTTTCGCGAAGCCTGGTTGGCCTCGGAAGCCGATCTCGATGTCGGTCATCGGCAGGCGGCTCGCGATCGCGACCCCGTTCCACTGGTTGAGGCCGTGCAGCACGACCTCGTAGCCCGCCGCCTCGAACGGTTCCCTCGGAAACTGTTCGGGCTTGCACTTGATCTCTTGCATCGCCAGCACGTCGACGTCGGCATTGACGAGCCAGTCGACGACGCGCCCGTGGCGGGTGCGGATGGAGTTGACGTTCCACGTGGCGATGCGCATGGGGTTCAGCCTACGAACTACAGTGAGGGGTGTGAACGATGTGAAGGCGCAGCTCATCGACTTCGTGCGCGACGAGGCCGTGTTTCACGGAGACTTCACCCTCACGAGCGGCGCGAAGGCCAG
>DIUS01000076.1:10121-10535 GCA_002423075.1 Microbacteriaceae bacterium UBA6152
TCGACGCCGTCGGCGGGCTCACGATGGGCGCCGACCCGATCGCGGCCGCCGTGCTGCATCAGGGCGCCGCGCGCGGGCTCACCTATGACGCCTTCGTCGTGCGCAAGGCCCCGAAAGAGCACGGCCGCGGCAAGCAGGTCGAGGGCCCCGACGTCGCCGGCAAGCGCGTCATCGTGCTCGAAGACACGTCGACGACGGGCGGCTCGCCTCTCACCGCGGCGCGCGCACTCGAGGCGGCCGGTGCGACGGTCGTCGCGGTCGCGGTCGTCGTCGACCGGGCGACGGATGCTCGCCGCGTGATCGAGGAGGCCGGCTACGAATACCGCGCGGCCATCGGGTTGGCCGACCTGGGTCTCGCGTGAGCGACGAGCGCGACCCGGGTTCTGAGGCTCCGGAGACCGGGGGCTTCGACGC
>DIUS01000076.1:10658-11137 GCA_002423075.1 Microbacteriaceae bacterium UBA6152
CCAGCCGATCTGCCGGCCGTCGACCAGAGTGGACGCCCCGCGGGCGATGCCGCGACCGAACTCATGCGCACGCCCGAGGAGGGCGGTGCCCTCGACGAGCTGTTCAGCAGCGAGAAGTTCACCGAGTTCGACGAGCCTTTGATTCCGGTCGTGCCTCGCCGCGCGGCGGCGGGGGAGGGCGGCGCTCCGCCGCCTCGAGCACCGCTCACCAAGAACCAGAAGGTGCTGCTCTGGATCGCGGGCTCTCTCGTCGCGCTTCTCGCTCTTGTCGCCCTCTTCTTCGTCGGCACGCGCATCCCCGACCTGCTCGGCCCCGCACCGGGAGCCGAACCGTCGTCAACCCCGACCCCGACCCCCACGCCGACGGAGACCGAGCGTCCGGTCGGACCCGTGGCGCCCGGCGACTACCGCTGGGACGAGCTGTGGGGAGGCGAATGCCTCGAGCCGTTCACCAACGCCTGGCAAGACGAGTACACGGT
>DIUS01000116.1 GCA_002423075.1 Microbacteriaceae bacterium UBA6152
TCTCCGTCGATCAATCTGCGCGGCGGTGTAGACGACGAGCGGAACCCAGACGACAGTGCCGAGCAGCCAGACGAGCGAGCGCTCGACGAACTCGGGGTCAGCGCCCGCGACAGACTGGGCCAGTGCTCCGCCGATGACGCCGCGCGCGATACCCGCGGCAACCCAGAGCCCGGCCACCACACCCAGGGGGAGCAGGGCAGCGCGACGACGGCCCAGCGCTCCGCCGCCGAGCACGATGACGCCGACGGCGAGGTGCTGCAGCACGGCCGACAGCAGAGACCACGACCACCACGAGTCGAAGCCCGTGACGATCTCGCGCACACCGACGAGGAGGGTGGTCGGCACAAAGAGGCCGAGCCACAGCGCCCAGTGCGTCGCCCACGGGCCACCGAGCGCTTCACGCATCGTCATTCGGGATAACTCGCCTTCAGCCGCACGGTCGGTGCGCGCATGTTGCAACGCTCCGATGATGCCTTAACTGAGGCAGTCGTTCCTGGTCTCACCCGAAGAGACCAGGAACGACCGCTGTCGCTGCGGTTCAGCGTCGACCCGAACGACTCAGAACCACCGGATGTCGAAGTGACCCCCGGTGATCCCCCGATCACCGTCCGCTTCGTTCCGTTGATTGATCATGCTCCCTGCGTCGTGTCGACTGCAAGCGCTGTCATGCTGGCGTGTTCGCATTGCGAACCACGGCCTCCGAGGGCTCGCGAGAGGGGTTCACGAACGGCGGCCCTAGAATCTGAAGAGCGCCACGGGGCGCGAGCGCGAAAGGGTTGTCATGCGGATCGAGGTGGTGCGGGCATCCGTCGTCGCCGTTCTCGGCACGGTGCTGCTTGTCGCCGGGTGCGCTCCCATCGATGTGCAGCCATCGCCGACCGACGGGCCTTCGGCCGAACCCACCGCCAGCCCGACGCCCGAACCGGATCCCCAACTCGTTGACGGCGGCACCGCCGGGCAGAACCGGCCGTACTTCGAGTTCTTGCTGACGGGCATGCTCGAGCGCAACCCCGAGCCGTCGAGCCAGACGGTCGTCAACGCGCTGGTCAGCGGCGGATTCGACAAGGCGAGCATGCAGGTGACTGCCGATTCGACTCCGGTCGGGCAGCGCGCAGACTCGATCTTGGTCTCGGTGCTCATCGGCGACCAGTGCCTGATCGGCCAGATCATCGACTCCGGGTTGACATCTCAGTTGACCGACGTGCTTGGTACGGGCCGGTGCCTGATCGGTGAGACGCTCTCCATAGACTGGTAGGCATGGCCGAATTCATTTACACCATGGTCCGCGCGCGCAAAGCGGTCGGCGACAAGCTCATTCTCGATGACGTGACGATGTCGTTCTTCCCCGGCGCCAAAATCGGCATGGTCGGCCCCAATGGTGCCGGAAAGTCGACGATCATCAAGATCATGGCGGGTCTCGACACCCCGTCGAACGGCGAGGCACGATTGAGCCCCGGCTATACCGTAGGCATTCTCATGCAGGAGCCCGAGCTCGACGAGACCAAGACCGTGCTCGAGAACGTGCAGGAGGGCGTGCGCGAGCTCGCCAACAAGCTGCACCGGTTCAACGAGATCTCTGCCGCGATGGCCGACCCCGATGCCGACTTCGACGCCCTGCTGGCCGAGATGGGCGGGCTGCAAGAAGAACTCGACGCGCAGAACGGCTGGGATCTCGACTCGCAGCTCGAGCAGGCGATGGATGCTCTGCGCTGCCCGCCCGGAGACGAACTGGTGGCGCACCTCTCGGGTGGAGAAAAGCGCCGCGTGGCGCTATGCAAGCTGCTGCTCGAGAAGCCCGACCTGCTGCTGCTCGACGAGCCCACCAACCACCTCGACGCAGAGAGCGTGCTGTGGCTCGAGCAGCACCTGCAGAAATACCCGGGCGCTGTCATCGCGATCACCCACGACCGGTACTTTCTCGACCACGTCGCCGAATGGATCGCCGAGGTCGACCGCGGCCGCCTGTATCCCTACGAGGGCAACTACTCGACCTACCTCGAGAAGAAGGCCGCCCGTCTGCAGGTACAGGGCAAGAAAGACGCCAAGCTCGCCAAGCGCCTCGAGAGCGAGCTCGAGTGGGTGCGTAGCAACGCGAAGGGCCGCCAGGCGAAATCGAAAGCCCGCCTCGCCCGGTATGAAGAGATGGCCTCAGAAGCCGAGAAGACGCGCAAGCTCGACTTCGAAGAGATCGTGATTCCCGTGGGACCGCGTCTCGGATCACAGGTCATCGAAGCGACGAAGCTCAAGAAAGGGTTCGGCGACCGCGTGCTCATCGACGGCCTGTCGTTCACGCTGCCGCGCAACGGCATCGTGGGCGTCATCGGTCCGAATGGCGTGGGCAAGACGACGCTATTCAAGACGATTGTGGGGCTCGAAGAGCTCGACGGCGGCACGCTCAAGATCGGCGAGACGGTCGACATTTCGTACGTCGACCAGAGCCGTGGTGGCATCGACCCGAACAAGACCCTGTGGGAGGTCGTGAGCGACGGGCTCGACTACATTCAGGTCGGCAAGACCGAGATTCCATCTCGGGCATACGTCTCGCAGTTCGGCTTCAAGGGCCCCGATCAGCAGAAGAAGGCCGGCGTGCTCTCGGGTGGTGAGCGCAATCGGCTGAACCTCGCACTCACGCTCAAGCAGGGCGGCAATCTGCTGCTACTCGACGAGCCCACCAATGACCTCGACGTCGAGACTCTCGGCAGCCTCGAGAACGCGCTGCTCGAGTACCCTGGGTGCGCGGTGGTCATTACGCACGACCGGTGGTTTCTTGACCGCATTGCGACGCACATTCTGGCCTACGAGGGTACTGACGAGAACCCGAGCTACTGGCACTGGTTCGAAGGCAACTTCGAGTCGTACGAGGCCAACAAGATCGAGCGACTCGGCCCCGAGGCCGCGAAGCCGCATCGCTCGGCCTACCGCAAGCTGACGCGCGACTGATGCGCCTGCATGTGCCGGTGCCGGTGCGCTGGAGCGATCTCGACGCCTATGAGCATGTCAACAACGCTCGCATGCTGACGCTGCTCGAAGAGGCCCGTATCGCGGCGTTCTGGAGCGACCCCGACGCGGATGCGCCGACCGCCGTGCTCGAGACCGGTCCGGGCGCGCCCACGGTGACGCTCGTCGCCGCGCAACGAGTGGAGTATCTGGCGCAGATTCCGTATCACCGCGAGCCGCTCGATGTCGAGCTCTGGATCGGCAAGCTCGGCGGCGCGAGCCTGCAGGTCTTCTACGAGGTCTACAGCCCGGTGGGGGAGCAGCCGCGCACGTCCTACGTGCGGGCGGCGACGACGATCGTGCTGGCTGACCGCGAGTCGGGGGCGCCGCGCCGCATTAACGACAGCGAGCGCGAGGCTTGGTTGCCGTACGTCGAGGAGCCGCTGACGTTCCGGCAGCAGTAGCGGGTGCACGGGCGGTTAGACCTGCGGCACACGCACCATGCCCTCTTGCGCGACGCTCGCCACGAGCAGGCCATCGCGCGTGAAGATGCGGCCCTGCGAGAGTCCGCGGCCGCCCTGCGCGCTCGGCGACTCTTGCACGTAGAGCAACCACTCGTCGACGCGGGCGAAGCGGTGCCACCACATCGCGTGGTCGAGGCTCGCCATCTTGAGTCCTGGTGTCGCCCAGGTGGCCCCGTGGCGCCGCAAGATCGGCTCGAGAATCGTGAAGTCGCTCGCGTAGGCGAGCGCGGCCCGGTGCAGGTTCTCGTCGTCGGGCAGGGGCGAGGTGCTGCGGAACCACACGGCCTGATGCGCGACCGGGTCGGGACCCGGCGCGAAGTAGACGGGAGCATCCACGTGCCGAAAGTCGAAGGGGCGGCTGTTCGCCCAGTGCTGCGCGACGGGGTGATCGACGGGTGCGAGGAGGTCGCGCGCGCTCGGCAGGTCGTCGGGGCCGGGAATGCCAGCGGGCAGCTCGGCCTGGTGCTCGAAGCCGGGGTCGACGTCTTGGAAGCTCGCGATCATCGAGAGGATCGGCCTGCCGTTCTGGTAGGCCTGCGTGCGCCGCGTCGAGAACGAGCGGCCGTCGTGAATGCGGTCGACCGAGAAGGTGATCGCCTGCTCGTCGTCGCCGGGGCGCAAGAAGTAGCCGTGCATCGAGTGGATGAAGCGATCAGGCTCGACCGTGCGCATCGCCGCGAGCACCGCCTGCGCGGCGACCTGCCCGCCGAAGACGCGCCGCTGCGGGGTCCACAGGCTCGGCGCGGTGAAGATGTCTTCGCTCGTGCGGGCGTCGGTGTCGGTGAGTGTCAGGGCAGAGAGCAGGTCTGCAACGGGGTCACGGGTGGGGTCGGTCACACGCGTAGTCTAGAGAGCGATGAACGCGTCGTTCACCCTCACCTCACTCCCTGCCGCTCACGACCTCTCGGTGCTGCTCGGCCGCGCCCTGCGCCTCGACGAGGCCGGGGCCGTGCGGCTCATCGCCGACAGCGGAGTGCTCGCCGTCTATGTCGCCGTGATCACGCCGAAGGGCCTGCTCGACCGCGGCCCGACGGTGTTGGGCCTGCGCACCTTCGCACTCAGCGAGGGCGCATTCGATGTGGTCGTGCCTATCCGATCGATGCAGGTGCGGGTGGATGCTGCGCTCGCCTCGGCCACGGAGGGCGCGGTCACGATGGGCGTGCCTGCCGCCGTCAACACCGTGGTGTGGTCGGCGATCTCGCCGCCTCGCGGTGGCTGGCAGCGAATGGCACCGCTCGATGCGACAGGATTCGCGACGGCGGCCCGTGCGGGCGTTGAGGAGGTGGCGACGGCGATTCCCGAGGGCACCGGCGAGCAGATCGTGCACCGCGTGCGCAGTGAGGTGTGGGGTCGACCGCTGCCCGAGGCAGGGCACCTGCCGTCGGGCGCGGCGTTCGCGCTCGAGAGTCTCGGCTTTCTCGGTGACGACCCAGTGCAGCAGTTCGCGGCCGGCCCGTGGATTCGCCTGAGCACGGCCCGCGGGCACGTGCTCGTCAAGCAGAGCGCTTGGAGCCTGGGCGGCTAAACCCAGTTCTTGCACGAGTGTGCCCGTTGCACGCGAGTGTGCCCGCGCGGAACAGGCACAGTTGTGCGTAGCGGGAACACTCGGCAGGTGACCCGTCAGGGCCGGGCGATCGCGCGGCCCGCGCGCAGCCCCGTGTGCAGGCAGCCGCCGAGGAAGATGCCTTCGAGCGAGCGGTAGCCGTGCACACCGCCGCCGACACCCGCGGCCTCGCCGACAGCGTAGAGCCCATCGATCGGAGCGCCCGTCGCGTCGAGCGCGCGGCTGTCGAGGTCAGTCTGAACGCCGTCGAGGCTTTCGGGTCAGCACGTGCAGCCGCACGGCGATGAGCGGGCCGTGCTTTGGGTCGGTCAGCCGGTGCGTCGCGGCGACGCGGATGAGCGTGTCGCCCCGGTATCTCCGTGCGCCGCGAATTGCCGTGAGCTGGGCGTCTTTGCCGAACTCATTGTCGAGCATGCGCTCGCGCGCGGCGATCTCGTCGCGCACGCGCGCGGTGTCGAGCGGAGCATCCGGTTCGAGTTCCGCCATGCGGGAGACGAGCTCGTCTACAGTGCTCGCGACGATGAAATCGGCGCCCCTCTCTTTGAAGGCTTCGACCGGCCCCGTGGCACCTTTGCCCAGCCGTTGCCGCAGCAGCTCGCGCACGCTGCGCCGGGTGCGGGTGGGGTTCTGATCGCTGGTCGTAGCCGGTCGTGCGCAGGTGCGCGAGCGTGCCGAGCGTGTCGAAGCCGGGGAAGAGAGGAGTGGGCAGGCGGCGGCCGGTCGCGTCGAGCTAGAGGCTCGAGGGCCCGGGCAGGATGCGGATGCCGTGCTGCGCCCACACCGGGGAGTGGTTCTGGATGCCCTTGACGTAGTGCCGCATGCGGTCGCCGTTGATCAGGCGCGCGCCGGCGGCTTCGGCGATGCCGAGCCCGCGGCCGTCGACGTGCGCGGGCACGCCGCTCACCCTGTGCGGCGGGAGAGCGCCGAGCCGGCTCGGGCCTGCGGCCCCACGAGGTCGTGGTTGTCAGCGATGTCGCCGGTCGCGATGACGCCCACGCTCGCCGCCAGGGCGAACTCGCAGACGACCTCGCGGTTCGAGAATCGCTGGCCCCGTGCCCCACACGATGTAGACACCCGGTACCGAGTTGCCGTGACGAGTGGCCGTGTCGCCGCCGCGCTCGGCCTAGCCGACGACGGGAAAGAGCCC
>DIUS01000110.1 GCA_002423075.1 Microbacteriaceae bacterium UBA6152
CCGATCGGAGAGGTTATGAATCGTCTGCAACACCAACACCGACGCGATAACATCCGCCGGGATCGACGGACTACCCCGCCCGGACGGGAACAGATCCACGAACGCGTCATCCGGGAACAGTTGCTTCCGGTGAGCGGCGAGGAACGCGAACACCGACCCCCGCGGGAGCAGATGTCCCGCCCACGACTCGACATCCAAAAGTTGACGCTGACCATCGTCACGACCCTGCATGAACCAAGTCTTAACCCGAAGCCTGAACCAGTCCGCAGGCGCGCCTTAAACCCCCGAATTGTTCAGCGGTCTCCTAGAGCCCATCCCCCCGAGAAGATGCTGCCAGCAATGATGGCGCGCCCGCCGATGATGCGCGCCCAGCGCCCGACAGGAGATGACACAGCCGTGAGCACGGCGATGCCCCAGGGTGCGGGGGTTTTCATAGTGATTCCTTTCGATCAGACGTGGTGGTGCTCGCCGCGCTTCGGCGGCACGTACGTGCAGGTGTCGCCCGCGCAGAGCGTGGGCTTCTCACGGCTGAAGCGCCGGGCGAGCTCGCAGCCGAGGCAGTATCCGAACGCGGCCTCGACGTAGAGCAAGGCGAGGCACAGACCGCACACCGCTTGCGCGATCACGGCGGGCAGGCCCAGCCAGCCCAGCGATAGGCACCCGGCCATGGCCATGCCGAACCCAAGACCCCAGGCAAACTTCTTCGACCGTGCCTCGACCCACTCAGGGCGCTGTGCGCGGGTGATGAGCGTGCCGATGATGAGCGTCGGGGTGAAGCGCGTGCCCAGGAAGAGCCGCAGATACATTTCCACCGCGAAGAGGATGCCGAAGGCGCGCATGGGGCCCAGGTCGCCGGTGATCACGCCATACAACCAGGCCGAGAATCCAACCAGAAAGAGCAGTCCCGCCGATGCGCGCACCGCGCGCTCGTTCACCACGGGCACGTCGATGCCGCCGACCCACTCGCCGACGATGGGACGGCTGCTGCGGTCGACGGTCTCTGCGCTCATGGCGACAGCATACCCCCAGGGGTATATCGCGTATCTGGGAATCCGCAGGAACCGGTGACATCGTGATCTCATGACCGCCATGCCGATGTTCCCGCTCGGGTCGGTGCTGTTTCCGGCAATGCCGACCGCTCTGCGCGTGTTCGAAGAGCGCTACATCGTCATGCTCTCGACCATTCTCGGCGCCGAGCCACCCGAGTTCGGCATCGTGCTCATCGAGCGCGGCAGCGAGGTCGGCGGGGGAGAACATCGCTTTCCGATCGGCACCGTCGCCCAGATCACCCGCGTCGAGACAAGCGATGGTTTCATCGGCATCATCGCGCAGGGCGACCGGCGCATTGAGGTGACGGCATGGCTCGACGACGACCCGTACCCGCGGGCCGACGTGCGCGACGTGCCGGCGCTCGACTGGAACGACGCGCTCACGCCACTGTTTGAGCGCACTGAGCAGCTCGTGCGACGCACGATCGCCCGCGCGAGCGAGTTCGTTGAGCAGCAGTGGCCCGCCGACATCGTGCTGAGCGATGACAAGGTCGAGGCCTCGTGGCAGCTCGCGGGCATCGCCCCGCTCGGCCCGCTCGACCAGGTGGGGCTGCTGCGATCGACGAGCGTCGCCGATCTGCTCTCGGCCACGATCGAGGCCACCGAGGCGGCGGCCGAGATGCTCACCGTCGACTGGGGCGACGACGATTTTCCGGCCTTCCCCGACGAACCCGAGAGTCGCCAAGGCGACTAGCCTGCCCTCATGGACGAGTTCATCGCCTTTCCGGTTCCCGTCGACGGCGCGCTGCAGCCGTGGCTGGCACCGGTCTTCGGGCTCATGGCGCTCACGGCCTTCACTGTCGTGATCTGGCAGGCCGTGCGCTACTTGCGCAACGATTCCGACGACGACCACGATCCGCGCTTCGATGATGAGCCTGACGAGGCGGGGCGGCACGACCGGATAGAGTGAGCGCCAGCAGCATCCCAACTACATACAGGGCCGTTTCCGCGATGCGGGAGAGCCGCGAGCGCACCACTGCCCGCGGCACCGAAGGAGCAAGCCTCCCCGCCAATCTCTCAGGTAGCTGTACCGCATCGACCAGGCCACTCTGAAAAGTAGAGCGCGCGTCCCCAATCTCATCGAGACGGATGCTCGCCTCTCGCCCACGGTGAAAGCGCCCACCGATCTCGATCGGAGGCGCGAAACTCTCAGGCACCATGACAGAGGGGGAGTTCCACCGGCCATCCGCGTCAGGAGAACTCCGTGTCAGAATCCTTACTCGCCCAGCTGCAGTACTCGCCGCTGCACGCCGAGCACGTCGCGCTCGGTGCAGCGTTCACCGACTTCGGCGGCTGGCAGATGCCCGTGCGCTACAGCAGCGACCTCGCTGAGCACCACGCCGTGCGCACTGCCGCCGGCATTTTCGACATCTCGCACATGGCCGAGATCTCGGTGACCGGGGCTGACGCCGGCGCGTTCCTCGACTACGCACTCGCCGGTCGGCTCTCGACGTTGCCGCTGCTGAAGGCCAAGTACTCGTTGCTGCTCGACGAGCAGGGCGGCATCGTCGACGACCTCATCGTGTACGCGAGCGCCGAGGCCGAGTACCTCGTCGTCGCCAACGCGAGCAACCGGCACGCCGTCGTCGAGGCCCTCGTCGCCCGTCAGACCGACTTCGAGGTGCAGCTCTCTGACCTCACCGAGCACCTCGCTCTCATCGCCGTGCAAGGCCCGGTCTCGCGCAGCGTGCTCGAGGCGACTGCGGGGCTCGACTTGCGCGACGACCTCTCGAGGGGGCGCACGCTCGACACTCTGGGCTACTACGCCGCGATGGGCATGGCCTTCGAGGGTTCATCGGTGCTCGTCGCCCGCACCGGCTACACGGGCGAAGACGGCTTCGAGCTCTACGTCGAGGCCGAGCACGCCGTCGCCCTGTGGCGCTCCCTTCTCGCGGCGGGTGAACCCCGTGGTCTCGTGCCGTGTGGACTCGCGGCGCGCGACACTCTGCGCCTCGAGGCCGGCATGCCGCTCTACGGGCACGAGCTCGGGCTGAGCATCCAGCCCTCGCAAGCGGGCCTGGGGCGCGTGGTCGTGACCGACAAGTCGCGCTTCGTCGGCAAGGCCGCGATCGAGGCCGGCCCTGCACCGGATGCGCGCGTGCTCGTCGGGCTGACCACCGAAGGGCGCCGTGCGCCGCGTGCCGACTACCCCGTCATGCTCGGCGACATCGAGGTCGGCCTCATCACGAGCGGCGCGCTGTCGCCGACGCTCGGCTACCCCGTCGCCATGGCGTTCGTCGACCCGGCTGTGCGCGAGCCCGGCACCGTTCTCGAGGTCGACGTGCGCGGCACGCGCGTCGCCGCCACCGTTGTCTCCCTCCCCTTCTATCAGCGAAAGGCCGCATCATGAGTGTTCCCAACGAGCTGCAGTACACCGCCGAGCACGAGTGGGTGCGCCTCGACGGCGACGTCGCCACCGTCGGCATCACGCAGTACGCCGCCGACGCGCTCGGCGACGTCGTCTATGTCGACCTGCCGAAGGTCGGTGCGGCCATGACCGCCGGCTCGATCGTCGGCGAGGTCGAGTCGACCAAGTCGGTCGGCGAGCTCTACGCGCCGCTCGACGGCGAGGTCGTCGAAGCCAATGACGCCGTCGCCGCCGCGCCCGAGACCATCAACTCCGACCCCTACGGCGACGGATGGCTCGTCAAGGTGCGGGTCTCGGGCACCCCGGCGCTGCTGAGCGCCGACGAGTACCGCGCCCTCATCGGCGGCTGAGACTCTCACCGCCCCGCACTGCTCGACCCTGCACGGCTTGACCTATTCAGTGAGAAGAGACCTTCTGTGAGCATCCCCTTCACCGAGCGCCACATCGGCACCGATCGCGACGCGCAGCAACTCATGCTCAACGCGTTGGGCTACGGCTCACTCGCCGACTTGATGGACGCCGCCGTGCCGGCCGCGATTCGTCAGAAAGATGTTCTGCGCGCGCTGCCGGCCCCGGCGACCGAGGCCGAGACGCTCGCCGAGCTGCGCGCGCTCGCCGACCACAACACGGTGCGGCGCTGCATGATCGGGCAGGGGTACTACGGCACGATCACCCCCTCGGTAATTCAGCGCAATGTGCTCGAGAACCCCAGCTGGTACACCGCCTACACGCCCTATCAGCCCGAGATCTCGCAGGGGCGCCTCGAGGCGCTGCTCAACTTTCAGACCATGGTCGCCGACCTGACCGGGCTGCACACGGCGAATGCGTCGATGCTCGATGAGGCGACCGCAGTCGTCGAGGGCATGCTGCTCGCGCGCCGGGCATCCGGTGTCACCGAGAACCGCTTCATCGTCGACGCCGACACCTTCGCGCAGACGCACGCTGTGCTCGCCGGCCGGGCCGAGGCGCTGGGAATCGACGTCGTCGTGCTGCCCCTCGCCGAGATCGACCCCGCTGACCTGCCGCCAGCCTTCGGCGTGTTCGTGCAGTACCCGGCGGCGTCGGGGCGCGTGTGGGATCCCTCGCTCGTCATCGCCGCCGTGCGCGAGACCGGCGGCCTCGCCATTGTCGCGGCCGATCTGCTGGCGCTCACCCTCGTGACGCCTCCGGGTGAGCTGGGTGCCGACGTCGCCGTCGGCACGACGCAGCGGTTCGGCGTGCCGATGGGCTTCGGCGGCCCGCACGCGGGCTACCTGGCCGTGCGCGAAGGGCTCGAGCGCCAGATGCCCGGCCGTCTGGTCGGGGTCTCACGCGACGCCGACGGCCGCGCCGCCTACCGCCTCACGCTGCAGACGCGCGAGCAGCACATCCGTCGCGACAAGGCGACGTCGAACATCTGCACTGCCCAGGTGCTGCTCGCCGTCATGGCGGGCATGTACGGGGTCTACCACGGGCCCGACGGGCTGCGCCGCATCGCCGAGCGCGTGCGCGCCCAGGCCCTCTCGATCGCCGCCCAGCTGCGCGGGGCCGACTACGAGGTCGTGCACTCCGTGTTCTTTGACACCCTCGAGGTTCGCGCACCGGGCCGCGCAGCCGACCTCGTGAGCGCGGCACTCGAGCACAACGTGCTGCTCTGGCAGGTCGACGCCGACACGGTGCGGCTCAGCGTCGACGAGGTCACGTCGGCGGCCGCCTCGACTGGCTCGCCCGCCGATGTGGGGCCAGCACTGAAGGCCGTATTCGGCATCGAATCAGACTGGGCGACGGTCGTCGGGGCCGATTTCTCTGACGACCTGCGCCGAGCATCCGAGTTCATGACGCACCCGGTCTTCCACGCGCACCGCAGCGAGACCGCGATGATGCGGTATCTGAAGCGACTGGCCGATCGCGACTATGCGCTCGATCGCGGGATGATCCCCCTGGGCTCGTGCACCATGAAACTCAATGCGGCCACGGAGATGGTGGCTGTGAGCTGGCCTGAGTTCAGCGCATTGCACCCCTTCGCGCCGCTCGACGACGTGCAGGGCACGCTCGTCATGATCAGCCACCTCGAGACGTGGCTCGCCGAGCTGACAGGATACGACGCGGTATCACTGCAGCCCAACGCGGGGTCGCAGGGTGAGCTCGCCGGTCTGCTGGCCATTCGCGGCTACCACCGCTCGCGCGGAGACGTCGAGCGCACGGTGTGTCTGATTCCCTCGAGCGCGCACGGCACCAACGCCGCGAGCGCGGTGCTTGCCGGTTTGCGCGTCGTAGTCGTCGCCACCACCGAGTCGGGCGATGTCGACCTCGCCGACCTGCGCGCCAAGATCGAGGCGCACCGCGATGAGCTCGCGGCCCTCATGATCACCTACCCGTCGACGCACGGCGTCTACGAGCACGACGTCATGGAGGTCACCGCGGCCGTGCATGAGGCTGGCGGTCAGGTCTACATCGACGGCGCCAACCTCAATGCGTTGCTCGGCTATGCGAGGTACGGCGACATCGGCGGCGACGTCAGCCACCTCAACCTGCACAAGACCTTCTGTATCCCTCACGGAGGCGGAGGGCCCGGCGTCGGGCCCGTGGCGGCCAAAGCGCACCTCGCCGAGTTCTTGCCCGGGCACCCACTCGCGCAGATGCACCAGCACCCGCCGTTCGACCTGCGCACGGGCAATGCGGGCACGGTCGAGCATCGCGGGGCACCCGTCTCAGCGGCGCCGTACGGCTCGGCGAGCATCCTGCCCATCTCGTGGGCCTACGCACGCCTCATGGGCGCTGAGGGCCTGCGTGACGCGACGGCGAGCGCGGTGCTCGCCGCCAACTACATCGCCCTGCGCCTGCGCGAGCACTACCCGGTGCTCTACGCGGGCGAGAGCGGCCTCGTCGCTCACGAGTGCATTCTCGACCTGCGGCCGCTGAAGGAGGCGACCGGAGTCTCGGTCGACGATGTCGCCAAGCGACTCATCGACTACGGCTTCCACGCGCCGACCATGTCGTTCCCTGTCGCGGGCACCCTCATGGTCGAACCGACCGAGAGCGAAGATCTCGCCGAGCTCGAGCGCTTCATTCAGGCGATGATCGCCATTCGTCTCGAGGCGGATGCTCTGGCCGCTGGTGAGTGGACCGCCGACGACAACCCGCTCGTCAACGCGCCGCACACGGCCGAGAGCGTCATCGTGGGGGAGTGGCAACACCCCTACAGTCGCGAGCTCGCCGCCTACCCGGCGACGCTCGCAGGGTCGACCGTCGACGGCGGGTTCGGGGCGACGCGCGCCGATAAGTACTGGCCGCCGGTGCGCCGGGTTGACCAAGCATTCGGCGACCGCAACCTCGTGTGCGCCTGCCCGCCTATCGAGGCCTTCGCCTAGCGGCAACCTCTTCACGGCGATCCCGTCAACCGGCACCTCGGCCTCTCTGCGCCGCGGCGCACCCGTCGTCTCCCTCGCACTGTTTGCGACACGTCAGACTGAGTCTGCAGTGAGAGCTGTCGCAACCAGTACGACGTCTACTCAGATCTGCTGAGGCGGTGAGCGGGTGAGCTAGGGGGCCGGCGCGGGGGTCGGGCTGGGCGTGGGCATGGGCGCCAGCCCCGGAAACACCGAGGCCGCCCAGGCGTAGCCGACGAACACGGCCGCGTCGATGAGGGTGTGCGCGATGACGAGCGGTAGCAGGCGGCCGTAACGCGTATAGAGCCAGCCGAAGAGCAACCCCATCGCGGCGTTGCCGACGAAGGCGCCAAAGCCCTGATAGAGGTGGTACGTCGCGCGCAGCAGGGCGCTCGTGAGAATGATCGCCCACGGACCCCAGCGCAGATCACGCAGTCGTGCGAACAGGTAGCCGACCACGATGACCTCTTCGACAATGCCGGCGCGGGCCGCCGAGAGCAGCAGCACCGGCACCGTCCACCAGTGCTCATCGAGTGCCGTCGGTACGACCGTCACCGTGAGGCCGAGCGCGCGGCCGCCCAGGTAGAGCGCGAGGCCCGGAATGCCCACGAGCAGCGCGAGCCCCACGCCGTTGCGAGTGTCGCGCCACGGCCGAGTGCCGTCGATCCCGAGTCGGCTGAGGTGGGGCCGCGTCGAGCTCCAGACGAGAAACACGACGAGGGCCACGGGCATGAGATCGGCGACGATGCCGAGCAGTTGGTAGATCAGGTCGAACACTGGGCGCTCGCTGCGCGAGGGGTTGAGCGTCGCCGTCTGGTCGCCGAGCGGCACGTCGCGCGTGAGCCGGTTGGCGATCGCGACCAGCGAGTAGACGGCGCTGAGCCCGAGCGACAGCCCGAGCACGATGAGGATTTCACCACGGATGCGCCGATCACCCGGCGACGACGGTCGGTGAGTGCGGGCATCTTTCATCGTGCGCATCTGACCATTCTGAGCGATGGGGACAGCGTGGATTCGCGGACGACGAGCGGGTCTTGTGCGATATCGGCAACATTGCCGGTATTTCGGTCATATCTCTTGTCGATGACCGACAGCCGTAAGGATGAAGAGTCGTCGCTTCGCCACCGCGCATTCACCGGCCCGAGAGGGAAATACACTGGAACGCACGAATCGTGCAAAAACTCCACGCTTTCGTGCACGAATTCTGCGTCTACGCGCCGTTGCGCGGCTTGGCGTTACTGGTGTGTAACGAAAAGGCCTACAGTTTGCCCGGGGTTGATCCCGCTCTCTAGGGTCGACTCAACAGGCGTGACGGCGCGCTCGGAAAACGTGCCGTCTCGCATCCATCTTGCACAGGAGGAAAATTGCGTATCAGCAGACTCGCGGCCACTACGGCCACGATCGCGGCGAGCGCTCTCGTACTCTCGGCTTGCGCAGCGCCGCAGTCCGAGGTCGTCGAGGGAAGCTCCATCACGGTCGCGTGGAACCAGCCGTTCTACTCGTACAACAGCAACACGTCGTTCGGTAACGCTACGGCGAACGCCAACATCGTCTACATGACGAGCGGTGCGTTCAACTACTACGACAACGGGCCCACCCTTCTGAAGGACGAGTCCTTCGGAACGTACGAGCTCGTCTCGGAGGACCCGCTGACGGTCAAGTACACCGTTGCCGATGACGTGCAGTGGTCTGACGGCACTCCCGTCGACGGCGCCGACCTCTTGCTCGCGTGGGCGGCCAACTCGGGCGTGCTGAACACCCCCGACTTCGACCCGGGCGAGTTCACCGACCCCGACACCGGTGAGTTCACCGACGAGTACCCGACCGACGTCGTCTACTTCGACGGCGCGATCGGCGCGGGCCTCCAGCTCGTCACCGAGACGCCCGTCATCGACGGCAAGTCGATCACGCTCGTCTACGACGAGTTCTTTGTCGACTGGGAGCTCGTGTTCGGTGTGGGCCTGCCGGCCCACGTCGTCGCGCAGCGCGCGCTCGGCATCGAGGACGCCACGGAGGCGAAGGACGCCCTCATCGAGGCCGTCAACACCGCCGACGCCGAGGCCCTCGCCCCGATCTCCAACAGCTGGAACTCGGACTGGAACTTCACCGAGCTCCCCTCTGAGGAAGACGCCAACCTGCTGGTCGTCAACGGCCCCTACCAGATCACCGACTTCGTGGCCGACCAGTCGATCACCCTCTCGGCGAACCCGAACTACCGCGGCGCGAACCTCCCCAACATCGAGGAGATCACCGTCCGCTTCATCACCGACCCGCTGGCCGCCGTTCAGGCTCTCGCCAACGGTGAGGTCGACATCATCAGCCCCCAGGCCACGGCCGACGTGGCTGACGCTCTGGCGGCTCTCGACGGTGTCACGGTTCTGTCGGGCGAAGAGGCTGTCTACGAGCACATCGACCTGCAGTTCGCCGAGTCGAAGAACGGCACGTTCGACAACCCGCTCGTGCGCGAGGCCTTCCTCAAGACGATCCCGCGTCAGCAGATCATCGACACGCTCATCAAGCCGCTCAACCCCGAGGCCGAGGTCCGCAACTCGCAGATCTTCATCCCCGGTGCTCCCGGCTACGACGAGACCGTCGCAAACAACGGCATGGACGCCTTCACCGATGTCGACATCGAGGGTGCCAAGGCGCTCCTCGCAGAGGCTGGCGTGACGGCTCCGAACGTCTGCATCCTCTACGCATCGAACAACCCGCGCCGCGTGAACGAGTTCGCGCTGATCCAGGCGTCGGCCACCGAGGCCGGCTTCGTGATCGAGGACTGCGGCAGCCCCGAGTGGGGTGGCCTGCTCGGCACGCCGGGTGCGTACGACGCGGTGTTCTTCGGCTGGCAGTCGACGAGCCTCGGTGTGACCGGCAGCTCGCCGACCTTCCGCACGGGCGGCATCAACAACCTCAACTACTACAGCAACCCTGAGGTTGACGCGCTGCTCGATGAGCTCGACGTCACGCTCGACGTCGACCGCCAGATTGAGATCCAGGTCGAGATCGACAAGCTGCTGATGGACGACTTCTACGGTCTGACCATCTTCCAGTTCCCCGCCGTCACCGCGTTCTCCGACCGCGTGACGAACGTGGAGCCGGGACCGCTGTCGCCGACCATCTTCTGGAACGCGTGGGACTGGGAGCCGACCGAGAGCAACTAGTCGATAGCT
>DIUS01000125.1 GCA_002423075.1 Microbacteriaceae bacterium UBA6152
CTCGTCATCGCCCGCTGCTCTGTCGACTACGCGGGCCGGCTCAGTGCGCACCTGCCGCTCGCGACGCGGCTGCTCATCCACAAGAGCGACGGCAGCCTGCTCGTGCACGCCGACGCGCTCAGCTACAAGCCGCTCAACTGGATGAGCCCGCCGTGCACCCTCGTCATCGACGAGCCCGACGACGATCAGCGCGAGGCCGGGGTGCTCGAGCTGTGGCGCGTGACCCACGCGAAGACCGCCGACCTGCTCGTCGTGAGCATCCACGAGGTGCTGCACGATTCGGCTCACGAACTCGGGCACGACCCCGGCCTGCAGAAAGACGGCGTCGAAGCGCACCTGCAGAAGCTGCTCGCCGAGCACATCGAGCTGCTCGGCGAGGGCTTCTCGCTCGTGCGCCGCGAGTACATGACGGCGATCGGCCCGGTCGACATTCTGGCGCGCGACGCGAGCGGAGCATCCGTCGCCGTCGAGATCAAGCGCCGGGGCGGCATTGACGGCGTCGAGCAATTGACGCGCTACCTCGAGCTCATGAATCGCGACCCACTGCTCGCCCCGGTCGCCGGCGTTTTCGCGGCGCAAGAGATCACGCTTCAGGCGCGCACGCTCGCCGAAGATCGGGGCATCCGTTGCCTGCTGCTGGACTACGACGCCATGCGCGGCCTCGACGACGGAGTGCCCCGGCTCTTCTGAGCCGAGGCACTCGCGATCATCGTCGTTCTTAGACGGTGCGGCGGGATGCTCGCCGCACGAACCCGGCACCGATCAGCAGCAGTGCACCGAGTGCGAGAGTCGAAGCTCCGACGCCAGCGGTCAGTGCCGCAGACGCACTGCCGGTGGCGGCGAGTTCGGGGTCGCCGAACGGTGTGGCGCTGATGCGGACCACGAAGCAGTTTTCGTCGATCTCGACGTACTGCGACGCCGAGGCATCGGCACCGTTTGACTGGCCGACGAGGCGCAACTCGTGTTCGCCCGTGACGCACGCCTCTTCGGGAATGGTCACTACTTCTGAGAACGCGCCGTCGAGGTCGGTGAGGCCCTCGTACAACGGGATCGGGTCAGAGAACATCGTGAGGGTGTAGGTCGACTCCGAGTCGAGCCCGTCGCCTTCGATAAGCGCCGTTGCGCCGACATAGATCTCGCCGGCAGTGAACCGCAGTGCGAGCGCGATGTCCGGAGGCGTGACGAGATAGTTGCCCGCACTCGACGTGCCCGTGCCAGCGCCGTTGGTGGCCGCGACGACGCAGTCGTATTCCACCGCAGGGGTGAAGCCGTTGACCGTGATCGGGCTGGTCGGCGAGGTGCCGGTCACAACGTCGGAGGAGTCATCCACAGCGGTGCAGGTGACAGTCCAGCTCGTGGCGAGCGTGTCTGGGGCGTACGCGGTGAAGATACCGGTCGTGCCTCCGTTGCTCCAGCTGTTCTCGCTGAGATACGGCTCGGGAAGGCTCTCGACACGGAACAGCGTCTCGGCAACACTCTGCCGGCCAGCGGCGTCGGCAATGACGACCTTGTAGGCCCAGTAGCTTCCGGTGGTGTAAATGTCGGTGTATACGTCGCCACCAGTGCAGTGCTCAGCGCCAATCTCGAGCGCGCCACTCGCGAAGCTCGAGCACGCCAATGCGTTCGAGCCGTAGAGCGGGCTGTTCGCATCGGTGACGGTTGACCAGGTAGCTGCCCCCGGCGCGGCATACGACACGAGAGTGGTCGTGCCATCGAGCGCAAGCGGTGCATAGATGATCGGCGTGGTCAAACGAGGCGCGACAGCATAGGTCGAGCCGGTCTTGCTGAACCGTACCCACTGCGAGAAGTCCTCGGCGGCGCTGTTCTGAATGTCACCTACGCGGCAGCAGCTTTCGATGTACACCTCATAGTGCCCATCACCCAGTGTCGAGAGATCGCCTTCGAAGGTCTCGACCGTTTGGGCGTACAACGATTCGTCAGAAAACACCTCGCTCGTGACCTCGAGAACGACCCCGGTAGAGGTGCCTGACCCCGGCACGTCAGCGTACGACCCGATCGACCTGACGTCTGTCGTGCTGCCGAGGCCGACGAAGCTGTCTTCGCTCCCGCTCTCCCACGCACTGGTCACGACCCAGGTGGCGTCGTCTCCTGATATCGCGAAGTCGGGACCACTCGCGCGAAAATGGCTAGCGTGTGCCGTACCAGAACCGACAGCGGTTCCGATCACGGCGAGCACCATGATGACGGCGGCGCGGCGCGCAATGGGTGTGTGCTTCATCTCGGGTCATCCTTCGAGTAGGGGTGGAAAGAAAATCTGCGTCACTTTCTCAGCCCCGCGATGCTCGTGTCCATTCGGCGGCAGCGGGAGTGTGCGCTTTACGCACATCGCCCCGGAGTACCCTCGAGAGCCCATGCACAGTCCACTCCCGCCGTCCCCCCGTCCCTATACGGCGATCCTGCTCGACCTCGACGGCACGGTCACCGATTCGGCCCCCGGCATCACCGACACGCTCGCCTTCACGTTTGAGGCCCTCGGCCTGCCGGTGCCCGACCAGGCTGAGCTGTTGCGCTACGTCGGACCGCCGATTCTTGACTCGTTCCGCGACCGCGCCGGCATGACGCTCGCCGAGCGCGAGCATGCCCTCGAGATCTACCGCGAGCGCTACCTCGACCGCGGCGCCTACGACGCGACCCTCTACCCGGGCATGGGCGAGCTCGTTCGCGACATCGCCGAAGCGGGCATCCCGCTCAGCCTGGCCACCTCGAAGCCCGAACTGCCCGCCACGCTCATGCTCGAGCACTTCACCATCGCCCAGCACTTCGACCTCATCACGGGCGCCTCGGCCGATGAGGTGCGCAGCGCCAAGGCCGACGTCGTCGCCGAGGCGCTCATTCGCTTGAAGGCGATGGATGCTGACCTCACGCGGCCCATCATGATCGGTGACCGTGTGCATGACGTCGAGGGTGCGGCCGCGCACGGAATTCCGACGATCGCCGTGTCGTGGGGCTACGGCACCCCTCAAGAGTTTGCGCACGCCCACGCGGTCGCCCACGACGTGGACGAGTTGCGCGCGCTGCTCGGGCTGTAGCCCGCTCAGCGCGCTAGACGCTCCACAACCGAGCCGAACAGACCCGGCAGCGCCACAGCGGCTGGCACGATGAGGCCGCGCACCGGCGAGGTCGCGGCGGCCAACAGCCCGGCCGTGAGCAGCCGAAAGTCGCGCGTTGAGCGCGCCCACGCGCGCTCATAGCCCGGCAGGTCGTCGCGCGCGAGGCAGTCGGCGAGCACCTCGGCCTGAGCGAGCCCGACGCGCAAGCCTTCACCGGTCAGAGCATCCACGTATCCCGAGGCGTCGCCGACGAGCGCGACTCGACCGGCCGTGCGGGCGAGCGTGCGTTGCCGCAACGCGCCTGCGCCGCGCAACGAGCTCGCTTCCGCCGCGCCCGCGAGGCGCTCGCGCACCGTCGGCGCCTGCTCGATCGCACCCTCGAGATCAACGGGTCGCGGCGCGAGAACGGCCACACCGACGGTGTGCTCGTCGACCGGCGTGATGTAGAGCTCGGCTTCGGGCAGGTAGGTCACTTCGACCAGATCGCTCCACGGCGCCACCGCGAAGTGCTGGCGCAGCCCATACCTCCGGTTCGCTCGCGTCGACACCCGAGCGGGCCGGTCGAGTTCGGCGACCTCGCGCACGGTCGAGTGCAGGCCGTCGGCTCCGATGAGCCAACGCGCGCGCATTCCATTCACCACCACGTGGGTCTCACTCTGGGTGATGCGATCGACCCGCTCATGCCGCGTCTCAATACCGACCTCGGCCGCGCGGGCGCGCAGAGCGTCGTGCAGCACCGTGCGTCGCACTCCCCTCCCAGCCGCCGAGCGGTAGCGGTGCGTGACGCCCCGGCGAGCATCCTGATAGCGGATGCCCCGCAACGGATGCCCGGCCGGGTCGACGCCGAGCCGGCCGAGCGCCGCGAGCGCCCCGGGCATGAGCCCTTCGCCGCAGGCCTTGTCAATCGTGCCTTCGCGCGGTTCGAGCACGACCGCGGTGAACCCGCGCGCCTGCAGCTCGAGCGCTGTCGCGAGACCGATGGGCCCGCCCCCCGCGATGAGCACGTCCGCGTCGAGCGTCGTCACGTGCTGCGCAGCGCCGCGAGAGCGCGGTTCTCGGTCGGAATGCGGAAGGCCAGCAGCAGCACGGCGTTCAACACCGTGAAAACGAGCGCCGTGATCCAGGCCGAGTGCACGAGCGGCAGGGCGATGCCCTCGATCGCGACGATCCAGTAGTTGGGGTGGCGCAGCCAGGCGAAGCGGTACGGGCCGCGCGTGACGCGCGTCGCTCCGGGCACGACGATCACGCGCGTGTTCCACTGCCGCCCGAGCGAGGCGATCACCCAGTAGCGGCCGGCCTGGCAGAGCAGCGCGATGACGAGCATGGGCCAGCCGAGCGCGCCGATGAACGGGCGATCGAGCAGCACCACTTCAGCGATGCAGGCGAGC
>DIUS01000034.1:0-2662 GCA_002423075.1 Microbacteriaceae bacterium UBA6152
GGCGACCGGTCCACTCGCGTCCACGGCATGAGCCACCGACCCAGGAGCACGAGAAGCGCATCGAAGAGCAGAGCGATGATGACGACCATCACGACGCCGGCAAGCACCTGCTCGACGATGCCGCGTTGAAAACCGTTCGTGAAGAGGTAGCCAAGGCTCTGGACCCCAATGATGATGCCCACGGTGAGCAGGCTTACGGTGCTGACGGCGACGACCCGGAGCCCGGCTAGCAGCACAGGACCCGCGAGCGGGAAGTCGACAGTCCAGAACCGGCCCCAGCCTGAGTAGCCCATGGCTGTCGCCGCCTGCTTGACGCCCTGATCGACGCTCGCGAGCGCTTCGGCGACCGAGCGGGCCATGATCGCGACGGCGTAGATCGTCAGCGCGATGATGACATTCGCTTCACTCAAGAACCCGATACCCAGCAGCGGCGGCAGCACGACGAACAACGCGAGCGACGGAATCGTGTACAGCAGACCGACGAGCGTCAGCACGAGACCACGCGTGAGCCGGTAGCGGTAGGCCACCCAGCCGAGAGGCAGGGCGATGATGAACCCCAGCACGATCGGCACGATGCTCAGCCTGATGTGCTGCAGCGTGAGCTGCAGAATCAGGTCGAGGTTGTTGAGGACCCAGGTCACGCCGGGCTCGACTCCACGAGACGACCAGCGACGTTGCCGTCGCCGTCGACGAGAACGTCGGCGCCGTCGATGCTCCGGATGCTCAGCGCGCGCTTGCCGCGATCNNTCTCGAGAATCACGACCTGGTCGCCGAGCAGGAAGGCCTCGTCGATGTCGTGCGTGACGAAGACCACGGTCTTGCCGAGTTCCCGCTGCAGCCTCAGCAACTCTTGCTGTAGGTCGGCACGCACAATGGGGTCGACAGCGCCGAACGGCTCATCCATCAGCAAGATGTTGGGGTCGACCGCGAGGCCGCGCGCGACACCGACGCGCTGTTGCTGACCGCCCGAGAGCTGGGCCGGGTAGCGGTCGGCCATGGCCCGGTCGAGTCCGACCGTGTCCATGAGCTCGAGCGCCCGGGCATGGGCTTCTGTCTTGGGCACTCCGTTCAGTCGCGGCACCGTGGCGATGTTGTCGATCACTCGGCGGTGTGGCAGCAGGCCAGAATTCTGCATCACATAGCCGATGCGCCTGCGTAGCTTGACAGGCTCAATGTCAGCAACGTTCTCACCGTCGATCTCGAGCTCGCCGCTCGACGCGTCGACCATGCGGTTGATCATGCGCAGAAGCGTCGTCTTGCCGCACCCGCTCGAGCCCACCAGCACCGTTGTCTGGTGGGACGGGATCACGAGACTGAAGTCGTCGACTGCGAGAGTGCCGTCGTCGAAGACCTTGGAGATGGAGCGGAACTCGATCACGGTGCCCTCTTCCGGTCGCCTGCTGACAGGTCAGCGCACTGGAATGACGTTCAGCGCGTGTTCAGTCAAACAGCATTCGGCGCAGAGGTCATGCCCGTTCGAACGGATTCTGGGCACTTGTCCAGACGGCCGTCACGTCGGCCGGGGTGGCCTCGTCGCTAGAGACGACCGGCGAGCACGGCGCGCAGAGCGCGCTCGGTCTCGGCGAGTAGCTCGCTGTCGCCGATCTCGCTGCGCGCGAAGGCGCGAGCCGTCAACGCATCGATGAGCTCGACAGCCGTGCCGATCACGAGCCGTAGATCGGCCGAGTCACTCACACCGTAGTGCGCCACGAGGGCGTCACTGACGGCTGTCGCCAGCATGGCGTTGGCCGTCGCTTCCGTCGACGACGGGCGCAGGTCTATGACGTCGCCTGCCCGCAACGAGCGGTAGCCGGGCTCGGTGCGGAAGAGGTCGACCGTCACTGCGTGCAACGCGAGCACAGCATCCGTCGCCGAGGCGTGACGACCGGCCGCGAGCTCGTCGGCGGTGCGCACCATGAGCCGCTCGACGTTGCGCGCCGCAAGGCTCTGCAGCACTGCGATGCGGTCGGGGAAGTAGCGATAGACCGTGCCGATCGAAGCGCCTGCGCGCTCGGCGACCATAGCCGTGGTGAGACGCTCGTAGCCGATCTCGTCGATCACAGAGGCCGCGGAGTCAAGCAGCGTGGCGAGCCGCGCTGTACTGCGAGCCTGTACAGGCTCGTTGCGAATCGGAGCTGCAGACGAGAGCAGCGCTGCGCTGGATTCAATGGTGAGCACGGTGTATCCCTTTCGACGTGCGCCACTGTACTACTCTGACCTCAGTCACATGAGGATTCGTGGGAAGAACGTTCGTTCTGCGATTCTGCAAGACTGACCACGTGCCGGATGAAAGGGAGACCCCCGAGACCGCGACACCGGCGACATGGGCCCTTCGCGCCGTCGCGCTCGAAGACCGCTTTCACCGATTCCGCGCAAGGTGGGGCCGGCGTAGAGGGCTCGAGCCCGTGGTGATCCCCTACAGCGGTTACGGGGGCGACGGCTGGATCAGGGTGCTCTGCCGCGTGCTGCTCGCCCGGCCGTCAAAGACTGCCACGACGCGAACGACGATTCGGGGATGGCGCAGCTTTGTGAGCATCCCCGTCGCCGACAGCACCGTCACCGTGCGCATCGGAGACCAGGAATTTGAGGTCACCGCCGACCGCGGGGGCGTGGTCGACGTCGATCTTGCGGTCGATCTCGAGCCGGGGCTGCGCACGATCAG
>DIUS01000034.1:2680-5384 GCA_002423075.1 Microbacteriaceae bacterium UBA6152
CCGCGACCGTTCTTGGCGGCCTGGAACACCTTCGTGCTCGATGAGCACGCTCGCCGACCCGTGCCCGGTATGGCGGTCATGCTCGAGCGACTGGTCCGCGAGAACCCCGGCTCGCCCGTGATCTACCTCTCGACAGGCGCGTGGAATGTGGCGCCGACCCTCGACCGGTTCATGAGCCGTCACCTGTACCCCGCCGGCACGATGCTGCTGACCGACTGGGGACCGACGCACGACCGCCTGTTCCGCAGCGGGCGCGATCACAAGCGCAGCAGTCTCGAAAGACTGGCGAAAGAGTTTCCGGATGTTCGCTGGGTGCTCATCGGCGATGACGGGCAGCACGACGAAGAGCTCTACCGCGATTTCAGCGAAGCGTTTCCGCAGAACGTCGCGGCGATCGCTATCCGCCAACTGTCGACTCCAGAAGCAGTACTCGCCGGCGGACGCAGCCGGGGCGACGATTCACCGCGTGACAGAGGTGACGGGCCGCCATGGGTGTGGGCGCCCGACGGGGCCGGGCTCGCCGAGCAGCTCGCGGCGCTGGGCCTCATCGCGGCGGACGATCCTTCCTGACCAGCACGCCACGTTCGAACAGTCGAGCAGGCAAGAGACCTGCGCACGATCGCCCGAGACTGGCCGCCGCGCCGGTGAGAGTGTTCTCATCTGCCCGTCGGCGTGCGGGTCTCGCGACGATAATGAGGCCATGGCCAGTACTGCGCTCCCCCGCGTCTCGGTGCGGTCGCGCATTCTCGCCGTCATTCTCATCGTTACGAGCCTCGGCATGGCAGTCTCGGGCTTCGCCGCGTATATCGTGCAGCGCGACCGAGTGCTGAGCACGATCGACGACGAGCTGCTTGCCACCGTCGAGGCCGCGCGCGGCATCGTGACCGGCGAGTCTGCCGCGGAGGGCGGCATCACTACGACGGTGCCCGAGAGTCCCCCGATGACCTTTGCCACCGTCGACGAGGCCCTGAGCGCGGTCATGTCTCGCCTTGTGCCAGGTCGGCATGAGAGCAGCGTGGCCATCATCGACGGTGCAGCCCGCTTCATTCCCGGCACCGAGATCGCCTTCCACCTGGAGGACGACCCGGCCTTCATCGAGCGAGTCTGGAACGAAGCGAGCTCAGGAACCGTCACGCTCGGAACTGCGGTCACGACCGTGGGCACGCTGCGATACGTCTCGGTGCCGGTCGAGATCGCGGGGAGCGAGCAGTCGGGCGCGTACGTCACGGCGGTGGATGCTCAACGTGCCGTCGACGAGGTGGCAGGCGCCTTCCTCACCTACGCGGGGCTCGCCCTGCTCTCGCTCGCGGCGATCGGGGTTGTCGGTTGGTTCGTCGCCGGGCGGCTACTCGCTCCGTTGCGCCGGCTCTCGGAGACCGCCTCGCGCATCACGGCCGAAGATCTCTCGGAGCGCATCCCGGTCAACGGCAACGACGACGTCTCGGCGCTCACCGAGACGGTCAATGCCATGCTTGACCGCATCGACGAGGCTCTGACCAGCCAGCGTCAGCTGCTCGACGACGTGCGCCACGAGCTCAAGACTCCGATCACGATCGTACGGGGGCACCTCGAACTGCTCGACGCGACACAACCCGCCGATGTGCGGGCCGCTCGCGAGATCGCCATCGACGAGCTCGACCGCATGGCGGGCCTCGTCGACGACATCGACGCGCTCGCGCGCGCAGAGCACCTCGCGTCACTCGCCGAACCCACCGATGTCGCCGACTTCACGGGGCTCGTCTTCAGCAAGATGCAGGCAATTCCTGATCGGCGCTGGCAGTTAGAGGAGTCCGCTGACGTCGTGGCCCCGCTCGCGCCCGCGCGCATCACCCAGGCCTGGCTTCAGCTCGCCGACAACGCGGCGAAGTACTCGGCCGTCGACTCGCTCATTCGCGTCGGCAGCACGGCCTACGCGGGCTCGGTCGAGTTCTGGGTGTCTGACGAGGGTCCGGGCATTCCCGAAGGAGCCGAGCGGCGCATCTTCGAACGGTTCGGTCGGGCAGACACCGGCCGCGGAATCGGGGGGTCGGGGCTCGGCCTGCCGATCGTCGCGGCGATCGCTCGCGCGCACGGAGGCTACGTGAGTCTCGAGACCTCGCCCGACGGCTCTCGATTCGGCATCGTGATTCCATCGGTCGATGCAGGCGCGGCTCCACCGCCGCCCGCGGAAGGCTTCAGCGAACAGTCGGAACCCGCGCCCGCCGCGGCAGCAGGGAGCAGCTCGTGACCACCATCCTCATCGCCGAAGACGAGAAGCGCATCTCGTCGTTCATCGAGAAAGGCCTCTCGGCGGCCGGCTACTCACCCACCGTCGTCGACGATGGGCTCGCCGCGCTCGACTATGTGGCGACAGGCTCATTCGAGCTCGTGCTACTCGACGTGGGCTTGCCCGGAATCGACGGCTTCGAGGTGCTGACGCGCTTGCGCGCCCGCGGCGAGACGATGCCGATCATCATGCTCACTGCCCGCACCAGTGTGAATGACACGGTCACGGGGCTCGACGGGGGTGCCAATGACTATCTGCCGAAGCCCTTCAAGTTCGACGAGCTCATGGCGCGCATCCGACTGCGCCTGCGAGAATCGGGCCAGCAGTCGGTCGCTGAGACGGTGCTACGGCACGGCGATATCGCCCTCGACCTCACCACTCGACGCGTGACTGTCGGTACTCAGACGACCGAGCTCTCGGCGCGCGAGTTCGCACTGG